>NZ_JBTNDG010000016.1:0-47794 GCF_054511125.1 Arthrobacter sp. TMN-50 | reverse complement strand
CTCACCCGGCGGCCCAAGGGACACACCGTCACGCCCAAAAGCGGCCTCCACCCGATCAGCAGCGGCAAACTCAAAAACCCGGCCGATCAGAGGCCCGATGAAAAATCCGGGCTAGTAGGGGATGTCGGATGCGCGCAATACATCGCAGAGCAAGTCAACTCGATCGCTGTCTTCTCTGACATAGGAGATAAATACATGTTGGCTAGGCGCTTCGCTCACCCGACGACTCTACCGGCCCCTTTCTTCTCTCCGGCTCATCCAGCCAACCGTCACCGACAGTCCGGTAGGCCTCGAAAGCCTGCAAGGCCACCAGAAGCGCGGCCCACCGCATCGTGCCGCACGCCGACGCACTAAGGCCCAGCTCCACAAAAGGGCCTAGACTTCAGAGAAAACACTCGGGGAAAGTGAAAATTATGCCTAACGTCCAACCCGACATTCGACTATTTTTTTCTGAACATTTCGAAGTCGACGTTGAGCGCCTTGAGGATTACGGGGCCTTGGATATAAATGTGATCTCGGATCTACCCGTTTTCATCGACCCATTCCTGTTATTCCATAGCAATAAGGCGGATTACCAATCCCTTCATGAGGGCATCCTTCGATACCTTGGCTACTTGCGCGAGCGGGCATCTGAAGAGCTTGACCTCGGAACCATCAAAGAACTGTTCATGTTCCAAGAGGTCAAAGAAAACTGGCTCGGAGTGTGCCTTGGCGGCAACCGGGGAAGTGGGTTGGGCATCAAGTTCGCTAGGGGATTGAAAGCATCGTTGAACGATATATTTCAAGATTTTGGCGATGAGAAGGTCACAAGGAGCAGCCACCTAGAAAAGGTCTGTCTTCTGCAGGAAGGGGTTGGCAAGGACAACATCAGCGACTTCACGACGAATCTAATTAAAGAGTTCCTTCTGGAGTACACACAGACCTTCGCTCGGGCCCAACTTGACCCCAAGCACTGCAAAGTTTTTAATGTACCCCGTGCTCGATTCAATTATGAGACCGAGGTATGGCAACACTTGAAGTTCTATCTCCCCGCAAGGGGTTCAGAGTTCTTCATACTCACACCCATCGATATATTGACGAAGGAAGATACCTGGATCAGCAATCATGATCTGATCTCTGGTTTTGATCGGTTGCCGGATGCCATACCAGACGACCAGCAGCGGGCTAGAGTCAATTCCTACTTCACAAAACAACTAGGACTGAAGCCAAAACGCGAAGACGTCAGCCGCGCAGTCCAGCGGACGATCCGCACCTTCCCGGAACTTATAGATCACTACATTCGCTTGAAGGAGGATGAAGGGGACCAAGCGGAACGGCTTAGCACAGAGCGTGTTCGTGAGATGAAGCAGCTCCTTATCGACTCTGTGAAAGAAGTATCGAAGGAACTCGCAACGACCAGCGACTTCAATGATCTACCTTGGAACAGTTTCCAAGAAACTCGAGCAAGGATCCTAGCCTTCAAACGTTTCATTGAAGACCAAGAAGGGTACCAGCTCCTAAACAAGGAAGGGCGAGTTGCGGGAACAGAGAAAGACGCGCAGCTAATCTTCTACTGTCTGTGGCACGGATCAGCCTTCGATGTTAACCGAGAACCAAACAATGGCAGAGGGCCCGTGGATTATGCTGTCAGTAAGGGATCAGGCGATAAAACCCTCGTGGAGATGAAGCTGGGCAAGAACTCACAGTTGAAGCGAAACCTTGAGCACCAAGTCCCAATTTATGAGGCGGCGAACAACACGAACAAGTCGTTCAAGCTGATCCTTTGCTATACGGCGGAAGAAATTGTCCGAGTACAAACCGTACTTCGTGAACTCAATCTTCATGAGTCACCAAACGTCTTCGTCATCGACGCCCGCAATGACAACAAGCCATCAGCTTCAAAGGCGACCTCCCACTGAATGAAGCGGCTCTCAGGAGGCCGCTACCGACGAACGGCAGAGCTCTTTCCGGCTAAAAGTACTCATCGCAGCTGGGCACCGGGAACCTCAGTTTTCGAGACCAGTACGAACGCCCGTCCGGGCCTCCCAGCAGTGCGCCACTTCTGTGAACATGTTGCGGCATTGGGCGAATATATGTCACAACCTCAAGTTCCTGATTTGATAGAGACAAAGTCCTCTGGTGCGGTTGTCAGCACGGTGGACGAACAGCGCCGCTCGTCAGATTTGTGCATGCACCCACTATGTTGAACAGTCACTCACCAATCGTCAATGACTCCGAAACAACTCGTCCCAACTCAACATGTCGCGCTAACGGTTTGAACGAATGTTCGAGAGGACCATCAAAGACGCACCTTGCTGCGTCTTTACTCATCCGCCAGTACCGGCGCGCCATCAGCGAGCTCGGCAGCTGCCGGGCAGCCTGCCTCACCTCAAGCCAGAGTGATTGAGGTGCAATCTAAAAGCTGAAAGAAAACTGTCGGTCAATTCGACGGCCAATGTTTCGCCGAAAGTCGTGTCAGTCACGATTTTCTTGATCGGCCAATCGATATGCGATTAGATCGCCGTAGTCCACCGGGTATCGCTCCCCGGGACTGAACCACCATCCAGAGCGGCTGAGAGACCTGGCTCGTTGAAGCCGCAGCAACCACCCCTTCGGGGGCCGGTGCTACTGCCAGGACCGATGGAGATAGCCTTGTCCCCCGTTGGTATCGACCTCCTTTCTGGCGGTCCGATGCTTCAGCGTGAGCGGATAGGGAACCTCGATCACTATTGAAAGGATCGGCATGATTTCCCACCCCGCTTCACGCGACCACCCCGCTTCACGCGACCACCCCGCTTCACGCGACCACCCCGCTTCACGCGACCACCACGTTCGGCTGAACAGTCAGCTCACGAGGGTCACCGCGCGGCGACCATTTAGGGTGACAGCCCTGCTCAGCATCGCCGCGCTGGCCCTGACCGCCTGCGGTTCGGCTGCGAACACCGCCGCGGGCCCGGACGTCGCGACCGGTGACCCCGTTGAGGGTGGAACCCTGGTGTACGCAGAGGTGACGCCGATCAACAACTGGCAGACCCAATCCGCACGGTTCTATGAGAAATCGAACGTCCTCCATAGTGTGCTGGATCGACTCACCTACTTCGACCCCGAGCAGGGTGAGTTGGTTCCCTGGATCGCCTCTGAATTCTCCGGTAATGATGACGCCACCGAGTTCACCTTCACCATCCGACCCGGTGTCACCTTCAGCGATGGTGCCCCCCTGGACGCTGAGGCCGTGAAGCTCAACTTCGATGCTCTGGGCCTCGGGATTGAGGCAGCCCAGATTCAGCCGAACGTGGATTTCGCCGGCTACAAGTCGGCCGAGGTGATCGGCGAGGACCAGGTACGCGTCACGTTGTCGTCCCCCAACGCAAACTTCCTGCGCGCAACCTCGTCGGTCACGGCAGGGCTCGTGTCCCCCGCCACACTGGAACTGGATGCCGCCGGACAATCGGCCATCGCACAAATTTCGGGGTCCGGACCCTTCACCTTCGAGTCGGAGAAACCCGACGAAGAAGTAGTCCTCGCCAAGCGGGCGGACTACGCTTGGGCTCCTGAGACTGCCGCGAATCAGGGAGATGCCTACCTGGACAAGGTGGTCATCAAGTATCTGCCCGAAGTGGCCCACCGCGCGGGGGCAGTTCAATCGGGGCAGGTGGACCTGGTACGCGGCCTGCAGCCGCTCGACGAGGAGACGCTCGCGGCCACCGGCAACCAGGTTCTGCCTGCGGAAGGGGTGGACCTGACCGCCAACATGGCGGCGGTGCGCATCGGGAGCGGAAAGCTTGCCGACGAGAACGTTCGCCGGGCCCTGCAGATTGGCATTGACCGGCAAAGTCTCAAGGAAACCGTTCTGTCTGACAGCTACGACCTCGCTGCCTCCGTGCTGAACCGCCAGGCGCCCGGATTCACCGATTTGTCCGAGGAGCTCGAGTATCAACCGGACGAGGCCAATCGACTGCTTGACGACGCCGGCTGGCAGGTCGGACCGGACGGGATCCGCACGAAGGGCGGAGTTGAACTTGAAGTCACCGTGACGAGTTCCAACAATTCGGTGGTCATCAAGCCCGCCTTCGAACTGATCGAACAGCAGTGGCGGGAGTTGGGCGTCAAGCTCAACAACCGGGCTGGTGACAATACTTTCCTGGCGACGGCAATGCCAGACCCATCGGTCGAGTTCTTCGGAACCCGGCAGTTCATCTACGGCGGTCTTGGCCCGATCTTCGAGCCAGCCAACAACACGATGACGCACACGAGCGACGAAGACCTGAACGCGATCTTTGCTGCTGAACGCGCTGCAGCGCCAGGCCCGGAGCGGGATGAGCTGCTGGCGGAAGAGCAATACGCGCTGGTGGTCGACAAGGCGTACTCGCTGGTGCTGTGGGACGAGGTCCAGGTTTACGGCGCCCACAGTGACACCCATGTGGAGTTTACGTCTGGCACTGCCCCGGTGTTCCAAGGCGCATGGAAAACGGGTGGCTAGCACCGATGGCCCGCTACCTCGTGCAACGGATTGGTCAGGCGCTTCTCGTGGTCTGGCTTGCCTACACTCTCGTCTTCCTCGCGGTGCAACTTCTGCCCAGCGATCCGGTGACGATCTTCCTGACCTCAGACTCTGCGGTCGATCAGGCAGCAATCGACACCATGAAAAGCCAGTACGGCTATGACCAGCCGTTGCCGGTGCAATACCTGAGTCAACTAGTGGGTCTCCTCTCGGGAGACTTCGGCTACTCGCTGGCATCCGGTGAGTCGGTCCTGGACCGGATCAGCGGTGTCGCCGGGTCCACCGTGGCACTTGCAGGGTCGGCCTTTATCCTCGCAGTGCTGATCGCCGTCCTCATCGTCGCCAGCGCCACCCTGACCCGGTCAGGCGCGCTTCGTCGAGTGCTCGTGAATCTGCCTCCCCTGTTCGCAGCCATTCCCGCGTTCTGGCTCGGACTGGTTCTGCTGGATCTGCTGTCGATTCGTTGGGGCGTGATGTCGTTGTTCCCGGACGGTTCCTTCCTGTCTCTCGCGGTCCCCGTACTGGTGCTTGCGACAGTGGTCTCGGCTCCCGTCGCCCAGGTCTTGTTGAAGTGCGTGAATCAGGTTTACGAGCAGCCCTTCATCGACGTTCTTCGGGCGAAAGGGGCTTCACGGACCTGGATCTTCTTCCGGCATGCCCTGAAGAACGCGGCCGGCCCGGCCCTGACCATTACGGGCATCACGGTGGGTAGCCTCTTCGCGGGATCAGTCATCACTGAAACCGTCTTCGCCCGATCGGGTCTGGGCTCGGTGGTGCTGACGGCTGTTACTACCCAGGATGTGCCGCTTGTGCAGGGGCTCGTTCTCCTGACGGCGACGGTTTTCGTCGTCGTCAATCTGGCCGTCGATCTGATGTACCCGTTGCTTGATCCCCGCATCCTCAAAAGCAACGGCCAAGGGGCCCCTCGGGCCCTAGCCGCTTGATGACCTACTTCCGATTGAGGTTTTTTCATGTCAGCCTTCAATGATTCCAACCACCAGGTTTATCCTGCCAGCGTCGGTCCAGTACCGTCCGTCGGCCCAGTGACGACGATCGGACCCGGCGTCGTGCCCACCACTGGGCGGGCCGGACCGGGCTCCCGTCGCCGCTTTCAGAATCCCGCCCTGTGGTTGATGGCGCTGCCTTTGGGGGTCGTCGCTGCCTGGGCGCTCGCTCCTGAATGGTTCACCACCTACTCGCCGCTTGACGGTGTGCCCCGCGATAACTTCCAGGCACCGGATGTCAGGCACCTCTTCGGTACGGATCATCTTGGCCGGGACGTCTTCACGAGGGTGGTGTTTGGGACACGGCAAACCCTTCTGACCGCAGGGCTGGCCGTCCTCATCGGTCTGGTCGTGGGGACTCTCGTTGGGGTGATCGCAGCCACCGCGGGACGCGCCGCCGATGCCACCGCCATGCGACTCGTGGACGTGTTGCTGGCCGTGCCTGGATTCCTGATCTCGCTGGTTATCGTCACTGCGTTCTCCCCCGGCCCCATCTCGCTGGGTGTCGGCATCGGCATCGCGTCGGTCGCGTCCTTCGCACGGGTCGTCCGGTCAGAGGTGTTGCGGGTGCGGAACCTGGACTTCATCGAGGCGTCGTTCCTCAATGGCGGTACCTACTGGTCCGTTGTTGTTCGCCACCTCCTGCCGAATGCCAGCGGACCTGTCCTGGCGCTGCTCGCAGTCGACCTGGGCGCCGCCATTCTGGCCATCTCCGGACTGGGATTCCTCGGGTTTGGTGCTCCCCCGCCAACCCCCGAATGGGGACTCCTGATCGCCGAGGGGCGGCAATACCTTGGCACCGCGTGGTGGCTCACTACCCTGCCAGGCCTCGTCATCGTGCTCACAGTCATCCTGCTAGCCGCCCTCGGACGGCAGCTCCTCAACACCTTCCGAATCTAGTCAGGAGCACCAAGTGAACAGCAACGAAGCACCCATCGCCCCGGCTGCGGCCCCCGGACGGACCCCGCGTCGCGCAGACGAATCTCTTCTGACCGTGCGCGGCCTAACGATCGAGTATGGACGCGGTGACAGTGCGAAGACCGCCGTCGACGACGTCGATTTCACCATCTATCGGGGTGAGATCGTTGCACTGGTTGGCGAATCAGGGTCTGGAAAATCCACTCTGGTCAAGTCGATTATCGGACTGCTTCCGGCAACAGCACAGCGCACCGCGGGGTCCATCTCGCTAAGGGGAACCATTCTGACCGAGGCCCGGGAAAGGGAACTTGAGCGGATCCGAGGCCGGCGGATTTCCCTGGTACCGCAGGATCCCGGTGCTTCGCTCGATCCGGTCAAAACCGTCGGCTCCCAACTGGCGGAGGTCTTCCACCTGCACCGCGACGGCCAGCGGCGCACCCGTCAATCAGTTCGGGCGGAGGTCCTCCGGTTGCTCGACCTGGTGGGTATCGATCGTCCAGAGGAACGACTGAAGCAGTATCCCCATGAACTCTCAGGCGGTCTTAAGCAACGTGTGCTCATCGCGATTGCCTTCAGCTTGCAACCTGAACTGCTTATCGCCGACGAGCCAACCTCTGCCCTCGATGTGACCGTCCAGGCAAAGATCCTTCAGATCTTCGAACGACTGGCAACCGAATTTGGTACTGCCGTGGTCTTTGTGACCCACGACCTCGCGGTGGCAACCGACCACGCAGCGCGTATTGCGGTCATGCGGCGGGGTCGCATCGTAGAGAACCGTTCGGTGACCGACATTCTTGATGCTCCCGAAGACGAATACACGGCAAGGCTGCTCGACGAGGCCTCTCCACACCGCTGTCCCGCGCAGGCAGGCGCAGTCTCCCTGCACGAGCCAGCTGCACCACCGGCAGTTGAGGTTCGCGGTCTTACCCGGGACTTCAGCAGGGCGGGTGAGCGGCACCGGGCGGTCGACGGGGTGTCATTCAGCATCGCCCAGGGAACCACATTCGCCCTGGTGGGCGAGTCGGGCTCAGGTAAGTCAACCACCGCCCGCATGATCCTCCGCCTCCTCGATCCTGGGGCTGGTCAGATCCTCGTTCAGGGAGAAGATGTCACGTCGGCTTCGCGTGCCCAGAAGAGGGAGCTTTGGCGGAACTTGCAGCTGGTCTACCAGAACCCCGACTCAGCGCTCGACCCTCGCCTACCGATCCGGGCGATCATTGGCGAGCCGCTCCGGAACTACCGGGTCGGCTCCCGGGCCTCGCGGCACAGCCACGTCGCTAACCTCCTCGAACAGGTCGATCTTGCGCCTGGCCTCGCCGGTAAACGGCCCCAGGAGCTGTCGGGTGGCCAGCGCCAGCGCGTTGCCATTGCCCGTGCACTCGCGCTCGGCGCCAGGACGCTGGTCTTGGACGAGGCCCTGTCCGCGCTCGATGTACTGACCCAGGCGCAGATCCTCGACCTCCTTGCGCACCTGCAGCAAAACCTTGGACTGAGTTACCTTTTCATCTCGCATGACCTCCACGTCGTTGAACGGATCTCCACGACAGTCGGCGTCATGCGCCGGGGAAAGCTGGTCGAAACAGGCCCGACGGCTGACGTCTTCACCTCCCCCGCCCACGAGTACACCCAGCTGCTCCTCGATTCCAACCCCGGTCACCGCCTCCGAGCCCTCAGCGTTCCACACCGCGGCGTTGCCGCATTTTCCGCTATCTAAAAGGACAGGCCCATGACGACGACGCCCACCATCCAGCCCATCGCACCACACCACAGCGGACCAGGGATCAGTCCGGCTGCCGGAGAGGCCAGATACGAGGAGCTCGCCGCCCGCTTCCGCCCCGTTTTTCACCGCATCGCGGAGGGTGCACTGGCCCGTGAAACAGACCGGATCCTGCCCTTCGACCAGGTGGGGTGGCTCAGGGACGCAGGATTTACCACCCTACGCGTCCCCGCCCGCTTCGGCGGCGACCCGGTGAGCCACGAACACCTCTTTCGGCTGGTGATTGAACTGGCCGAGGCGGACTCGAACGTCTCGCATCTGTTGCGATCCCACTTTTCGTTTGTTGAGACGGCCGCGTTGCAGTCCGCCGATTTCCAGGACCGCTGGTTCCCCCGGATCGCCGGTGGTCAAATCTTCGGCAACGCCGCCACTGAACGCTCAGGAAATGCCCTGGGCACCACCCAGACCCGGCTACACCAGGAGGAAGGGCAATGGTTTCTCACCGGTGAGAAGTTCTACACCACCGGCAGCATCTTCGCTGACTGGGTGGTGGTGATGGCGAGCACCGAGGGTGTTGAAGGGAGGCAATACGGTCTGGTGAAGGCCGACGATCCGCGGGTCACCCTCGTGGATGACTGGGATGGCTTTGGGCAGCCGCTCACGGGCACAGGAACAGCCATCTTCGACCGGGTGCCGGTCGAGTCTGGGGATATCCTGCAGCGCAAAGTGACGAGCTCGCTTGAACCAGCGTTCTTCCAGCTTTTCCTCCTCGCGGTCCTGGCGGGGATTGGACGAGCAGCGCTCCGCGACGCGGCGCACCTGGTGCGAACGCGGACGCGCACCTTCAACACGGGATCTGGGGGCCTGTTCCGGAATGACCCCCAGATCCAGGAACACGTGGGTGTCCTGGCATCGAAAGTCTATGCCGCCGAAGCCATTGTGACTGCGGCGGCCCGGGACCTCGACGCCGCATCAAATCCCGACCTGGCGCTGGCCGCCGAGGCAGGCTTCCTCCGCGCCGAACTCGCGGTCGAGCGGGCCCACATCGGTGTTCCACCGCTGGTGCTCGCGGCTACCAGCGAACTCTTCGATGTCACTGGAGCGTCGGCTGTGAGTCGAGGCCAGGCGCTGGACCGCCACTGGCGTAACGCGAGAACCGTCGCCACCCACAACCCGGCGCTTTTCAAGGCGCGCTCGGTTGGTGACTACCTGATCAACGGAACCACTCCTGCCGGGCTTAACAGCATTGGCGACGCCGCAACCCACCCACAGACCACTACCGGAGGTAACCCCTGATGTCAGTCTTCACCGAGCGGCCCCGTCTGCTCCTCAGCGCTTTTGCCATGAATACCACCAGCCACATCCTGGGCGGTCAATGGCGTCACCCGGACGCCCAGCAGCACCGTTTCAATGACTTGCGGCTCTGGACGGACCTTGCAAGGACCCTGGAGGACGCAAAATTCGATGCGCTGTTCCTCGCAGACGTCGTCGGGCTGTACGGCAACCACGGCGGCGACTGGACCTCCCACGTGGAGCGGGGGCTTCAGGTACCCGCCAACGATCCACTGGTCCTGCAGTCAGCGTTGGCGGCAACCACCGAACATCTCGGCCTGGCCCTGACCAGTTCCGTGGTCCAGGCAGAACCTTTCCAATTTGCCCGCCAGCTGTCCACCCTGGATCACCTCAGCGACGGCCGGGTCGCCTGGAACGTTGTCACCAGCGTGCTGGAGAACTCGTTCAGGAACTTCGGCCACGACGGGCTGATCAAACACGACAGCCGCTATGACTGGGCGGATGAGTACCTGGACGTCTGCTACAAGCTGTGGGAAGGCTCCTGGGACGACGACGCACTGCTGCAAAACAAGCTGACGGGTCGCCACGCGGACCCGTCGAAGGTCCACAAAATCAACCACCAGGGGGCACGCTATTCAGTGGAGGGCCCCCACCTGGTGGCACCCTCACCACAGCGCACGCCCTTGCTTTTTCAAGCCGGGTCGTCCGGCCGGGGGCAGCACTTCGCTGCAGCGAATGCCGAGGCCGCGTTCCTTTTTGCACCGAACGTCGACTATGCCCGGAAGACGACCGCTTCGGTACGTGCCCTCGCACGGGAATTGGGCCGACGCGACGATGACATCAAGTTCTTCGCTGGGCTGTCGTTCGTGGTCGGCTCCACTGAAGCTGAGGTTTCGCGCAAGCAGGCGGAGCTTGACGGCTATCTGGACCTGGACATGATCGTGGCGCACATTGGGGGCGGTATCGGCGTTGACCTGGGTGGGCTCCCCCTCGAAACCACGCTCGGGGACGTCCGCACCGACGGGGCCCGTGGCGTCCTCGAGGCACTGTTCGCTTCGGTTCCGGGTGGGAACCCAACCATCGCCGACGTTGCCCGTTATCGAGCCTACAACCAGCAGATTTCCGGCACCCCGGAACAGATTGTGGACCAGCTTGAAACCTGGCAGGAGGCGGGAATCGACGGCGTGAACATCATCAACCAGACCATCCCAGGGTCGTATCAGGATTTCATCGACGGGGTCCTTCCCGAACTGCGCAAGCGGGGCTTGGCCCAGACCGACTACCGGCCCGGGACGCTCAGGGAGAAGCTCTTCGGCCAGGATGCTCACCTTCCGGACCGTCACCCAGCCTCCAGATACCGAGGATCATTCGCCGCTTCGGAACCCCTGCGGGTGGGCTAGGTCTCAGAGACCGACGTACGCCGCCAGATGCTCGCCGGTCAACGTCGATCTGGCGGCAACCAGCTCGGCCGGCGTGCCCTCGAAGACCACCTCGCCGCCGTCCGTGCCCGCGCCCGGGCCAAGGTCGATCAGCCAGTCGGCGTGAGCCATCACGGCCTGATGGTGTTCGATCACCAGCACCGACTTACCCGAGTCGACCAGCCGGTCCAGCAAACCCAGCAGGTTCTGCACATCGGCCAGGTGCAGACCGGTGGTCGGCTCGTCAAGCACGTACACGTCTCCCTTGTCAGCCATCTGCGTGGCGAGCTTGACGCGCTGCCGCTCACCACCGGACAAGGTGGTGAGCGGCTGTCCCAGCGTCAGATAGCCGAGGCCGACGTCGATCAGCCGGTCAAGGATCTTGTGTGCCGCCGGTGTGCGGGCCTCGCCCGCGCTGAAGAATGTTTCGGCCTCAGTCATCGACATGGCCAGGACCTCTGAAATATTGCGGCCGCCCAGCGTGTACTCAAGCACCGACGCCTGGAATCTCCTCCCGTCGCAGTCTTCACAGGTGGACTCGACGGTGGCCATCACCCCCAGCTCGGTGAAGATGATGCCTGCACCGTTGCAGGTGGAACAGGCGCCCTCCGAATTGGAGCTGAACAGAGCCGGCTTCACACCGTTCGCCTTCGCGAAAGACTTCCGGATTGGCTCCAGCAGGCCCGTATAGGTAGCAGGGTTACTCCGACGGGAGCCCTTGATGGCGCCCTGATCAATGACCACCACTCCGTCACCGCCGGCCACCGACCCATGGATCAGCGAACTCTTACCCGAGCCTGCCACTCCGGTGATCACGCACAGGACGCCCAACGGGATATCAACGTCCACGTTCCGAAGATTGTGCATCGAGGCGTGGCGCACCTTGAGCGTGCCCGACGGCGCCCGCACCGTGTCCTTGACGGCAGCCCGATCGTCGAGGTGCCGGCCGGTCATCGTGTTGCTGGAGCGCAGCCCGTCAACATTCCCCTCGAAGCAAACGTTGCCACCTTCGGTGCCGGCACCCGGGCCCAGATCTATCACATGGTCAGCGATGGCGATGGTTTCCGGTTTATGCTCAACCACGAGCACGGTGTTCCCCTTGTCGCGCAACTGGAGGAGCAGTCCATTCATCCGCTCAATGTCGTGGGGGTGCAGACCGATGGTCGGTTCGTCGAAGACGTAGGTGACATCGGTCAAGGACGACCCGAGGTGCCGGATCATTTTGGTCCGCTGCGCCTCTCCCCCGGACAACGTGCCAGCCGGACGGTCGAGGGACAGATAACCCAACCCGATCCCGGCAAACGAGTCCAGCAGGTGCTGCAACCCCATCAGAAGCGGCGCAACCGACGGTTCGTCGAGGCCACGAACCCACCTGGCCAGCTCATCGATCTGCATGCTGCAGAGGTCGGCAATGTTCCTGCCCTCGATCCTCGATGACCTGGCTTCCGGGCTGAGCCGGGTTCCCCGACACTCAGGGCACGACTGAAAGGTGATAGCTCGCTCAACGAATGCCCTGATGTGGGGTTGCATCGCTTCGACGTCCTTGGAGAGCATTGACTTCTGAATTTTCGGGATGACGCCCTCAAAGGTGAGGTTGATGCCCTCCACCTTGACCTTGGTGGGCTCCTGATGGAGCAGGTTGTCGAGTTCCTTCTTGCTGAATTTCCCAAGCGGCTTGTCAAGATCGAAACCGGCACCGCTGAAGATGCGGCCGTACCAACCGTCCATGCTGTAACCGGGCACGGTGAGGCCCCCCTCCGCCAAGGATTTGGTCTCGTCGAACAGCGCTGTGAGGTCGAAGTCGGTGACTGATCCCATTCCCTCGCACCGCGGGCACATACCGCCCAGATAGACGGCGTCCCTGACCACGCTCTTCTCAACCCGTCCGCCCCTGTCGGTGCTCATTACTCCGCTGGCCTTGCGGGTGGGCACGTTGAAGGAGAAGGCGGTCGGGGGTCCCACGAAGGGGGATCCGAGCTGACTGAAGAGGATCCGCAGCATCGCGTTGGCGTCGGTGGCGGTGCCGACGGTGGACCGGGGGTTCGCGCCCATCCGCTCCTGGTCGACGATGATCGCCGTCGTCAGACCTTCAAGATGGTCGACGTCGGGCCGGGCCAGGCTCGGCATGAACCCCTGCACAAACGCGCTATAGGTCTCGTTGATCATCCGCTGGGACTCGGCAGCGATGGTGGCGAAGACCAGTGAGCTCTTTCCTGAACCGGACACACCGGTGAACACCGTCAGCCGGCGCTTCGGGATCTCAACGGTGATGTCCTTGAGGTTGTTTTCGCGGGCTCCCTCGACACGGATCAGATCGTGTTGATCCGCGGAGTGTAATCCTGGCTCATGCGCTTCGGTCGTCATCGACGTGCTCATGGTGTCTCCGTCCTGCCGACGGCCGCAGCGGCGGTTCCGGACGGCGTTGTTAGCCTCATGCTCACCAGCATCCAACAGTACTGCCGATTCTGCTGCAGACCCGGGCCGCCTGGCAACGCTGCCCGGAGAAATCAGTTCAACCCGTTGGTCGGCGCCACGACGTCGAATGGCTGGGCGTACCCCGCAGCCGGGCTGGTCAGGGAGAGCTCGGCTCCGGGGCTTAGTGTAGCCATATGAGAGGGACTACTCCGTGGCGCTGGACGTCGAGCATCCGCGTCCGCATCGTCGCCGTCGTGGTGGTCCTGCTGGTGCTGTCCTCGGTGGGCTCGGTGCTGTTGCTGCGACTCGTGCTTTTCGAACGTCTCGACGAGGAGATCAGCACCAGTCTGGACCGCGAGGCCGAAGAGTTCATGCTCCTGGCCGGCGGAGTCGACCCGCGGACCGGCGATCCGTTTGGCGAAGACCTTGCGGCGATCTTCGACGTGTACTTCTCCCGTGAGATTGCTGATGAGGGTGAGACCCTGCTCGCTTTCATCGACGGTGAGCCGTACCAGTCCCGGCGGGCCCAGCAGGTACCCGATCCCGAGGAGTACCGGAGCACCGTGGATTACTGGCTGGGGCTTGAGGAGATGGAGAAGGGAACCCTCGACACGCCGGCAGGCAACACCAGTTACGTGGCCGTACCCGTGACCGGCGACCCCGCCGATGGCCTGTTCGTGGTGGCGAATTTCCCCGCCAACGAACAGAGCGAGATTGATCGGGCCGTGCAGACGCAGCTGATTGTCCAGCTCGGCACCACCATCCTGGCGTCCCTGCTCAGCCTGGCGCTCGCCGGGAGGGTGCTCCGACCGCTCAGGTCACTGGCCGAGACGGCAAGGATCATCTCGGACACCGACCTTTCCCGGCGCATCGGAACGACGGGAAAGGACGAGGCATCCCAGATTGCCGACGCCTTCAACGACATGCTGGCCCGGCTGGAGCAGTCCTTCACGACCCAACGGCAGTTCCTCGACGACACCAGCCATGAGCTGAGAACTCCGCTCACGGTGATCAGGGGGCATATGGAGCTCCTCGACCTCGACGAAACGCCGGCAGAACGCGCTGCGACCGTTGCGCTGGTTACCGATGAGGTGGACCGGATGAACCAGATTGTCTCGGATCTCTTTGTGCTGGCGCGCGCAGAGCGACCTGATTTCCTGCAGCGGGACCGGGTTGATGTGAGAGAGCTGGTGCTGAGCGTTTACCGAAAGATGACAGCGCTGGCCGACCGTGACTGGCAGGTTGCTACCCCCGAACCGGTGATGATTCTTGCAGACCGGCACCGGGTCACGCAGGCACTACTCCAGCTGGCGGACAACGCGGTGAAATTCACCACCGACGGCGCCACCATCAGGCTCGGCGCCGACGTCGAGCCCGATCGGGTGTGCTTGTGGGTGCTGGACACCGGCCCGGGAATCCCGCCCCAGGACGCCGATGGGATCTTTACCCGGTTCAACCGTGGCTCGGGCCGGGAGACGGCGAAAACGGGCGGCGCTGGCCTCGGGCTGTCCATCGTCGCGGCGATCGCCGAAGCCCACGGCGGCAGCGCAGCCCTGGTCCCCCGGCCAGGATGGGGTGCATGCTTCGAAATAGTGCTCCCCCGCCACGCTGCGCTGCCGCCGTCGACCTCCGGCTAGCCGGCTACGACGGCTGGTTCTGGGCGGTGGGTAGATATGTGGCCCACCATCGGAGGATGTGCTCGAACCGCTGCCGGCGGTGCCACGGGGATCCGGCACGGGACAGTTCGTGGGTCTCCCCAGGGAACACCAGCAGCTCGGTGGGTACACCGCGCAGCTTCAGTGCCGTGTAATAGCGCTGGGCCTGCTCCAGCGGGCAGCGCAGGTCCTCCTCCGAGTGCACCACGAAGGTGGGTGTCTGCACCTGATCCACGTGGGCGAAGGGATTCTGCGCCTTCACCTGCTCCGGGTCGGACCCGGTGTACGCGTCGGAGAAGAACCAGCCGATGTCCGAAGAGCCCACGAACGACGGCGGGTCCAGGTACCCACGCTCCACCACTGCCGCAGTAAACCGGTGGTCCTGGGAGATGGTCCACGCGGTCAGGTAACCGCCATACGATCCGCCCATCACTCCCAGCCGTTCCCGGTCGAGGGTTGGGTACTTATCCAACGCGCCCTCAAGGAAGCCGATGACATCCAGGAGGTCAACGGTTCCCATCGCTCCTTTGATCACCCGGCCGTGCTCCTGCCCGTATCCGGCCGCACCGCGGGGATTGCACATGACGACGGCGTAGCCGGCGTCGACGTAAACCTGGGCTTCATCGAAGTAGCCCCAGCCGTACTGGGCGAACGGTCCACCGTGGATGTTGAGCAGCACCGGGTGGGGTCCCTCCCCCTCGGGTTGAAGCACCCAGCCATGGACGCCGTGCCCGTCGCTGGCGGTGAACGTCTCCTCCACTGGGGGAACCACAGTGGTCTGTGCGCGCAGGTTTTCCGACAGATCGGTCAACGGCGTGAGGGTCCCCCCGGACACTACTGCCAGGTCCCCCATCGTGGTCGGACCGGTGTACGCCGCCACGACGGCATCCCCCGCAGCCGCCGCGCCCGTCACGATCAGCTCGTCGTCGACGAGGGTGGTCGCAGCCCCGTTGGCTGACACCTCAAGCAGGGTGCCCCTGCCACGGGTGCGGTTGAACACCAGCACCGAGTCGGTGCCGCGTGGCACAATGTCGCCTACCTCACCGAGGTCGAGCGTCTCGGCGTCGGTGATGGCGCGCGCTTCGTCGGGCGGGTTGGTGGGAGCGACATAGAGGGCAGTGTTGCGGGCCAGGAAGTCCAGCCCGTCCTCGGACAGGTCGCTCCCGAGAAAGAACAGCCAGTTGCCGTCGAGGCTTTCAACCGGTCGGTTACAGCCCACCTTGGCGCCGGAGCCGCGGTTGGTGAGCCGGACGACGTCGGACCCGTCAAGGGCCATCGAGTAGATGTCGGTGTGCAGGGTGGTGTCGGCGTCGGGATGCAGCGCGGCGGTAAACAGGATACGTTTCCCATCCCGGGTGAACATCGGCTCGTTATGGTCGGCGTCCGCCATGGATAGCTGCACAGCGTCGGGCAGGCCCTTGGCCGCGGCTCCGGACGACAAGGTCGAGGGGTCCCCTGTTTTGGCGGCCTTGTCAGCGGCTTCCTTGGCCCGGCCCACCGGCTCCACAAACGGCTCGGCGTCGAGGGGCGGCACGTCCAGGACGAAAATCTGATTTCGCTTGTCCAGTGAGTAGCCCAGGCCGTTCAGCCGGTATTGGAACGTGGTGATCAGGCGTGGATCCTCAAGGCCCGGCCCGACGCCGTCGACAGTCCCATAGCGCCCATCCTCGGGAACCCGGGAAGTGAAAACGAGTCTGGAGGCGTCGGGTGACCAGGTGAACGTCCCGACCCCCAGCTTCTGGTCGGTCAACGCCTGCGGTTCGCCGCCGCGGCTGTCCACGATCATCAGCTGAGGCTTGCCGCCCGGCGCGGACCGCAGAAAAGCGATCGCGGTACCGTCGGGCGAATACTGGGGCGCGGTGTCACGGAAACCCCGCGTCAGCCGCCGGGCTGTGCCGCCGGGTACCGCGAGGTCCCACAGCTGTCCGACGTACGTGTCGGCGTCGAAATCGGGTCGGGTCACCGAGACGACGCAGCGCTGCGCATCGGGTGAGAGCGATGGTGAACTTACGGACTGGAGGTGATTCAGCTCATGTGGTTTCACACGTCCGAGACTAGATCAGTCGCCGGGCGTTCCCAATTCCGGCCCTAGGATGAAACCATGCCCCGCCTCCCGGAGAACCTGCTGCGCTGCCCCGTGTGCGCCGGTCGGCTCGAACCCTCGGGGTCCGGACGAACCCTCGGCTGCACCACCGGCCACCGCTTCGATGCAGCACGGCAGGGCTACTTCAACCTGCTTACCGGGCGGGGCACAGCGTTCCAGCCGGATACACCGGTCATGGTGCAGGCGCGCTCCGATTTCCTCGGCGCCGGCCATTACGGCCCTCTGCAAACTGCGGTGGGCGACCTCGCGCAACGGCATGTACCCGACCCCCGGGTCATTCTCGACGCGGGCGCTGGCACCGGCTACTACGTTGCCGAGCTGCAGCGCAGACACCCGGGTGCGGCTCTCGTTGCGCTCGACATTTCAAAGTTTGCCTTGCGCCGCGCCGCGTCGATCCTCGGCGACGGCGTGTGCCTGGTGTGGGATGTGTGGCGCACCCTCCCGGTGCGTGACGCCGCGGTGGACGTAATGATCAACATCTTCGCCCCCCGCAACCCCGACGAGTTCCAGCGGGTGCTGGCACCAGAGGGTGTGCTGCTGGTCGTGACCCCGCTGCCCGGGCATCTCGCCGAGATTGCCGACGACGCCGGGCTCCTCGCTGTGCGACCCGACAAGGCCGATGGGGTGGCCACCTCTCTGGCCGGCCTGTTCGAAGAAGTCGAGGCGGTCGCCGTTGGCTACACGTTGCAGCTATCCCCCACCGATATCTACAACGTTGCACTGATGGGCCCAGCGGGCCACCACCTGGTGGCGCCCGACCTGGCGGCAGGGTTGGTCGAATTCCCCGAGCGAACGGCGGTCAGCGCCAGATTCACCGTTCAGGTGTTCCGGCGCTCCGCCGGATCGCCGACGCTTGCGGATGGATAACAACCGCCCTCCAAGGCCCCCGATCCCTAGGTTTCGCCCCGTCGTTTTGGCATGATAGAAGAACGCACTCCGCGCGCTCACCGGCGCCCTAGCCCAAGGGGAAGACATGTTCGAGTGGCTTATGGAGAACGGCTGGATTCTCTGGTTGATCCTGTTCCTTGGTCTGGCCGCTGTGGAGACGCTCACCCTCGACCTGTTCTTCGTCATGATGGCCATGGGCGCATTGGCGGCCATGATCAGCACCTTCCTCGGGGCGGCCTTCTTCCTTCAGGTGATTGTCTTCTGCGTGGTATCGCTCCTCATGGTGCTGGTGGTGCGCCCAATAGCGTTGAAACACCTCAAACGCGGGTCGCCTGAGCAACTCAGCAACATCGACCGGTTGATCGGCGAGACGGCTCTCACCCTCGACGTGGTGACCGGTGAATCCGGCACCGTGAAAATCGGCGGCGATACCTGGTCGGCCCGCACCCTCGATGGCTCACTGATTCCCGCAGGCGAACGCGTTGCGGTCTCCCGGATTGACGGCGCGACGGCGCTGATCAGCGCACCAGCCCGCCCGCAAGCCGCCGACTCTTCCAACTAACGTGCTACCAAACCAAAGGGGAACCCATGCCTACCGACGCAGGGGCCATCGGACTGACCGTCGTCTTGATTGCCCTAATCATTTTCGTCCTGATCGTCCTCGTGAAATCGGTGCGAATCATTCCGCAGGCCCGGGCCGGCGTCGTCGAGCGGCTCGGGAAGTACCAGCGGACCCTGCAGCCCGGCCTGACCATCCTGATTCCCTTCGTTGACCGACTGCTCCCCCTGCTCGACCTGCGCGAACAGGTGGTGTCCTTCCCGCCCCAGCCGGTCATAACTGAAGACAACCTGGTGGTGTCCATCGACACCGTGGTCTACTTCCAGGTGACCGACCCCAGGGCGGCAACCTACGAGATCGCCAATTACATTCAGGCGGTTGAACAGCTCACCACCACCACCCTCCGTAACGTGGTCGGTGGACTGAACCTTGAAGAAGCCCTGACGTCCCGTGACCAGATCAACGGCCAGTTGCGTGGTGTGCTCGATGAGGCGACCGGCCGCTGGGGCATCCGCGTATCCCGGGTGGAACTCAAAGCCATCGACCCGCCCCTGTCAATCCAGGATTCAATGGAAAAGCAGATGCGTGCCGAGCGGGATCGACGCGCGGCCATCCTGACCGCCGAGGGCACCAAGCAGTCGCAAATCCTCACGGCAGAGGGTCAGCGGCAGGCAGCGATCCTCGCGGCCGAGGGAGACGCCAAGGCCGCCATCCTGCGTGCCGACGGCGAATCGCAGGCCATCCAGAAAGTCTTCGACGCCATCCACAAAGGCAATCCGACGCAGAAACTCCTCGCCTACCAGTACCTGCAGACACTCCCGAAGCTCGCCGAAGGATCGGCCAACAAGCTCTGGATAATTCCCAGCGAGGTGGGCGAGGCGCTCAAGGGAATCGGGAATGTGCTGGGCAACGCGACGGCTGACGCCCCGGACAGCGAGCTGAAAAGCTGACCAACCGGTTTCGGTTTGCGCCCTGTCCCGGCGTATAATTGGGTGTTTGCCGTAGTTTCGCTGGTCTGGTTGGGAACAGACTCTAATTCCACAGCGTTATGTAGATGGCAGGTTGCGGTAGCCAATACCGCGCCACCGTCCGCCGTTACGGATGCCAAATTGTTGAGTAGGAGAATACATGAGCGATCGTAGCTTGCGCGGAATGCGCCTCGGAGCGCAAAGCATGGAGACTGAGTCCGGGGTTGAGCCGGCTCCACGGCAGCGGGTTGAATACCGTTGCGGAGACGGCGAGCGGGTGTTCGTCACTTTTGCTGCGGAAGCCGACGTTCCACCGATCTGGGTGTCCAAGACCGGTAAGGAAGCACTGCTGGTGGATGGGGAACGCCCCGACACGTCGGGAGACAAGCCCGTGCGAACCCACTGGGACATGCTGCTGGAGCGCCGCAGCATGGACGAACTGGAACAGATTCTTCAGGACCGGTTGACCATCCTGCGGGAACGCCGCGGAGAGCGTCGTTCCGCCTAGCCGGAACATCAACGCACCGAGCCGGGTCGGGCGCCGAAAGGTAAACGGCCCGGCTTCTTTGTGCCCGCAGGTAGTTCTTGTACGACCCGCGTTGAGGTCTTTCTCAGGCGCCCCGGTTGGGAAGTGCGCGCCTGGTCAGTGCACGCCAGCGGGCGGCGATCCCCCAGCGGGTGACGTTGACAATGGCCTCCAGCACAATTCCACCGCTCATCTTCGACGCCCCGAATTCCCGCTCCACGAACGTGATGGGAACCTCGACGATCGTCAGGCCCAGGGACGCCACCCGGAAGGTCATATCCACCTGGAAGCCATATCCCACCGAGTCGACGGTGGTCAGGTCAACCTTCTCGAGGGTTTCCCGGCGGAACGCACGATAGCCGGCGGTGATATCCCGGACACTGATACCCAGCATGAGCCGCGAATAGGTGCTTCCTGCCCGGGACAGCAGCTTTCTGCGGTGCGGCCAGTTCACCACGCTGCCACCGGGGACCCAGCGGGACCCGATGACCAGGTCCGCGGAGGCGACCTGATCGAGCAGGGATTGCAGCTGTTCCGGCCGGTGGGAGCCGTCAGCATCCATTTCCACCAGGACGTCATACCCGGCGTCGAGACCCCACGCGAATCCGGCAAGGTAGGCGGCCCCGAGTCCCGCCTTGCCAGTGCGGTGCAGAACGTGGATCTGCGGGTCGGCGCCAGCGAGGGTATCGGCAAGATCCCCGGTGCCGTCCGGGCTGTTGTCGTCCACCACGAGGACATCCGAGTGAGGTACCACGCGGCGCAACCGGGCGACGGTCAGAGGTAGCGACTCGAACTCGTTGTAGGTGGGAATGATGGTGACGACTCGCACTCAGGCAACCTTTGATCAAGTAGCAAATGCGCCCTGGGCGCAGGCGTCCCGTGGGCCGGAACCAAACGATCAGTATATTGGATGCCCGGACAGGACCGAAAAGGGTACGTTGTTGAAGTCCAACGCCGGTGGTCAGAAAACCGGGTAGATTCACGCGCCTTCGGGCCAGCACGGATCCTGACGAATCACAGCTGTTTTCTACTGACGCGCGAACCTACCCGTTTTGAGGTTACCGATGCCGCGACGCATGGGAGGCCCATCCCAACAATCGGTGGCTGCCTGAAACTGCGCCGAATCGGCTCGGTCGGGTCATCGGTGGTGCTGGATTTCTCGACCCGTTGATTTGCAAGCTTACGTGCTGTGCGGCACGTGTCAACAGCTCTCTGACCTGCGCAAACGCTTGTTTATGCAGGTCAGGACGCTGGGCGCAGCGCTGAGGGGATTTCGCTGAAACCCTCGGCCAGGTAGAGCTGGCGGCCCCGGTGGACCGTCTCCAGGCAGACCGGATCCGACCCGGTGTCGAGCGCCGGCAGGAGAGGAGTGCCCGCCCGAGGATCGGTACTCCAGGACTGCACCCGGCTGTCGGCAGTCTGAACCATTAGCTCCTCCACCTCCCAGACCGCGTACGACGCGGGGGCCCCGGGAACCAGTTGACCGAGCAGGGGGTGAGCCGAGCCGACGGCGCGCCAGCCAGCCCTGGTGTGGGCGATAAAGGCCGCCCGGGCGGAAATCCGGTGGGCAGGGTTGTGGTGCATCACGCTGGCCCGGAGGGTGGCCCATGGGTCGAGGGAGGTCACCGGGCTGTCCGAGCCAAAGCACAGCGGGACACCTGCAGCCAGGAAGCCCGCGAAGGGATTCAGTCCGGCAGCCCGCTCGGCGCCTAGCCGCTGGGTGTACATGCCGTCGGTGGCACCCCAGTGCGCATCAAAGGCTGGTTGTGCGCTTACGGTAATCCCGAAGTGCACCAGTTGGGCGATGGCCTCGGTGTCGGCGAACTCTACGTGTTCGAGCCGGTGGCGTGCCTTCCGGACCGCCTCGATCCCGTGCGCGTCGGCGGTCGCGGCCATGCCCTGCAGGACCACGTCGAGGCCGGCGTCGCCAATCACATGGAACCCGGCCTGCATACCCATGCGTGTCGCAGCACCGAGGTGGGCGGCGACGTCGTCGGCCGCGAGGAAGACTGAGCCCTGATGGGTGTGATCGTCGGAGTAGGGCTGGCGAAGGGCGGCGGTGCGGGAGCCGATTGACCCGTCAACGTTGAGGTCTCCTCCCAACCCGGCCAGGCGCCCGCCGAAGAGGTCGACCACCTCACTGAGCTCGGCCGCCGAGGTGACCGCCTGCCCCCAGTACGCCAGGATCTCCGGGAGGTGCTCGCCCTGCGTTTGCTCCCCCAGACGGAGCAGCGACTGCAGGTCGGCAGCGGGTGAAATATGCGGTGCTCCCATTTCAGTGACGGCGACGATGCCGTTGGCTGCCGCCCGGTGGAGTGCGGCGCGCTGGTAGGAGGATCGTTCCGCATCGTTGAGGGTCCGCGAGGCGAGGCGTGCCGTGACGTGGGCGTCCCGCACCACGAAGCCGTTGTCCCAGCCATCAAGCGCCGTCAACCCGAGCCTGGCGGCGAAGGACCCTGACACGACAGCCGAATGGACATCAACCCGCGCCAGATAGACGGGTTTCCCTCCCCCGGCCGCATCGAGCTGCTGAGCTGTGGGGATCGTCCGCTCCGACCAGCGGGACTCGTCCCAGCTGTGCCCCAACACCGTGTGAGCGCCGTTGTCTGCTGCGGTGGCCACCCGGTCCAGCAGGTCGGTGACGCTCGTGCAGTCTGACAAATCGATGGATTCCAACGCCAGCCCAGTCTCGGTGGTGTGGACATGGGAATCCACGAACCCCGGGGTGATGAGCGCACCGGCCAGATCGACGACGGTCATGGTGGAGTCGGCCAGCGAC
The DNA here is from genome assembly GCF_054511125.1 of Arthrobacter sp. TMN-50. Lineage (NCBI taxonomy): Bacteria > Bacillati > Actinomycetota > Actinomycetes > Micrococcales > Micrococcaceae > Arthrobacter > Arthrobacter sp. TMN-50. The sequence continues at coordinate 25,070 of NZ_JBTNDG010000016.1, read as the reverse complement.
TCTGCTGCATGCTCGGAGCCGATCCACGCAACAGTATCGCCGTCCACCAGCATCGCCGTGGCGAACGGGTCCGCGGCGCAGTAGACCGAACCGTTGCGGTAGAGAACGGGGCGAGGCGGGGTCATGGGGGCTCCAGACGGTGTGGAAAAAGGTATGAAGAAAAGGTGTGAGAGTAGTGGACTAATCGCCGATGGCTGAGTAGGCCACCACGCCGCGACGGATGAGACCAATCGCATCAATGCATAACCGGCGCTGGCCAGGTGGTAGATCGTCGATCTTAGCGATTTGATCCAGCAGGTCAATGACCTGTTTGGTCCACCGCACAAAATCGCCTGCCGCCAGTTCGGTGCCGCTCAGCGCAGCCTGCAGCGCCTTGCCCCTGGCCCACTTGTGCATGGGCCAGACCAGGCCCAGCTCTGGCTCCCCGGTGACCGGAAGTTTGAACTGTTCCTCCAGATCGGTCAGTGCCGACCATTGGCGGACGACGACGTCGATCGAGGAGTCCAGCGCAGCGCTGGGCAGCTTCGGCCGCAGAGCACGTTCCTCCCGCTTGGCTTGATAGACCAGCACCGACGCCAGCGCGGCAGTGTCCGCGGGGTCAAGGCCGTCGAAAGCACCATGTTCCAGTGACAGGGCAATCAACAGATCCTTCTCGCCATAGACCCGACGCAGTTTGCGGCCAGCGGCGGTGACCGTAGTGCCCGAGGCGGTGTCCTGCAGGTAGCCGTAGTGGAGGAGGACGTCAGACACGCGGTCAAAGGTTTTCGCGATGGTATTGGTCCGGCCACGGATCTGACCGGTGAGACGGTCTGTTTCCCGGCGCAGCTTCCACCAGCGTTCGGCCCATCGGGCGTGCTGCTCCCGGTCGCTACAGCCGTGGCAGGGGTGGGCTCGCAGTTTTCGCCGGAGCTCGGCGATGGCCGCCTCCTGACGCTCGGTGACCGCTGTGTGGAAGCCGTCATGGGTGGCCGACCCCCTGCGCGGCGGGCGTTTGTCGTGAAGTGCGTTCCGCAGTGACGAGCTCAGGTCCCGCCGGTCCTTGGGGCTGCGGGCGTTGAAGTTCTTGGGAATCCTGATGTGGGACAGCACCTCCAGCGGCCCACTGAGGTCCTGCACTCCGACCCGCCGGATCTGTTTATCCTCGGTGAGCACGGTGGGACGCGGTTCCCGTGCGGTATCGGCGCTCAGGACCACCGCGTACCCCTGGCTGCGTCCGGCCGGGAGGTCAACGACGTCGCCGGGACGCAGCAGTTCCAGCGACGAGGCGGCCGCCGACCGTCTGCTGCGGGAATTGGTTTTCGCCGCATTATCTTCGAGATCCGACAGTTCCCGGCGGAGTTTCGAGTACCCGGCGAAGTCGCCCAGGTGGCAGGTCATGGACTGTTCGTAGCCCTTCAGCGACTCCTCGCGGGTCCTCACCTGCTTCGCGAGTCCCACCACAGAACGGTCCGCCTGAAACTGGGCAAACGAGGTTTCAAGGATTTTCCGCGACCGATCCTGGCCGAACTGGGCCACCAGGTTGATGCTCATGTTGTAGGTGGGGCGGAAGCTGGAATGCAGCGGGTAAGTGCGGCGGGACGCTAGTCCCGCCACGGCGCCCGGGTCGGTACCGGGCTGCCACAGCACGACGGCGTGGCCTTCCACATCAATCCCCCGGCGGCCGGCGCGGCCTGTCAACTGGGTGTACTCGCCCGCCGTGACATTGACATGCGCTTCACCGTTGAACTTGTCCAGTTTCTCCAGGACCACCGACCGGGCTGGCATGTTCACGCCGAGGGCCAGGGTCTCGGTGGCAAACACCGCCTTCACCAGACCCAGGGCAAAGAGTTTCTCCACCACCTCCTTGAAGGTGGGGAGCATCCCTGCATGGTGGGCTGAGAAACCCCTGATCAGTCCTTCCCGCCACTCCCAGAATCCGAGGACCGCGAGATCTTCGGGCGGCAGGTCGACGGCCGCCTCATCGACGCGCCGGCCGATGATTTCGCGTTCCGGCTCGGTGGTCAGCCAGAGGCCAGCGTCGAGGCACTGGCCGACTGCCGCTTCGCAGCCGTTACGGGAGAAGATGAAGGTGATTGCCGGGAGCAGGCCGTCCCGGTCGAGGGCGCTGATGACCTGGGGCCGGCTGGCACGCCGCACCCGGGACGCAGCCTGGGGTGGTTTCTTCGCCGGTACCCTCCCCCGCCGGGGCCCGCCGGCTCCCCAGCTGGAACGCTGATTCAGCCGGGTTTCCGAGTTCGCCAGGTCGAGGAGCTCGGGATTCACCTCATAGCGGTCCTGGGCTCCGACATCGGCTCCGGCGGGTGCCGCCTCGTCAAAGGCCACGTCGCCAGCGAAGAGATCCATCAGTTTCTGGCCCACCATGACGTGCTGCCAGAGGGGGACGGGTCGGTGCTCGGAGACGACCACATCCGTGTCCCCCCGCACGGTGTCGAGCCAGGCGCCGAATTCCTCCGCGTTGGAGACCGTGGCACTGAGGGACACCAGCCTGACTTCGGAAGGCAAATGAATGATCACTTCCTCCCACACGGCGCCGCGGAACCGGTCGGCGAGGTAATGCACCTCATCCATCACGACGTACCCCAGGTCATCGAGGGTGTCCGAGTTGGCGTACAGCATGTTCCGCAACACTTCGGTGGTCATGACGACGACGGCGGCGTCGGGGTTGATTGAGGTGTCACCGGTGAGCAGGCCCACCCGGTCCGCTCCGTATACGGCGCAGAGCTCCGAGTATTTCTGGTTGCTGAGCGCCTTGATCGGGGTGGTGTAGAACGCTTTCAGCCGCTTTTCCAGCGCAAGATAGACGGCGAATTCACCGACCACGGTTTTTCCCGCCCCGGTCGGTGCAGCGACGAGGACTCCGCGCCCAGCTTCGAGGCAGACGCAGGCATCCCGCTGAAACGGGTCCAGGTCGAAACCCAGGGTCATTTCGAACTGAAACAGTGAAGATGCTGTGTGTGCGGTGCGCGCCCGTGCTAGCTGGTACCGCTCGGCGGGGGAGGTCATAGGATCAAGCCTAAGCTGTCCCGGCCGGCGGGTTGCACCGGGCGAGGGATGGTCAGAGTCCGTCGATCGGGGACGCCTTATCGGCCCCCGCCTCAACCTCAGCGTCGAGGGCGGCGCGTTTGCGTTCGCGCCGCTTGTCGTTGAGCAAACACAGCATGATGGCGATGAAGAAGAGCACCACCATGGGGGCGGCCAGGTAGAGCATGCCCAGGGCATCGCCGCCCGGTGCCGCCATGGCCGCGAACACGCAGATCAAAAAGACCGTAATCCGCCAGGCTTTGAGGATTTGCTTGCCGGTGAGGATTCCCACCAGGTTCAGACCGAACAGCACCACAGGCAGCAGGAAGGCGATGCCGAAGGCCAGCATCAGACGCAACACGAAGGTGATGTAGGCGGTCACGAGGATGATGTTCGAGAATCCGCTGGGGGTGAAGTCGGTGAGCACCCGCACCGCGTTCGGCAACACCAGCCACGCCAGGTAGATTCCAGCCAGGAACAACGGAACCGCCACGGCGATGAAGGACAACGCCACCCGGCGTTCCTTGGTTTTCAGCCCCGGTGTGATGAACGCCCACAGCTGATAGAGCCAGACCGGGCTGGCCAGGATGATGCCGATGAAAACCGATACCTGCACCAACAGGTCGAATGGAGACGCAACCCCGTCGAAGTTCAGGACGGCTTCCCTGCCCTCCCGCGCATTCAGCTCGAGGATTGGGCGGGAAAGCGCCGTCAGGACCGGGTTATAGATGAAGAAGCCAGCAACCGTCCCGACGATCAGTGCCAGGGCTGCTTTGATCACCCGGTTCCGGGCTTCTTTCAGGTGCTCCTTGAGAGCCATCCGCCCCTCGGGGTTGGATTTGCGACCCCTGCCGCGCACCTTCAGCACCGCCTGCTCAGCCTAGGGCGTGCGGGACGTCGGATCGGCTGATCCCGGCGGGTTGTGCTGCCCGGGGGTGGCCGGTCCTGACTGGTCGGGGTATCCAGTATCGCCGTGTGGGGGCGGAACGATGCGCCCTTCAACAGGTGAACCCTTCTCGGATGTTTCGGCCGGATCGTCGTCCTTCATCTGCCTCACTTCGGACTTGAAGATCCGCAGGGATTGGCCGACACTGCGGGCCAATCCGGGTAATTTGGGGGCTCCGAAGAGCAGCAGTGCGACGACGATGATGGCAACTAGTGCCCAACCTTCAGGTCTCATGGTGAAATCCTTTCATAGTTCTCGGCCGGGTTGGCACGTTGGCGCCGCGTGGGCCGAGTTTTAAACATGGGGAAGGTCTTTCAGGCTTACCGGTTGGCCGCGCTCCACCCTGCGGTGGATTCGACGCTCTCGGCGGGAGGCAACCCGGAGTGCCTTGGCTTCGTGAACTTCGTCCCTGACGGTGCCAGGGTCCCTGAACACTGCGACGGTTGAGCCGCGGGTCGGCTGTTCGGGGCCGGCAGCGGGGCTGGTGGACCGGTCGATCGCATCGGTGGCGTGCTCAACGTCCCTAAGGAGGGCCTTGACCTTGCGGAAGAGGTGGTAGCCCAGCGCCGCGAGTACCAGGAGGGTCAGCGCAAGCAGCGCCACCCAGATCACAATCCACATCCACCAAGGCATGGCTCAAGTCTAGGGGAGTCAGAACTGCGGTGGGGACACGCTGGTCGGTCAGGTCAGGAGTGGTTCGGGCGGGCGGCAGCGAGCCACGCCACGCAGTCGCGTCGAAGATCCTCGGGCGTCGCGACGGCCGCGTCCCCTCCGAGCCTGCCGATCAGACCAGGGATCCACGCGGTGGTCGCCACCCTGATCTGCGCCGCGAGCTGCCCATCGGCCAGCTCCTGGGTGCGCTCGGCGTCGTAGTGCTCGGCAACCCAGCGCGCGGGGGGCCGAAGGATGAGGGTCACCAGTGCATCCCCCGCGGTGGGGCGGAACAGGAGGTCACCGTCGGCGGCGGCCCGTCGTATCGTGGCGTGGTCTGCTGTGAGGCTGGCGACCTGGATCCGGTCGAGGCGGAAGTTGCGCACCGACCGGGCGCTGGTGCACCAGGCCTCGAGATACCAGGTGCTGTCTCTGGAGAAGGCCCTGATGGGTTCAACGGTGCGCTGGGTGACCTCGTCGCGGGTGGGAACGAGGTAGGTGAGCTTGAGGCGCACCCGGGCGGTCAGTGCGGCCTGGATGGTTTCGAGGGTGGGGGCCACAGTCTCTTCGGTGAGGGTGGTCGCGATGGTGCTGCCCGCCCGCCCGGCATCGCCGGCCGCCTCGGTGAGTTTGGCGTGGGCGGTGGTAGCAGCAGAACCGGGGTCCAGACCCGGTAACCGGCGGAGTGTGTCAAGGCCCACAATGAGCGTGCAGGCCTCATCGAGGTTCAACCGAACCGGTTCGGCGAGGTGGTCAGCGTTGCTGAGGAAGATGAGGTCACCATCCAGGCTGACCTCGATCAGGCCTTCCGGGTAAAAGCGGGGGCCGCTGACGAATAACAGTTCAAGGTCGGACGCCAGCTGCGCACGGGTGACCCCGAAGCGGTTGGCTGTCTCGTCCATGTCCGCTCCCGGGTGGTCAAGGAGGTAAGGCACCAGGTCGAGGAGTCGCCGAAGGTGGGTGTCGGATGAGGTTTTCCGCCGGGCCGGACGTGCCGCGCGATCGGTGAACACCACGTCGGAAAACGGTCCGTCCTGTGCTGCTGCTGCTGCAGCACGGAGCTGCTCCCCCACCCGGGCGACCAGTTCCGGAGGGGCTAAGGCCCGGGCGCGCGGGCCGAACGCTGCGATGTCGGCGGCCGCCTCCCCCAGGTCGCCGTATGAAAAGGTGATCGTATCCCAGCCGTCGTTGGAACCGCCGGCAACTGCTCCACGGCGGGTGCGCAGCAGATGGCAGGTGTCGGGGCGGACTGCCACGACGGCGCTGAACGGTTCGCTGGCACGTCCCAGCGAGGCCAGGGAGTCAAGCATGGTGAAGTCATCGGGAACCTCGAACGTCCCCTCGTGTTGAACGGGCGCCGTGGTGATCCGGGAGAGCCTGAAGTAGCGTTCCTCGCCGCGGTCCAGGTCACGCCCCACCACATACCAGTGCCCATAGCGGCTCCCCATCCCCCATGGCTGGAGATTGCGTTGTTCTTCCCGCCCGGTGCTCGCGGCCCGGTAGCCGAAGGAGATGGGGCGGCGGGAGGTGGTGGCACGCCACACCTCATCCCAGTGGGGTTCGGTGGTGTGGATTCGCGGTTCAACGGGAAGGGCTACCGCGTCGTCGCGGGCGGCACCGCGGTCCTGCAGTTTCCGCAGCGCCCTGGCGGCCGCCGAGTCGAGGGTCGCGACATCCCACATTCCCGCAGCGAGGGTCAGCGCCGCCGACTCCTCGGCGGTAAAATTTACTGCAGGAAGCCGGTACTCGGTGGCGGTGATCCGGTACCGCCGGATCGAGTTGTCGTGATCGAAGGCCGGGTCGTCGCTGAAGGACTGGACCGGGATGCCCTGTTCGCGAAGCGCTGCCTTGTCACGGTCGAACAGTTTCTCCCGGGCGGCCGGGGTCGCGGCCCCGCCATAGAGCTCGATTTCGGCGAAGAGTTCTTCCTTGGAGTAGCCGCGCTGGGTGGACAGCAGCAGCATGACCAGGGTGAGAAGGCGTTCGGTTCGTTTAGCTGACACGTTGGAAAGAGTACCCGCAAGACGATGGCCGGGGCACACTGTGCCCCGGCCATCAACCTCTTACGTGCGCTTGGTGCCTACCGCAGGCCCATCAGGTCTACCACGAAGATGAGCGACTCCCCGGGGGCGATGGCGCCACCGGCGCCACGGTCACCGTAGGCGAGGTTGGCAGGGATTTCCAGCCGGCGTCGTCCGCCGACCTTCATGCCGAGCAGGCCCTGGTCCCAGCCCTGGATGACCTGGCCGATACCGACCTTGAAGTCGAGCGGTGCGCCGCGGTTCCAGGACGAGTCGAACTCTTCGCCGGTGGAGAAGGCTACGCCCACGTAGTGGGCCGAGACGGTGTCGCCGGCTTTCGCCTCGTCGCCTGACCCTTCGATCAGGTCGGAGATGACCAGTTCGGTGGGTACGTTGGTGCCGGGGAATTCAATTTCCGGCTTGGTGCGGTTAGTTCCGGTTGACATGTTTCTCCTCTGGGTTGGTGCGGAAGGTGGGGCTGCCGAAGACTATTCGGCGGCGACCTTTTCGACGATTTCTACGTAGAATGCCAGGGTGCCGGACGGGCGTCCTTCGGGAGCCGGATCGCCGTAGCCCATGGGGGCGGGGATGACCAGCAGCACCTTGCTGCCGACGGTCTGGCCGGCGAGGCCCTTTGTCCACCCTTCGATCACGCCGGTCAGCGGGAATTCCACCGGCTCACCGCCGGGGTAGCTGGAGTCGAACTGTTCCCCGTCTTCCCAGCGCCAGCCGGCATAGTTGGCGGTGATGGTGTCTGCCTCGGTGAGGACTTCGCCGTCGCCGGCCTCAAGGACCTTGATGACCAGGTCGTCCGAGGGTTCGTTGTCAGGGATGTCGATGACCGGGGCGTCGTCGTCGTCGAAGGTGAAGGTGGGAAGCTGGCCGTCGGCGTCAAGCTTCTCGACCTCTTCGGGGGTCAGGACCTCCGGCACCGGTGGTGCCTCCTCGGCACTGAGTACGCGCATGACGATCAGCTGCTGGGGGTCCTGGCCTTCGAGGACGGTGGTGTAGGCGATCTGCGAGCCGATGGTCGTGCCGAGGAGCACTTCATACAGCTCGGGGTCGACCTCCTGTAGCTGTTCGGTCAGGTCGAGGGTCTGCGGTTGCCCGGCGGAGTAGGTGTCGCCGAGGACGGCACCGTCCTCGGCGTTCAGGCCCACCAAGTGGAAGGAGACGCGGTCGCCGTTGGCGATTGGCTCGCCCTCACCGGTGGTGATGGTCGCTGCGGCGGGCCCGGTGACCTCCAGCGGCGACTCGAACGTCACCTCCGGGGCTTCCTCATCGGATCCGCCGTCAACGCGCACCGATTCGAGGATTGCGGCGTCGCCCGCGGTCTTCCGTTCGGCGTCGCCAGTGTCACCGCCGCAGGCTGTCAGCACTAGCAGGAGGGGCAGAGCAAGGGTGAGAGCTTTTCGCACGGTGCTTCTTTCGCAGTTGAGCAGGTGATCGGTGGTGCGTGCCGTCCGGGCCGCGGCGAGCGTCCCGTAACTGGTGATTGAACCTATCCAGCCTAACGGTTTGGGGACCAAAGTTTCTCCGGATGATCAGTTTCCCCGGGGATTCACAGCTGGGCCAGCAACGCCTCGACCCGTTCGTCGACCGACTGGAACGGGTCTTTGCACAGGATGGTTTGCTGGGCATGGTCGTTGAGTTTGAGGTGCACCCAGTCGACGGTGAAGTCGCGGTTGGCGTCTTTCGCCCGTCGGACGAACTCGCCCCTAAGACGTGCCCGGGTGGTTTGCGGCGGAATGTCGACAGCGTTTTTGATGTCGACGTCGTCGACCACACGCCCGGTCTCGCCGCGCTGCTGGAGCAGGAAGTACAGGCCCCGTTCGCGGGAAATATCGTGATAGGTCAGGTCGAGCTGCGCCACCCTCGCGGACTCCAGGTCCAGACCGTGGCGGTCCCGGTACCGGTCGATCAGTTTCTTCTTGATCGCCCAGTCAATGTCGCGGTCGATGAGCCAGTGGTCGCCGGTGCCGATGGCCTGCAGCGTCCTCCCCCAGAGCTCCAGGATCCGCTCCACGTGAGGGGTGTGGGCGCCGTTCGTGTCGACGAACTGCCGGACCCGCGACAGGTATTCCTGCTGCATGTCCAGCGCCGACATGGTGCGTCCGCTCGCCAGTTTCAGTTGCTGCCGGCCGGTGAGGTCGTGGGAAATTTCCCGGATGGCGCGGATCGGGTTCTCCAGCCGGAAGTCTTTCATGATGACCCCGGCCTCGATCATCCGCAGGATCAGGTCAACGGATCCCACCTTGAGCAGGACTGTGGTTTCGGACATGTTCGAATCGCCTGCGATGACGTGGAGCCTGCGGTAATATTCGGCGTCGGCGTGCGGTTCATCCCGGGTGTTGATGATCGGCCGGGATCGTGTGGTAGCTGAGGATACCCCTTCCCAAATGTGGTCTGCGCGCTGGGAGAAAGCGTAAACGGCACCGGTCTGGGTTTTGAGGACCTTTCCCGCACCGACCAGGAGCTGCCGGGTGACGAGGAACGGGATCAGGATGTCGGCTAGCCGGCTGAACTCAAGCTTCCGGGGAATTAGGTAATTTTCGTGGCTGCCGTACGAGTTACCAGCCGAATCGGTGTTGTTCTTGAACAGATATACCCGACCGTCGTACCCCTCGTGGGCCAGGCGGCGCTGCGCTTCGGCGACGAGGTCCTCGAGGATCAGCTCGCCGGCGCGATCGTGGGCAATGAGCTGGGCGACGTCGTCGCACTCTGCAGTGGCATATTCGGGATGGGAACCCACGTCAAGGTAGAGCCGGGAGCCGTTGGTCAGGAAGACATTGGAGGATCTCCCCCAGCTCACCACCTTCCGGAACAAGTAGCGGGCCACCTCTTCGGGCGACAGGGGACGCGAGTTGGGCCCGGAGTAGGCAATTCCGAATTCCGTCTCAATGCCGAAGATTCTGCGGTCCATCAGGAACCACCCTTCCCGATGTTGAGGATGTCTCCCACCTCGGCGGGCAGGAACCGGCGGAAGGCACGGCGCGCCCCCCTGGTGGTCAGGGGGTCGCGATCCAGGACGGCGACCTCCAGTGCGCTGGGCTTCAGCCGGGCCCGGGGGACGCCAGCTGCGCCGTCGTCATGCCGGAGGGCGTCGACGGCGGTCCGCACCGCTTCAGCGAAGCTGTGCTCGGCGTCCCACTGGCCGGTCAGGGCATCGCCGACGGCGTCCGCCTGCCCACCCATCACAATGAACCGGCGCTCGTCGGCGATGGAACCGTCGAAGGTAAGCCGGTACAGGTGGTCGGCGTCCACACGGGGGGCGACCTCCGCGACGGCGAGTTCCACCTCAAACGGCTTGCTGTCGGCGGTGAACACCGCGCCGAGGCTTTGGGCGTAGACACTGGCCAGCCCGCGTGCTGTGACGTCCTCGCGGTCGTAGGAGTACCCGCGCACATCGGCGTACCGGACCCCGGCCTGGCGCAGGCTCTCGAACTCGTTGTACTTCCCTACCGCAGCGAAGGCGATCCGGTCGTAGATCTCGCCGACCTTATGCAGGGACGGCGAAGGGTTCTCTGCGACCAGCGCTATCCCGTCCCGGCAACTGAGCACCACCACCGAGCGCCCGCGGGCAATCCCCTTGCGGGCAAAATCGGCGCGATCCTTGGTGAGCTGTTCGGGAGAAACGTAAAACTGTTGGGTCATGCTCATGCCTCCCGGCCCGCCACTGACCGCGAATCAATGACCTGGGCGGCGGCCAGCGCCAGCTCCCGCTCGGGGATCCGGCGGGCTCCAGCGCTATTGGCGGTGTAGACCACCGGCCACAGCTGGCGGACGACGTCGGGGCCGCCCGTTGCTGAGTCGTCATCGGCGGCGTCGTAGAGGGACTCGACGGCGACCCGCACCGCGCGGTCCTCATCGAGATTCGGTTTCCACAGCTTCTTCAGGGCGCCCCGCGCGAAGGCGGCGCCGGAACCGACACTGTGGTGTTCCTGCTCCTCGTAGCGTCCACCCGTCACATCGTAGGAGAACAGCCGGCCGACCCGCTGGACCGTGTCAAACCCGGCAAAGAGGGGGACGACGGCCAACCCCTGGAGGGCAAGCGGCAGGTTGGCCCGGATCATTGCGGCCAGCCGGTTGGCTTTACCATCCAGGCTCATCAAAGTGCCCTCAATTTTCTCGTAATGCTCCAGCTCCACCTGAAACAGCCGCATGATGTCGAGAGCTATTCCCGCGCTACCAGCAATGCCGAGGACCGAGAACATGTCTGCCGGAAATACCTTCTCAATGTGGCGGCTAGCGATGATGTTGCCCATCGTCGCACGCCGGTCGCCGGCCATCAACACACCGCCGGCGTAGGTCATCGACACAATCGTGGTGGCATGGGGTGCCATCGTGGCGGCGCCGGCCGGCGTCAACCCCCCGGCCGAGCGGCTGGAGGGCAGGAGATCGGGGTGGTTTAATCCGAGGTATCCACTGAACGACGTTGAGGCAGCCCGGCCGATCGACGCGGTGGCGTCTTCCAACTTCATTGAGGTTACTGGCCGCCCTTCTGGACGAACCCTCTAACAAACTCTTCGGCGTTGGACTCAAGGACCCCATCGATTTCGTCGAGCAGGTCATCGACGCCCTGGGTTTGCGCGGCAGGCGCTCCGCCGTCGGGAGTCCCACCGGCGTCCGGGACCGGCGTGTCCTGCTGCTCGTCCTGTTCCTCGGGGCGAGACCCGGTGTTCCTGCGGTCCTGTGTAGCCATGGCGGGCACCTTTCATTGCTGAGGATGTGATGCGCTAAACCTAGTGATCTCTATGGTGCCATGCTGGATTGTGGCCTGCTCAAAAGCCGGGCAACAAATTCTTCGGCGTCAGCGGAAACCGCGAACAGTTCCTTGGTGAGTGCAGCGGTTCCGCGCAACGGTTCGCGGGTCTGGATCCGTTGCAGCCGGCGCTGGGAGGGCAGTTCAAAGATGATGGAGTCCCAACTGGCGCCCACCACTTCCCGTGGGAAACTGCTGATACAACGGCCGCGGAAGTAGGCGCGGGTGTCTTCAGGCGGGCGCGACACCGCCGCGTTGACCTGCTCGTCGGTGACCAGCCGGTCCATCTGGCCGCGGGCCGACAGCCGGTGGTAAATGCCTTTCTCCGGGCGCAGATCCGAGTACTGCAGATCCACCAGGCCCAGGCGAGGATCAGCCCAGGTCAGTCCGTCGCGGCTCCGGTAGGCCTCGAGTACCTTCAGCTTGGCCACCCAGTCGAGCTGGTGTGCGGCGTCGAACGGGTCCCGACGCAAGGTGTCGATCAGAGTTCCCCACCGGTGCAACAGGTCAGCGCTTTGCCCGTCGATCCCACCCTGGCGGTCGGCTTCACTGAGGCTCGCCTCGAGGTACAGCTCCTGCAGGTCCAGTGCTGTCATCAGCCTGCCGTCGGCAAGTCTGATGCGGTGCTTCAGGGTTGGATCGTGGCTGACGGCCTGCAGTTCACGGACCGGGTCCTGGATCGTGGGGACTGGCGCGCTATCCCGATCAATCAGGGAGAGCACCAGCGAGGTGGTGCCCAGTTTCAGATAGTTGGAAAGTTCGCTCAGGTTGGCGTCACCGATGATGACGTGGAGCCGCCGGTACTTTTCGGCGACGGCGTGCGGCTCGTCACGGGTGTTGATGATCGGGCGACGGACAGTTGTTTCGAGCCCGATCTCGTTCTCGAAGAAGTCGGCTCGCTGGCTGAGCTGGAAACCAGGCACCTGATTGAGGGCGCCGATGCCCACCCGGCCAGACCCGCAGATGGTCTGGCGGGACACGAAGAACGGGATCAGCACCGAGGCCAGGTGATTGAAGGGGACCTTACGTGGGACCAGATAGTTCTCGTGCGAACCGTAGGAGACGCTCTTGTTGTCGGTGTTGTTTTTGTAGAGGTGGACCGGTGCGAAGCCGGGCGTCGCGGCGATCCGTCGCATGGCGGCCAGAGCGACGGCGTCACCGGCACGGTCCCACAGCACGGCGTCGAGCGGGTTGGTCACTTCCGGCGACGAATATTCGGGGTGCGCGTGATCGACGTAGAGCCTGGCCCCGTTGTTCAGGACCAGGTTCATCAGCACCGCCTGATCCAGTGGGCCGCCGTCGTCGAGCGTGGCATCGACCAGGGCAATCTGTTCGGCAGTGAGCACCGGCGGGGAATCGGTCAGCTGGGCCGGCTCGGCGGCGTGCCGGGCATGGTGCCAGCCGCGCGCGTCGGCCAGGGGGGCTTCATCCGTGTAATCCCAGCGGGTGCCTGCGAGATTTCCCAGCCCCTCCCGCAGCGTCGCGGCGTAGGCGTTCACTACCTGGGAGGACAGGACGGTGGCGTTGGCGTCCGGGATCGACGGTGCAATGATGCCGTACTCGGTTTCGGTGCCCATCACGCGGTGGGCGGAAAACTGTTCAGGATCGAGGACTGACGGATCGGTGGCTGGTCCAGCTGGTGTCACAGATACTGTCCGGTATTGGCTGTGGTTTCGATGGTCTTCCCGGGTTCCTGGCCGGCCTTGCCCTGCACAATGGTCCGGATGTAGGTGATCCGTTCCCCCTTTTTGCCGGAGATCCGGGCCCAGTCATCGGGGTTGGTGGTGTTGGGCAGGTCCTCATGCTCACGGAATTCGTCGACGACGGCGCGCAGGAAATGCTCGATCCTGAGGCCCTTCTGGCCATCCAGCAGGAGGTCCTTGATGGCGTACTTCTTGGCCCGGTCCACGACGTTCTGGATTACGGCGCCGGAGTTGAAATCCTTGAAATAAAGCATCTCCGTGTCGCCGTTGGCGTAGGTGACCTCGAGATATTCGTTGGACTTCTCGGTTGAATACATTTTCTCGACAGTGCGCCGGATGATCCCCTGCACGGTGGCTGATCGGTTGCCTCCGTGCTCCCCCAGATCGTCGTCGTGCAGGGGCAGGTTCTCGGTGATGTACTTCCCGAAAATTTCGGCTGCACCCTCGGCGTCGGGACGGTGGATCTTGATCTTGACGTCCAGGCGGCCAGGCCGGAGGATGGCGGGATCAATCATGTCTTCCCGGTTGGAGGCGCCGATCACAATCACGTTTTCAAGCTTCTCGACGCCGTCGATCTCGCTGAGGAGCTGCGGAACGATGGTGGTTTCCACATCGGACGACACCCCGGTGCCGCGTGTCCTGAACAGCGAATCCATTTCGTCGAAGAAGACGACAACGGGGCTGCCGTCCGAGGCCTTTTCGCGGGCCCGGGCGAAGATCAGCCGGATGTGGCGTTCGGTTTCCCCGACGTACTTATCCAGCAGCTCGGGACCCTTGATGTTGAGGAAGTAGCTGCGGGTTTCGGTGGACCCGGTGCGCTCGATGGCGCGGGCGGCCAGCGAGTTGGCTACGGCCTTGGCGATGAGGGTCTTGCCACAGCCCGGCGGGCCGTAGAGCAGGATGCCCTTGGGCGCCTTCAACCCGTGTTCCCGGTACAGGTCAGGGTGCAGGAACGGCAGTTCGACGGCGTCACGGATCTGCTCGATCTGCGGGCCCAGCCCGCCAATATCCTCGTAGGCGATGTCGGGAACTTCTTCGAGGACGAGATTCTCCACCTCGCTACGGGGAATCTTCTCCAGTGCGTAACCGGACCGGTTGTCGACGGACAGCGCATCTCCAACCCGGATCCGCTCCGACTGGAGTGGCCCATTCAGCCTGACCACGCGTTCCTCGTCGGCCCGCCCGATCACCAGGGCGCGGTCGGAGCCCAGCAGTTCCTTGACGGTGACCAGTTCCCCGGCGCGTTCGAAGGCCAGCCCCGCGACAATGGTCAGCGACTCGTTGAGGAGGACCTCCTGCCCGGGCATCAACTGCTCAACCTTTACCAGCGGGCTGATCGCTACCCGCAGTTTCCGGCCGGACTGCAGAATGTCGGCGCTATCCTGGGCGGTGCCCGACGTCGTCGTGCCCTGCTCCGCGGGACCCTGCACATTGATCGCGATGATGGTGCCGAAGCTGAAGGGGGTGGCACCCTCATTTTCCAGGGCGCCCTTGAGACGGACGATTTCGGCCCGCGCGGTTTCGAGCGCGGCCACCAGTTTGGTGTTGTTTTGCGCGGCCGCGGACAGCTGCCGGTCAATGTTTCGCATGCGGTCCCGCAGAATGTTTAGCTGCCGTTGCGTTGCGGCTAGCTGGCCAGCCCCAGCTGCGGCTTCGGGTGGGACGTCCGCGGACAATTCTGGCGGGTCTGCGTTCTCGAAGTCAGCCATGTGTATCGCCCACCTTCAGTGCTCGATTAGTACTCTCATTCGACCATAGCGCAGTGAGCCGCGTAATTCTTGATAGTCACGCCGGCCCCCCCAATTGAGAACCCGCCCTCAACCCGCGTCGGCTTAGCGCCTGTCGGCGTCCGGGGTAGTGTCCTCGGCGGCGTCAGTGATCCGGTCGCGGCGGGCCTGCGCCTCCTCAGCGGGCAGGGCGCCGCGCTGGATGGTGGAGCTGGCATCGCGTGCCACCCGGCGCAGCCGCTTATCCGATACTTCACGCTCACCCACCGCCTGGGGGGTCCACGCGTTGAGGTCTTCCGCGCTGAAATCGGTCTTGGACGGGCGCCGCTTGGGCGACAGCCCGGTGACACCGTGCGCCAGCCGTCGCGTGATCAGGAGGAAGCCGGTGTGGGCCACCATGCGGTGATCCGGGCGGACGGCAAGGCCCTCAAGGTGCCAACCGCGCACCATCGATTCCCAGGCATCGGGTTCGGTGAACCGGCCGTCAGCTCGGATCGCTTCGGCGGTCCGGGACAGCTGGGTGACCGTCGCGACATAGTTGATCCAGACGCCGCCAGGTGCGAGCACAGTCGCTACTGCGTCCAGGCATTCCCAGGGCGCCAGCATGTCCAGGACCACCCGGTCAACGCTGCCCGGCTCTTCCTGCTGGACTACCTGCTCCTGGAAGTCGCCCAGGGTGATCTTCCAGGCCGGGTGCGGTCCGCCGAAGATTGTCTCGACGTTTCCCTGGGCAATATCGGCGAACTCGGCACGGCGCTCGAAGGAATGCAGATAGCCTGCATCCCCGACGGCCCGCAGCAGGGAAATTGACAGGGCGCCGGAGCCCACTCCCGCCTCCACTACCCGGGCACCAGGGTAGATGTCTGCCATGGTGATGATCTGGCCGGCGTCTTTGGGATAGACCACTGCAGCGCCGCGGGGCATGGACAGCACGAAGTCTGACAGGAGCGGGCGCAACGCCTGATATAACTGGCCACTGGTGTTGGTGAGCACGGTGCCTTCCAGAGACCCGATTAACCCGTCATGCAGCAGGAATCCTTTGTGCGTGTGGAAGGCTCCGCCGGGGGTCAGTGTGACGGTGTTCATGCGGCCCTTCTCATCGGTCAGCTGCACGCGTTCACCAGCACGGAACGGGCCCCGGCGGACGGCGGCACCGTGGGGAGGGTGTTCCGCGGGGGTGGTGCCGGGGGTGTTCATCAGAAAAGTCCTTAGCTGGTGGCAGGAGTGCAGCGGGTGTGCCGTGGGGGTTACGGGTTGGTGGCGGGTTTGCCGGTAATGGCCGAAATGACTGTCGACTGGTGGAGCAGCCCGGTGACCCGACCGAGACGGTCGATCACCGCGTATTCGCTACCGGGTAGTTTCGCGAGGAACTGGACCAGTTCCTGGCCTTCAGCCGATTCCAGTACGTAGGCGCCCGGCGATAGCGCGCGGGCCACAGCGTTGATCAGGGTCTGTTCGGCTGCGTCGTCGGGAACGCTGAGCAGCGCTCCGGTATCCACCACGGCTTCGGGCAGACCCCCTGGACCGGTGAGGACAATCGCCGCCCCGGGGTTGTCCCGGGCGAGCCTTCTGACCGTTTGCACCGTGGTCCCCGCGGCGATGCTCAGTGCCGGCTGCTTGAGCCGCCCGGCGCTCACCGCCGGGAGTCGCAACCGCATGTGGGCGTTTCGGATGGCTGCTGTCGCCCCCATCCAGAGGAACGCGCCCATCACGGCGGCGAGGATCACGACGGTCAGATCGGGAGTACCGCCGAACAGCAGGGGCAGCCCGAGCACTGCCACGACCAGCAGGATCACGATGATGCGCCCGGCCCAGCCTGCCGCGACGGTACCTTTGTCCTGGTTGCCGGTGGCTTTCCACACGGCCGATTCGACGATCCGCCCGCCGTCGAGCGGCAGGCCAGGGAGCACGTTGAACACGGCGACCAACAGGTTCGCCCACACGAAAATATCGGCGAGGAGGCGTCCCACCGATTGGGGCTCGAAGAGTGGGATGGTCAGCCAGCCGCCCAGGGCGAGCAGGAAGTTGGCGGCCGGGCCGGCCAGCGCCACCATCAGGGAGCGGCCGGGGCTGGCGTTGAAGTTTTCAAACTGGGTGTGCCCGCCCCAGAGGTTCAGGACGATGCGGGCTGTCGGCCACCCAAACCGGCGGGCGGAGAGGGCGTGAGCCAGCTCGTGGACCAGCACTGACGCCGCGAGAAGCAAGGCATAGCCGAGGGCAACCCCGTAGGCGCCAGCTCCGATACCGGGAAACGCCCGGGCCACCTGAGGCCCGAAGACCACAACAACGAACCCGGCAATGAGGAACCAGGACCAGGCCAGAACAATGGGGATCCCCGCCAGTCGCCCCAGCGAGATGCCTTCCCGCTTGCGCAGCCCCTGGGCTTCGGGGGTGGTCACCGGGTGGTCTGCTCTGCCGGGGCTGCGCGGCGGTCGAGGACGAGCTGGTTCAGGTCCGCCGCCGAACGGTGTTCGAGGGTGGGCCATTCGTACCAGCCACGATCGGTGGGTAGGGCCATCATGTGGGGTACCGCCAGGGTGATCAAACCGGCAGATTCCGCCGATGTCGCACCGGGAAGCGAATCCTCGATTGCCACGACCCGGTCCTTGGTCAGGTTGCCGGAGGCCCCACCCAACGCGTCGAACGCCTGCTGGTAGGCCTCAGGGTCGGGCTTACCCCGCTGGACCATGTCCCCCGTGACCAGAAGCGCGAAGGTGCCCTGCGGCAGTTGGCTCACCACTTCGGCGGCCAGGGACTGCTCGGACATGGTGACCATCGCGCAGGGAATGCCCTGCGCCTTAAGTTCCGCAAGCAGTTCGCGGGCGCCGGGTCGCCAAGGGGCGGTTTCGGCGACGCGGGTCTGTACCTCGGTAGTCAGATGATCGATGATGTCCCGGATGGACAGCTCAACGCCGGCCCGTTGCAGGACACCGGCCGAGAAGGAAAGAGCCTGGCCCACCAGGGCTTCGGCGTCGGCGGTTGACCAGCTGCCGCCGTGCTGCGCAACCAGATCCTTTTCCGCCTGGATCCAGTAGGGCTCGGTATCGACGATCGTCCCGTCCATGTCCCAGAGAACAGCCTGCAATCCTCCGACGTCGGCGTCGGGCGCCTGTCCGGAACGTGGCGCAGCTGTACTGGGATCGGAAATAGCCATGGCCCCAGTCTACGGGGCGGCCAGCAACGCTCGTGGCTGCTTCGGCTTTGCGCGAAGCGGTGAGCAATAGCTGCCAACAGCTGGCGGGGAGGTTTAGGGTGAAGTGGTGAGTACCTTTGATGAAAGCGTCCAGCCCGGCATCCGTGGCCTTTTCCAGGATAGTGATGTGCCTGAGCGTAGGGTGACGATCATGCTCGCCGCTTTCGAAGGCTGGAACGACGCCGGCGAGGCTGCCAGCGACGCCTTGAAGTTCCTGGGGAGGTATTGGGGCAGCGAAAAGGTGGCGACGATCGACGCCGACGAATTTTACGACTTCCAGTTCACCCGACCGGTGGTGACCCGGGACGCCGCCGGCCAGCGCAAGATCAAATGGCCCACCACCCGGATCAGTAAGGCGTCCGTTCCGGAGACCAACGTGGACATTATTCTGGTGCACGGGGTCGAACCGTCCTATAAATGGCGGGCCTACACGGCCGAACTGATTGCCACGGCCAAGGAGCTCAACGTCGACTGCATCATCCTGGTCGGGGCCCTGCTCGCCGACGTGCCACACACCCGGCCCATCCCGGTCACCGTCACCTCCGAGGATGAGCTGGTGAGGGAGAACCTCGACATCGAGCCGTCCACCTACGAGGGTCCGATCGGCATTGTCGGGGTGCTAAGTGAGGTGGGTTTGCTGGCCGACATCCCAACGTTGTCCCTGTGGGCAGCTGTGCCGCATTATGTGGGCCAGTCCCCCTCGCCCAAGGCACAGCTCGCCCTGCTGAACCGCCTGGAGGAAATGCTTCACCTTTCGGTGGACACCCACATCCTGGTCGAAGAGGCCGAGGCGTGGGAGCGCGGCGTCGATGAACTCGCTATTGAGGATCCCGAAGTGGCGGCCTACGTGCGGCAGCTTGAAGAAGCCAAAGATACCGCCGAGCTGCCCGAAGCCAGCGGTGAATCAATTGCCAGGGAATTTGAGCGGTACCTGAAGAAGCGCCGCAAGGACTGACACCGGGGCGGCTAAATTACCTGATCAGCCTGATGCCGAGCAGGGCGTCCAGCGCGTTCACCACGTCGTCGGCCCCGTTTGCGGTGCCCCCGGACGTGGGTGCACCGGCGGCCCAGCGATCCACGGCGGCGACGGCGGCCGGCGCGTCGAGATCGTTGGCAAGTGCCACCCGCAGCTCAGCGGTGAGCGCAGCAGCCGAGTCCTCAGTGGCGGAGCTTAGGGCTAGACGCCAGCTGGAGAGCTGATCCTGGGCTTGTGGGATGGCCTTGTCCGTCCAGGACCAGTCGGAGCGGTAATGGTGGTTCAGGATGGCCAACCGGATTGCCGCCGGATCGACTCCGTCCCGGCGCAACGTGGACACCAGCACCAGGTTTCCGCGCGACTTACTCATCTTCTCCCCGTCCAGCCCAACCATGCCGGCGTGCGAGTAATGCCGGGCCAGCGGGGTTCCGGTTGCCGCTTCGGCATGGGCAGCGCTCATCTCGTGGTGTGGGAACACCAGATCCGATCCGCCGGCCTGCACGGTGAACGGCTGGTCAAGGAAGCGTTGGGCGATGACAGCGCATTCGATGTGCCAACCGGGACGACCGCGTCCCAGGGTGTTCCCCTCCCAATCCGGTTCACCGGCCCGGGCCACGCGCCAGAGCAGCGCATCCATGGGATGCCTCTTCCCAGGCCGGGCGGGATCGCCGCCGCGTTCGGCGAAAAGTCCGGTCATGTCGTCCTGGCTGAGGTGGGACACGGCGCCGAGGAACCAGGCGTCGGGCCCCGTCAGTGAGGCTGACGCGGCTTCCACCGAGAAGTAAATGTCGCCGTCGGGCTCTGATCCGGCACCGGGCACCGGGTACGCGATGCCCCGCTCGAGCAGGGACTTGATCACCGGGACGATCCATTCAATCGATTCGACTGCACCAATGTAGTGGTCGGGCGGGATCACGTTGAGTT
This sequence comes from Arthrobacter sp. TMN-50, assembly GCF_054511125.1. Classification (NCBI taxonomy): domain Bacteria; kingdom Bacillati; phylum Actinomycetota; class Actinomycetes; order Micrococcales; family Micrococcaceae; genus Arthrobacter; species Arthrobacter sp. TMN-50. Next base: position 5,146 of record NZ_JBTNDG010000016.1, on the reverse strand, counting down.
CGTACATGTCTTCGCGGAACAGCTCTGTCTGCTGCGTGGCGAGCTCAGTCCACTCGACCCCGGTGGCGGCCGCCCGTTCGAGGAGCGGGTCGTCAATGTCAGTGACGTTCTGGACATAGTTCACGACGGCGCCGGAGTCGCGCCACAGTCGGTTCAGGAGATCGAAGGCGACGTAGGTCGCGGCGTGGCCCATGTGGGTGGCGTCGTACGGTGTGATGCCGCAAACGTAGAGACCCTGGCGTGGGTCGGTCGGCAGGGCGACATACTGCTGCTGTTTAGTGTCATACAGGCCGATATCGGCGCTTCCACCGGGAAGGACAGGAATGGGCCGGGAGTTCCACGCAATCACGCCTTCTACAATACGTTCTTCATGGCGGCGGCCCGACCAGTGCTCCGGTCGGGACGCCGCCATGCTTGGACAATCAGGGGTTGATAACGCCGAATCCGAGGAGCAGGAACAGGGCGAGTCCCAGCAGGATCCGGTACCAGACGAAGAGCCCGTAGCTTCGGGTCGAGACGAACTTCAGGAACCATCCGATGATGACGAAGCCCACTACGAAAGCAATCCCGGTCGCCAGCGCCGTCTCGGCCAGACCATAGGGGCCCGGCTCGTCGATACTTTTGATCAGCTGGAAGAAGCCACTGGCAAAGACGGCTGGAATAGCGAGCAGGAAGGAGTAACGTGCCGCGGCTTCCCGGTTGTAGCCCATGAACAGGCCAGCGGTGATGGTGCCGCCAGACCGGGAGACGCCCGGTATGAGCGCCAGCGCCTGGGCGAAGCCGTAGACGATGCCGTGGCGGTACGTCAACTGATCGAGGGAACGGTTCTGCTTGCCGACGGCGTCGGCCACCGCCAGGATCAGGCCGAAGATCACCAGCATGGATGCCGTCAGCCACATGCTGCGCAGTGTGCTCTCGATCTGGTCCTGGAAGAGCAGGCCGAGGATGCCGATCGGGAGGCTGCCGAGGATGACGAGCCAGCCCATCTTCACATCCGGGTCGCTGGTCGGGACCCTTCCGACCAGTGACTTGGCCCAGGCACGGATGATCCTGACGATGTCACGCCAGAAATAAACGACTACTGCGGTCTCCGTACCGAGTTGGGTGATCGCCGTAAAGGCGGCGCCCGGGTCCTGGGCGTTCGGCAGGAACTCGCCGACAATCCTCAGGTGGGCGCTGGAGGAGATGGGCAGGAATTCCGTCAGTCCCTGCACCAGGCCCAGGATGGCAGCTTCGATCCAATTCACATCTAAGACCCTAGAGCACGTACCCGCCCGGCACCGGGAGGCAGCAGTCCTGTCCCAGGCTTTAGGCTTACCGTATGCAGTGGCGAAACGTGGGTAGCAGCGGTCTGACAGTATCCCGTGTGGGATTGGGCACAATGACGTGGGGTCAGGAGGCGGACGAAGAAACCGCGCGGGAACAGCTTCGGCTGTTCACCGAGGCGGGAGGCACCCTGGTGGGCACTGCCGCGCGCTACTCGGATGGGCAGGCCGAGGCGATGCTCGGGGACCTCATCGGGGACAGCGTCGCCCGCTCCGAGCTGGTTCTCGCCGTCCAGGGCGGGTCAGCACGGCAACACGCGGGGGTGCGTCGTGCTGACGGGTCCCGGAAGGGCCTCCTCGACTCACTCGATGCGTCCCTGGCCCGGCTGGGCACCGACTACGTTGATCTGTGGCTGGCACCGGCCCGGCACCCCGCTGTGCCCCTGGAGGAGACCCTTGGAGCGCTGGAACTCGCCTACCGGACCGGCCGGGCCCGCTATGTGGGCGTGTCCAATCATGCGGGCTGGGAACTGGCACTCGCGTCAGCCACAGCAGGGTTCCCCATCACTGCCCACGAGGCCGAATACTCGTTATTGAACCGTACCGTTGAACGTGAGGCGACCCCCGCTGCCGCGGCTCTCGGCGTGGGATTGGTGGCTTGGGCCCCACTAGGACGCGGAGTGCTGACCGGCAAGTACCGGGGACAGACCCCGTCGGATTCCCGGGCCGCCTCCGATGTGTGGGCACCGTACGTCGAGCCGTATCTGATGGGTCGCCCACACCGGGTTACCGAGGCGCTGGTCACCGCGGCCAAGGGCCTGGATCTCGCCCCGCTGGAGGTAGCGCTGCGCTGGGTGCTGCATCGCCCTACGGTAGCAGCAGCCATGACCGGAGCCCGGACGAGCCACCAACTAAAGGATGTGCTGTCCGCAGCGCAGGATCCGTTACCTACCCAGATTTCCGAGGTACTGGACGAGGTGTCAGCTCAGTCCTAGGACTCGTCCTCGTCGTCGCCGTCCTCGTAGATCACCAGGGGCGTCACTTCGCCGTGGGCGTCGTAGAGGACTTCCTCATAGGTATCGAAGGCGTCAGCAACAGCCACATAGGCGGCCTCGACCGCCGGATCCTCGTCGCCCCGCCGGGAGGCGGCCGCATTCAGGTGCTCCTCAAGCGCCGAGACCAGGGATTGGAGCGCGACACGCGGATCAATACTCATGGGTAGACGTTATCGGTAAAGTGATCAAAATTGGAGGGAAATGCGAGAACAATTTATGAGCGCGACGGCTCCGAAGCGTGACGTCGAACGCCGATACGAGTATCTGGTACTGACCGTCAACGCTGGCGAACCGGTCAGTGCAGCCCGTCAGGCACTGACGGAACACGCCGAATACGGTAAGTGGGAACTGGAGCGCAGCTGCATTTACCTCGGCGGCGGCCGGCGGTACTGGATGCGCCGCAAGGTCCTTCGGGTCGAGCGGACGGCCTGAACCGGCCGGTGCCTCTAGTAGGTGGTGAGCAAGCGGTGGAGGACTTTCGAACCGAACTTCAGCGACTCGGTGGGGACCCGCTCGTCCACGCCGTGGAACATACCGGTGAAGTCCAGTTCGTCGGGCAGCTGGAGGGGGGCGAAGCCGTACCCGGTGATACCGAGGCGGCTGAGTGACTTGTTGTCCGTGCCGCCCGAAAGCGTGTACGGCAGGACCTTCGCACCGGGGTCCTGGCTGTGGAGGGCATCGATCATGGAATCGACCAGGTTGCCGGCGAACGGCACCTCGAGAGAGACGTCCTTGTGGTCGTAGGTGACGTCGACGCCGTCGCCCGCGAGCTCCTTGATGGTGGCGAGCACCTGCTCCTCCTGGCCGGGGAGGGTGCGCACATCGATCAGGGCCTCGGCGGTGCCGGGGATGACGTTGTGCTTGTAACCGCTCTTGAGCACAGTCGGGTTGGACGTGTTCTGCAGGGTGGCACCCACGAAGCGGGCTACCGTGCCGAGCTCGGCGAGGAGGGCGTCAGGGTTGTCGGCGTCGAACTCAACACCGGTGAGTTCGGTCACGCCGTCGAGGAATTGACGGGTGGTGGGGGTGAGCTCGATCGGCCACCGGTACTCCCCCACCCTGGTGACGGCGCGTGCGAGACGGGTGACGGCGTTGTCGGTGTTGATCTGCGACCCGTGGCCTGCGCGGCCGTGGGCCACCAGGCGCAACCAGGAAATGCCCTTCTCCGCGGTCTGCAACAGGTAGGTGCGCTGGCCGCCAATGGTGGCGGAGAACCCGCCGACCTCGGAGATTGCTTCGGTAGCACCCTCGAACAGGCCGGGCTGGGTGTCGACCAGCCAAGATGCGCCGTACTTGCCGCCGGCCTCTTCATCGGCGAAAAAGCCGAAGATCAGGTCCCGCTTGGGCTGGAGCTTGTCGCGTTGCATGCTGCGAAGCACCGAGAGGATCATGGCGTCCATGTCCTTCATATCCACTGCGCCGCGGCCCCAGATGAGGCCGTCCTTTTCCTCGCCGCTAAACGGGTCAACCGTCCAGTCCTCCTTCTGGGCGGGGACGACGTCGAGATGGCCGTGGACCACCAGGGCTGGTAGCGACGGATCGGAGCCCGGCATCCTGGCGATCACGGAGGCGCGTCCCGGCTCCGACTCGAAAATTTGTGACCCCAGGCCAACTTCCTCCATCAGGCCCGCCGTGTACTCGGCCGCCGCTCGTTCGCCCGGACCCACATTGTCCCCATAGTTGGACGTGTCAATGCGGATGAGCTCCTGGCAGATGCGGACAACTTCGTCTTCGGGCTTGATAGTCATCGTGTGGGCCTCCTGAGCCAAATGGTCTGTTCCACCAGCCTAACCACTTTGTCTCGGGCCCCCGCGAGGGAGCGGATTAAACTCTTGGGCCTCCATCGTGTTAGAGTTTTTTTCGCTGCTTCCGAGGTTTAGAGCTACGGAAAACATCACCTGCGCGGGTGGCGGAATGGCAGACGCGCTAGCTTGAGGTGCTAGTCCTTTAACGAGGGTGGGGGTTCAAGTCCCCCTCCGCGCACTAGAAAAACCCCGGATCTCCGGGGTTTTTTTATGCCCTCGACCACGTGGAGCCTTTCTTCGACCACGCGGCCTCCGATTTCCGCTGCCTGTCCGTCGTCGAGTCGCATAGTAAACAGCATGCCGAACATCGAAGAACGGCCCCGGAAAGATGGCTCAACCGCCTATCTGGTTCGCTGGGTCGACAAAAAAACCAGGAAACGCAAGACTCAATGCTTTGACGACGCGAAGGACGCGCAGCTCATGCTTGGGGTCCTAGATGATTAATTCCGATTGGATTTAGTGGTCGTAGGCGATTAGGGAGCGCTTGCGGGGCGTGCCGGTCAGCCAGTTGTGCCAGATTCCGGCCGCGAGGGCCAGTAGTCTGGCGGCGACCCGGGCGTAGACGCCTTCGAGGTTCGTCCGCCGTGGTCTTCGAGGGTGAGTTGGCCTTTGAGGGTGTCGAAGACTGATTCGATCCACTGCCGGATGCCACCGAATTTGCCGAAGCGTGGCTTTTCGTCCTTACGGTCGGGCCTGATGAGGTGGGCGCCGAGGTCCTTGGTAATGAAGCGTTCGAAGTCCTTACCGGCGAAGCCTTTGTCGCCCAGGATGACCTGGCTGGCCTGGACGAGATGGTGGTCCTTTTCCAGCAGCGCTTGGGTGACTTCGCGTTCCCCAATTTTCGGGTTCGCCAGGCCCAGATGACGGGCATTCCTTCCGGTGTGCTGATCAGGTAAAGCCGGAAGCCCCAGAAGTAGCGCGAATGCGAAGCGCAATAGCCGTAGCCGGCATGCCCGCTGAGATCGCTGCGTTTCACGGTATCCCGCGACATGGCGCAGGGCAGCGGCGTGGAATCGACAAG
>NZ_JBTNDG010000015.1:0-55498 GCF_054511125.1 Arthrobacter sp. TMN-50 | reverse complement strand
ACGATCGAAGTCAGGGACCGGGTTCCCTGGTTCATCCCACCCCCGTATATTGACCCAACCCAGAAACCCCGACAAAACCACTACCACCGAGACCGAAACCCACTGCTCTAAGGCCCGAGACTCCCCAAACTCACGCTGGCGCAAATGGTTGCCGCAAACTCCCACCGCGGCATAGGGTCCCGTCATGGACATCATTCTGGTACCCGGATTCTGGCTGGACGCATCCTCATGGGACGAAGTCACTCCCCCGCTTACCGCTGCTGGACACCACGTCCACCCGCTTACCCTTCCGGGGCTGGAGGCGAAAGATGCGCCACGAGCCGGAATTGGTCTCCGCCAGCACATTGACGCGGTGGTGACCGCGGTGGATTCCATCGGCGGACCTGTGGTCCTAGTGGGACACTCGGCTGGCGGGGCGATCATTTACGGCGCCATCGATCAGCGGCCCGACGTCGTACTCCGGGGCGTCTACGTGGACAGCGGTCCCCTCGGTGAGGGCTGCGTCATCAACGACGAGCTGCCGTCGGATGGGGATGACCTGCCGCTCCCCCACTGGGATGACTTTGAGGACGAAGATCTTGTGGACCTTACCACTGAGCTGCGGGAAGCCTTCACCCGGCGGGCGATCCCGCAGCCCAAAAGCGTGGCGACCCAGCAGCAACGGCTTCACGATAAGCGCCGCTTTGGAGTCCCCGCGACCGTGATCTGCTGCGAATTCAACTCAGCGCAGCTCAGACACTGGATCGAGGCCGGCGATCCCAATGTTGCTGAACTGTCCTACATCATCGATGTCGAGTATGTTGATCTGCCCACCGGACACTGGCCACAATTTACTCGTCCGACCGATCTGGGCGCAGCGATTCTCGTTGCCGTCGATCGCGAGCCATCACCAAGTCTCTGCGTCAAGAAAAGTGCCAGACCTGCAAACACGCTGTGGGTCAACCGCTAAGGTGCGGGTGAAACACTATTCTGGGGACCGAGTCGGAAAGATCGGAGATCGACGGCAGGATCGGGGCAGAAGGGCACCCGCGGGACACGCAGCTCCGGTGTACCGGAAAGACTCCGGATCGGGTCAGGAGCCGCTGATATTGACCAGCCAGTCGACGCCATACCGGTCGGTGCACATGCCGAAAGTGTCGCCCCACGGCGCCCGCTCCATTGGAACGGTGACCGAGCCGCTGCCCGAGAGCTCATCCCAGTAGCCGCGAAGCTCCTCCTCATTCTCACCGCTCAGCGACACCGAAAAATTGTTGCCCTCCGTGTACTTCATGCCGCTCGGAACGTCTGCACCCATCAGCACCAGGCCAGCCTCGGTCTCCAGCTGCCCATGCATGATCTTCTCGGCATCTGACGGGTCCCGGGCGGCCTGGTAATCGTCGAAGGTACTCATGGTCAGCTCACCGGCGAAGACCGACTGATAGAAAGTCAGCGCCTCCCGCGCATTGCCTTGAAAATTCAGGTAGGGGTTCAGACGAGTGGTCATCACAATCTCCTTCGGTTCTGACGGAACTATTGCTGACAGACCCCTGTGGCCTGCCCGTCGGCGCAACTGACCCAACTCCGGGTCAACTGGTGGTGGCGAACCGCTTGGCTGAGCGTGCCTTATGCTTCTCGGCTTCAACCTCGCGATCCTTCGGTGGCGCTGTGGTGACCAGGTCCTCGAGCAGGTGCGCTGTCACATGGGCGATGCGTTCGACTGCAGCGTCGAACACCTCCTGGTTCGCCTTTGACGGACGAGTTGATCCACTGATTTTGCGCACAAACTGCAGGGCAGCTGCGTGGATTTCATCGTCCGTAGCGGACGGTTCAAAATTGGACAGACTACGGATGTTTCTGCACATGTTCCATAGCGTAGGCCTAGTTCACCAGCGGGGGAATAGCCACTTCGGTGCAGCTCTCCGGCATTCCAGGTCTAAAGTTGGAGCACTCTCAAGCGAAGGATCACGATGCATTTCGAACGACACGGCAGCGGCAAACCCCTTCTCCTGGTGCACGGCCTCGGATCGAGCCTTCGCACCTGGGACCCGATCGTGCCGGCGCTGACGGCCGAGCGTGACGTGATCGCCGTCGATCTGCCCGGTTTCGGGCAGACCCGTCCCCTGATCGGGACGGTGACGGTGGGCACCCTGGCCGACGCCGTTGAGCGCTTCATCCATACCGAGGGGCTGACCGGAATAGATCTGGTGGGGAGTTCAATGGGCGCGCGGATAGTTCTCGAACTGGCACGGCGCGGTCATGCCGGCACCGTCGTCTCACTGGACCCGGGCGGATTCTGGAACGGCGGCCAGCGGCGGGTCTTCGGCGCCAGCATCACCGCTTCCATCGCGCTGGTGCGTGCCATCCGGCCGGCGCTCCCGTTCCTCACCCGCTCGGCCGCCGGCCGGAGCGCGCTACTTGCCCAGTTCTCGGCGAAGCCCTGGCAACTCGATCCGAGCCTGGTGCTGACCGAGCTGGAAGGCTTCTCGACCTCTCCCAGCCTTGACGAGGCCCGCCGTTCGCTGATCGAGGGCCCGGTACAGCAGGGCACCCCGGCAGGATCCCTCGCGGGCACCGTGGTGATCGGATGGGGCCGTCAGGACCGGGTCACCGTCCCCAGCCAGGCTGCTACCGCACAGAAGCGATTCCCCGACGCGTCGCTGCACTGGTTCGACGAGTGTGGCCACTTCCCGCACTGGGACCAACCCGAACAGACCGCACGCCTGATCCTGGAGAGCACGTCCTGAACCGGCGACTGGTTGCCGCCTGGCTGGCAATCGATCTGGCACTGATCGTTGTATTCGCTGCGACCGGGCGTTCCACCCACGAATCGGGCCTGGCTCTTCTCGGTATCTTGAGCACCGCCGGGCCTTTCCTTGCTGCCTGCTTGCTGAGCTGGGGCGTGACCCGGGCGTGGCGGACGCCCGCCGCGCTATTGCCCACCGGCATCCTGATCTGGCTCGGCACGGCCCTCGGCGGTCTTGCCCTGCGCGCTCTTCTTGGCGGCGGAATGGCAGTCAGTTTCCAGCTCATCGCCCTCGGTGTGCTCGGCGTCCTATTGCTCCTCCCCCGCGCCGTCTCGGCGCTGATCATGCCACGCCGCACCACTTCAGGATAGGTTTGTTGGGGACCGTAACCACCAGCCACTTCCGCCACCCTCGCCAAGGAGATACGCCATGATCACCGCCTTTGTCCTGATCCAGACCGATGCCTCACGGATTCCCGAGTGCGCCCAGGAGATCTCCGACATCGAGGGCATCAGCGAGGTGTACTCGGTGACCGGCGAATGGGACCTCATCGCCATCGCCAGGGTCAGCCGCCACGAGGACCTCGCCGACGTAATTGCTGACCGGCTCTCCAAAATTGACGGCGTTGAGTCCACCACTACCCAGATCGCGTTCCGCTCCTACTCGAAGCATGATCTGGATGCCGCCTTTTCGCTGGGCTTCGAAGGCTAGGATGCGGGTCGAAATCGCGGTTCAGGATACCGCCGGTGCCGCGATTGCGTACGACGCCGGTGCGGTGCGCGTCGAGCTGTGCATTGGCCTCCCGCTGGGCGGGCTGACTCCCTCGATCGGATTGATCCGGCAGGTCCGGACGACGGTTCCGGCGCTGCCGCTTCACGTGCTGATCCGTCCCCGGCCTGGAGGATTCAGGTACTCCCCCGTCGAGCTTGATTTGATGGCCGACGACATTGCGACGGCCGCCGCTGAGGGAGCGGCGGGCGTTGTCGTGGGGGTCCTGACCGGGGCAGGCGGGGTGGACGCCGGTGCCATCCGCACCCTGCGCCAGGTGGCTCCGGAACTGGACTACACTTTCCACCGGGCAATCGACCACACCCCTTCACCGCTCGGCGCACTGGCCCCCATCAAGGACGCCGGATTTGCCAGGGTCCTGGCCTCCGGTGGCGCACCCACAGCGGGGCGGGGCATCACGGCGCTGCGGGCCATGGCAGCGGCCAGTAGCGGCCTGACCATCCTGGCCGGCGGTGGGGTGGTTCCCGACGACCTGCCGCGGCTCGCGGCCGCCGGCATCACCGAAGTCCACCTCTCGGCCAAGGCAACCCATCACCCCTCCGGAGTAGGCGTGCCTCTCGGCGCCGCCGATACCGAGGGGAACAGCTACCAGGCCACCGACCCGCTGCTGGTGACTGCGGTGATCCACGAGGCTAACCTACTGAGCTAGGCCGAACCGCCGGTCACCCGCACCCATTTCTCCAGAGACGCCTGAGCCGCTCCGGAATCAATCGAGCGCTCGGCCCGCCGCATTCCCGCCCGGATCCTGTCCACCAGCGGTTCCTCGTGATCGGCGCCGTACGCTACCAGTCCGGCTGCAGCATTCAGCACGACGGCGTCCCGCACCGGCCCTTGTTCTCCCGCCAACAGGGCGCGCACCACCCGGGCATTGCTTACCGCGTCTGCACCGCGAAGAGCGTCGACCGGCGCCACCGGCAACCCAAAATCGTCCGGGTGAACCGTCTGCTCGGTGACGGCGCCATCCCGGACCTCCCAGATGGTTGACGAGCCACTGGTGGTGAGCTTGTCCCGCCCGTCGCTGCCACGGAAGACCAGTGCGCGGATGCTGCGCGCAGCCAGCACCCCTGCCATCAGTGGCGCCATCCGCTCACTCGCGCAGCCCACTGCCTGTGCATCGACCCCTGCCGGGTTGCTCAGGGGTCCCAGAAAGTTGAAGGCAGTGGGAATCCCAAGCTCACGCCGCGGGACCGCCACATGGCGCATGGAGGGGTGAAACACCTGAGCGAAACAGAACGTGATTCCAGCCTCCTCGGCCGAGCGGGCGACGTCGTCAATCGACAGGTCGAGCCGAACTCCGAGCGCCTCGATCACGTCGGCGGCACCGGCGGACGATGACGCGCTGCGGTTGCCATGCTTGACTACCCTGGCGCCGGCACCCACCGCAACCAGCGATGACATGGTGGAGATGTTCAGCGTATTCAGGCCGTCCCCACCTGTGCCCACAATGTCAAGGGTGGGCCCGGGCACCACGATGTGGTGCGCGCGGGCCAGCATCGCTTCCACCAGGCCGACCAGTTCACCAATCGTCTCGCCCTTGCTCCGCAGGCCGACCAGGAAGCCGCCAATCTGCGCATGGGAGGCCTCGCCCTCCATGATCTGGTCCATCGCCCAACGGGTCTGATTCGAGGACAGATTGTCCCCCCGGATCAGGGCTGAGATCAGTGCGGGCCAGGTCGGTGATCCGCTGGCGGGGCTGGAAATCGTCGTCACCCCTCAAGGTTATCTACGAATTGTAGAAAGTCATCTGTTGGCATCTTCCGCGCCGTTACTGGGCTGACGAGGCCACCTCGGCAGTGAGGACGCGCCGGAGCATCCCGTGCATTGGTGAACTGGTCCTTTTTAGAGACATAATGGCTCTGTGACATCTGCGACCCAAGCCCCCAGTACCACGGCGCATCCGACGCTGAACCGCCCCAACATGGTCTCCGTAGGAACCGTTGTTTGGCTCTCCAGCGAACTGATGTTCTTCGCCGGACTATTCGCCATGTACTTCACGCTGCGATCCACCTCGAGCGAAATGTGGGCACTGGAGACCGAAAAGCTGAACGTGCCGTTCGCCCTGATCAACACGATCATCCTCGTGCTGAGCTCGGTGACTTGCCAATTCGGTGTCTTCGCCGCAGAGCGGTTGCAGCCGCGCCGCGCCGGAAGCGTCTTCTCCCCCCTCAAGTGGGGCATGATCGAATGGTTCCTGTTGACCTTCCTCATGGGCTCCATCTTTGTGGCAGTGCAAGGCTATGAGTACGCGGTGCTGGTTTCCGAGGGCGTATCGCTCTCCTCCAACGCCTACGGTTCATCGTTTTACATCACGACCGGCTTCCACGGACTCCATGTTCTCGGCGGGCTGATCGCCTTCCTGTTCATCATCGGACGCGGCTTCGCCGCCAAACGATTCGGCCACTTTGAGGCCACCTCCGCAATCGTTGTGTCGTACTACTGGCACTTCGTTGACGTCGTCTGGATCGCGTTGTTCATCATCATTTACTTCCTGAAGTAACCCTTAGTTGAAGCTTCTTCTACTGGGTGTAGAATTCCATCAAGCGGTACCGGCAGTGATTGCACGACAGAAGGCAGGAACCAGCAAGTGAAGGCACTTTCGCAACGGCGACGTCATCCCCTGGCAGCGGTAGCTTTGTTGCTCATCGGATTACTCTTCACGGGCGGCGTCTATGCCCTGGCGAGCAGCACCAACGAAGCCAAGGCACAGAGCTTTTCCGCCGATGAGGTGGCCGAGGGCGAAAAGTTGTTCATCGCCAACTGCGCCACCTGTCACGGAGTCGGAGCCATCGGAACAGACAATGGTCCGTCGTTGGTCGGCGTAGGCGCAGCATCGGTTGACTTCCAGGTCGGCACCGGCCGGATGCCAATGCAGATGCAGGGCCCGCAGGCCCAGGTCAAACCACCCCAGTTCAACGACGAGCAGACCATGCAGATGGCTGCCTACGTAGCCTCCCTCGGTGCGGGCCCCAGCATCCCCGGCGAGGAAGACCTGGACACGAGTGACGCGGATCCCGCCAACGGCGGCGTGATCTTCCGAGTGAACTGCGCCATGTGCCACAACGCGGCTGCAGCGGGCGGCGCCCTCACCCGTGGAAAGTTCGCGCCAGCCCTCTCTGGTTCGACGGCGAAGCACACGTACGAGGCGATGGTCACCGGTCCGCAGAACATGCCCGTCTTCAACGATGCGAACATCACTCCCGAAGACAAGCGCGACGTCATCGCCTTCCTTGAGACGATCGACGAGCAGGGTTCCCCGGGCGGCGCCGATCTGGGCGCACTCGGCCCGGTCTCCGAAGGCCTGTTCATCTGGGTAGCCGGGCTGGGCGTCATCATCGCCTTCACCGTCTGGCTCACGGCTCGATCGTCCTAGCCCACCATGATGCACTCCCCGGGTAACGACACCACACTCAATAACACACCACAAGCAGAGTTTCATCAGAAGGATGCGAGGGATCATGGCCGATCATAGTCACGGCAGTCCAGAGAGTACTGGCGTCGTAGCTAGGCCCGGTCAGGGCGATGTGCAGAAGTTCCAGAACCCTGGATTGCCACCGCACCGTCCCCGCCTTGCTGACAGGGACCCGCGAGCCGAAAAACGTGCCGAACGGCAGGTAGCGATCCTCTTCCTGGTGTCGATTCTTGGCACCGTTCTGTTCTTCGTCGGCTACTTCCTCATTCCCCTTGATGAGACCATCGCGACCCTTCGCCTGCAGAACCTCACCCTCGGCCTCGGCACTGCATTCGCCATGCTGGGGATCGGCGTGGGCATCGTGCACTGGGCCAAGACCCTGATGCCCGACCACGAAGTGTCCGAGGACCGTCACGAGATCCGCACCGAGGCAGACCGCGCGGACGCCGAGAAGATCATCAACGACATCGTTGAAGAGACCGGCATCAAGCGTCGCCCCCTCATCCGCAACACCCTGCTCGGTGCCATGATCCTGGCTCCCCTTCCAGCAGTCTTCATCTTTCGCGACCTCGGTCCCCTTCCCGGCGATTCGCTACGGCACACGTTCTGGGAATCGGGTATGCGGCTGGCACGGGACCCGAGCGGTACCCCCATCAAGGCTTCCGACGTGACCGTCGGGTCGGCGTTCCACGTCATCCCTGAGGGACTCTCGGACTCCGAGCACTACCTCGAGGAGAAGGCCAAGGCAGTTGTGCTGTTGATGCGCCTGAACCCCGAGTCGCTCAACCCTTCCCCGGAACGCGAAGACTGGGGCTACGAGGGTATTGTCGCCTACTCCAAGATTTGCACGCACGTGGGTTGCCCTGTTGCTCTGTATGAACAGCAGACCCACCACCTGCTTTGCCCGTGCCACCAGTCGACGTTTGACCTGACGCAGGAATGCAAGGTCATCTTCGGTCCGGCTACACGACCGCTACCGCAGCTGCCCATCGCCGTTGATGACGAGGGCTACCTCATCGCTACCAGCGATTTTCAAGAGCCTGTAGGACCGAGTTTCTGGGAGCGTGGCTGACATGAGCAGCACCACAACGCACAGCACCTATCAACCGAAAACCAGCGTTGGAAAAATCACCGACTACGTCGACTCACGGGTCGGCGGATCGGGCATGGTCAAGGAATTCGGCCGGAAAATATTCCCGGACCACTGGTCCTTCATGTTCGGAGAGGTGGCCCTGTATTCATTCGTCATTCTGCTCCTTTCCGGGACTTTCCTGACCTTCTTCTTCGATCCCTCGATGGCGGAGACCCATTACGAGGGCAGCTACATACCGCTGCGCGGCGTGGAAATGTCCGAAGCCTATGCCACGTCACTGAACATCTCGTTCGATATTCGTGGTGGGCTCTTCATGCGTCAGGTCCACCACTGGTCGGCACTACTCTTCGTAGCGGCCGTCTCGGTTCACATGCTCCGTGTCTTCTTCACCGGGGCGTTCCGCCGGCCACGTGAGCTCAACTGGGTGGTGGGTTGCGTCCTGCTGATCCTGGCGATGGCTGCCGGTTTCACCGGATACTCCCTCCCGGATGATCTGCTCTCCGGTAACGGTCTGCGCATTATCGATGGTGTGATCAAGTCCATTCCGGTCGTCGGTACCTACATCAGCTTCTTCCTCTTCGGTGGCGAGTTCCCGGGTACGGTGATCATCCCCCGGCTGTATGTACTGCATATCCTCCTGATCCCGGCCATCATCTTGCTGTTGATCGTCATTCACCTGTTCATGGTGGTCACCCACAAGCACACCCAGTTCCCCGGCCCGGGCCGCACGAACGACAACGTGGTCGGTTTCCCCGTGGGACCGGTTTACGCGGCGAAAGCTGGTGGATTTTTTTTCATCGTGTTCGGCATCATTGCAGCCATCTCGGCAGCCTTCACGATCAACCCGATCTGGAACTACGGCCCCTACGATCCCTCCCCCGTATCGGCGGGCACCCAGCCCGACTGGTACATCGGTTGGGTAGACGGCGCGCTGCGGCTGATGCCTGGCGTTGTCGGGGGCTTCCCACTGGAATGGGAACTCGCCATGCCGTGGGGCGTGAACACGCTCTCCCTGAACGTGCTCATTCCAGCGCTCGTCCCTGCCGGGATCGTCTTCACCCTGATGTTCGCCTGGCCGTGGATCGAGTCCTGGTTGACGAAGGACAAGCGCGAACACCACCTGCTGGACCGTCCACGCAACGCACCGTTCCGTACCGCAGTCGGGGTTGCCGGTGTCACGTTCTACTGCATCATGTGGGCAGCAGCCAGCTCGGACCTGATCGCCACCCACTTCTTCGTTTCACTGAACGACGTCACCTACTGGTTGCGGGTGTTGTTCTTCGTGGGCCCGGTCATCGGCTTCATGGTTGCCCAGCGCATCGCCTTGGCCCTGCAGCGCAAGGATCGTGAAATCGCGCTGCACGGTCGGGAGACCGGCCGGATTGTGCGACTCCCCCACGGCGAGTTCATTGAGGTGCACGAACCGCTTGATGAGTACAAGCGCTACAACCTGGTCAACTTTGAGTCCCATGGCGTCCTGCCCGCCGCGGCTGATGTCAACGGACATGTCACGAGGACCGAGAAGGCGCGTGGACGGTTGTCACGCTTCTTCTTCGAGGATCGGGTCGCTCCGGTAACTCCGGCCGAACTGGAAGCAGCCCACTCCCACGAACACCACGACGCTATCGCTGAACAGCACGACAAGGCCGCGGTTTCACGATAGGTCCCGGAAGGAGAGACCCGGTCCAGTTCTATGCTGGACCGGGTCTTTCGTTTCATGTCCCCAGAGGCTACCCTCCTGGGCTTCTGGCTGCCATCCCTGGCAGTCAGTGACTGTTGAGCCGGTTGGCGGTATAGGCGCGCGGAGAACGTACCCCTGGGCGCTGGAGCGGAACCCAAAGCTTGTAACGGTCCGCCCGATAGTAGGACACCGAATAGTCGATCATCGACCTCGCCACATAGGCGTGCCGCTGAATTTTCAGGAGCGGCGCCCCCAGATCCACGTTGAGCAGCCTGGCTATCGACGCGGACGCTGCCGTCGCCTCAATGGTATCCTCCCCCCACTCCATCACCAGTCCAAACCGTTCGCTGAGGACGTTGTATAGCGAGGTCGGCGCCGGTTGCTCAAGAATTCCCGGCACCCGGTGGGCCGGGATGAAGTTTTCGTCAACACTCATGGGTTCGCCGTCGGCCAGCAACTGTCGCCTGAACCGCACCACCGGCTGGCCCTGTTCCAGTTGCAGCTCCCGTGCGATCAGGGGCGTAGCCCCGATCTGTTCGAAGCTAAGGACACGGGCGTCGGGAACCATGCCGCGCCGATGCATCTCTTCGCTGTAGGAGGTGAGCTTCATCTGCAGGTCGAGCTTCGTGTGTGCCACGAAGGTGCCCAGCCCCACGATCCGTTCAAGGATCTCCTCAGCAACCAGGGCGTCAATCGCGTGCCGCACTGTCATCCTGGCCACCCCGAAGTGTTGGGCGAGTTCCCGCTCGGATGGAATGGCGGTGCCAGGCTCCGCGTGCGCACTGATCAGCTCGCGAAGGATTTCCCGGAGCTGCACGTGCTTCGGCGTCGACGATTCGGGGTTCAACCCGCGCTCCAACGAGCGCAGCAACGTGTTCGACAACGCCAAGACCCTCCTTCGGGCAGCAGGCAACATGGGTGCTCCCATTCTAGGGGCCAGATTGATGCGGCTTCATTGGCCGGATATGGGCCAAACGTCAGTGGTCCTGTCCAGGCTTAGCGAGGTATCGTTCACTATCGTTATATATCGTTGGAGACGACTCAGGAGACTATCATGCGCAATTCTTACCCGGCTGGCGGATTCGGCGGCAACAACATCGATGGTATGTGGCAGGCGGTTGAAGAACTGCGGTCACGGTTCGAAAAACGGGCGGGCACCCGGGCTGGCCGAGGCGAGGTGCGGTCGGCGGTCCTCGCTCTTCTTGCTGAGCGGCCAATGCACGGTTACCAGATCATTCATGAAATCGAGGAACGTAGCGGCGGCAGTTGGAAACCAAGCGCCGGCTCCGTCTACCCCACCCTGCAACTCCTGGCCGATGAGGGCCTCATCAGCGCCGAGGAGTCCAACGGACGAAAGATTTATTCACTGACTGAGTCAGGCCGCGAAGAAGTGGCGGGTGCGGGCGCCGCGACACCATGGTCAGCGACTGGGCAGGGAACCGGGGCGGGGTTTGCGGCTTTACCCAAGGCGGGCGTTGAACTGGCACAGGCTGCCGCTCAGGTAGGCCGAACGGGATCCCCGGAGCAGGTGCAGGAGGCCATCAAGGTCCTCAACGATGCCCGTCGTCGGTTGTACTCCATCCTCGCCCAGGACTGACGCGCGTGAGGTGGGGTCGCCGGAACCAGTCAGATCCGTTGCCCAGCCTCGGGGACACCCGAGCCCGTTACCGCCGCATCCTCCGCTTTGCCGCCTGGCATCTGGCGGCAACCTGGTGGTTTGAGGTGTTCCTTCCGCGCATCCGGCTGGGCAGGATTGCCGAACGAACCCGGACGCGGCGAATGCTGCGTTTCGCGCAGCGCTTCCGGGTTCTCGCTGTTGACCTTGGCGGCCTGATGATCAAAGTCGGACAGTTCCTCTCATCGCGACTGGATGTGCTCCCCCCGGAAATCACTGCCGAGCTGGAAGGGCTGCAGGATGAAGTGCCCGCGGTCCCCTTCCCCTACATCCGTGCCCTCGCCGAGGCCGAACTGGGAGCGCCGCTCGACCAGGTGTTCGCGTCAGTTGATGAGACACCAATTGCCGCAGCATCCTTCGGCCAGGCGCACAGGGCGAGGCTTCGTCCCGGCGACTCCTCCGATACCGGGCTCGACAACGTGGTGCTCAAGGTGCAGCGTCCCGGCATCGGCACCATTGTCGACGTCGATCTTGCAGCACTGCGGAAAGTTGGCGGTTGGCTCAGCCACGTCCGCCTGGTGTCCTCTCGCGCTGACATGCCGGCACTGGTCGAGGAATTCGCGCAGATCAGCCTTGAGGAAATCGACTATTTGCATGAAGCAGCGAATCTCGAACGGTTCGCTGCCGATTTCGTCCACGATGACAGGGTTGCCGTGCCCGACGTCGTTTGGGAGCGAAGCACTCGCCGCGTCCTCACGCTCCAGGACGTCACCGCGATCAAGATTACCGATACCCCGGCACTTTTGGCTGCCGGCATTGATCCGGCGCAGGTTGCCCCGGTGTTTGCGGCGGTCATGTTTGACCAGCTGTTTACCAACGGCTTCTTTCATGCTGATCCGCACCCAGGTAATATCTTCGTCACTCCTACCCGCGGTTCGATCCCCAATTTGCCCAATGGGAAGACCGCACCCCATCCGTGGAAGCTGACGTTCATCGACTTCGGCATGATGGGTGAGGTTCCTCCCAGTACCCGTAACGGTCTGCGTAAGCTCCTGATCGCTGCCGCCTCGCGTGACGGTAGGGGCCTGGTCACAGCAATCAGTGATGTGGGAGTGCTAGTTCCATCAGCTGATACTGCCGAACTCGAACGGGCAATGACTCAACTGTTCGCTCGATTCGGCGGCATGGGATTCGCAGAGCTCCGTGAGGTGGATCCACGGGAATTCATCGATTTCGCCGTTGAGTTCGGCGACCTGGTTCGTGCGCTGCCGTTCCAGTTGCCGGAAAACTTTCTTCTCATTATCCGTGCAATGTCCCTAACCTCGGGGGTGGCCAGCTCCTTGGACGCCCATTTCAATCTTTGGGATTCGGTCGAGCCCTATGCCGCCCAACTACTTCGGGACGAACGAGGCAACATAGTGCAGGACGTTGCCCAGCAGGCACTTGAAGCTGCTGGAGTGGCCCTGCGCCTGCCGCAACGCATCAATGGCCTTGTTAGCCGTATCGAAGAAGGCTCACTGTCGGTGGCCACCCCGCGTCTCGAACTCCGTCTGGCACGCCTCGACCGCGCAGCGCAACGGGCGGCGTCGGCGCTGATCTTCGGTGCACTACTCGTCGCTGGCGCAGTGGTCCGAGCTGACGACACGGTGCTCGGGACCGTGCTGATGACAATCTCATCAGTTCCGCTGTTGCATGGGCTCTGGGCAGGACGACGCGGGCTCTGACGGGCAGCCCGTAGCACCGGTGGTCCGAACCGGACTGAGCGAGTACCACCCAATGAAAAATGGGCCCCCACCGTGTGGTGGGGGCCCATCTGTCTGAGTTGATTCCATTAGACCTGGTTAGTGGGCGTGATCTCCGCGGCTGTACTCGAACACCCAACCGACGAGTGCTATCACGACCATGCCGAGACTGATGTAGAGGATCCAAAAGCCTGCAGCCAGGCCGAGGAACCCGGTCGCGGCCGACAGACCGAGCAACAAGGGCCACCAACTCCAGGGACTGAAGTGGCCCTGCTCGCCTGAACCCTCGTGGATCTCGGCGTCCAGCCTATCCTCGGGACGCATTCCGACCCTACGGCCGGTGAACCCCAGGTAGAACGCGATCATCGCTGCAAGTCCACCGACGAGTAGGATGCCGAGGAATCCGACATATTCGTTCCAGCCGGTGAGGTAGCCGTAAACCACGGCCACGACGACGAAGAAAGGTACTCCCCATAAGAAAAGTCCGGTTTCAACCTTCATGTGCTAGGCGTCCTTCCGGTCGGCCGCACCAAGGGCCTGGCCAACGGCCGAGCTTGGTGTGTGCTGCTGCTGCAGCTCGGGGTGGTGGAGATCCAGGGCGGGACGCTCTGACCGGATCCTGGGCAGGGAGGTGAAGTTGTGGCGCGGTGGTGGGCACGACGTGGCCCATTCCAGCGATGCTCCGAACCCCCAAGGGTCATCGACTTCGACCTTCTTGCCGCTGCGCCAGGTGATGTAGACGTTCCAGAAGAACGGGATCAACGAGGCGCCAAGAATGAAGGAGGCGATCGTGGAGAACTGGTTCATCGCTGTGAACCCATCCTCCGGCAGATAGTCCGCGTACCGGCGGGGCATGCCGATGACACCGAGCCAGTGCTGGATCAGGAAGGTACCGTGGAAGCCGACGAAAAGCATCCAGAAGTGGATTTTCCCCAGCCGTTCATTGAGCATCTTGCCGGTGAACTTCGGCCACCAGAAGTAGAACCCGGCGAACATGGCGAAGACCACAGTCCCGAAGACAACGTAGTGGAAGTGCGCGACCACGAAGTAGGTATCGGAGACGTGGAAGTCCAGGGGCGGCGAGGCCAGAATGATTCCGGTGAGTCCACCGAAGAGGAAGGTTACAAGGAAGCCGAGGCTCCAAAGCATTGGCGTCTCGAACGTGAGTGAGCCACGCCACATGGTCCCTATCCAGTTGAAGAACTTCACGCCCGTCGGTACCGCGATGAGCATGGTCATGAAGGCAAAGAACGGCAGGAGGACGGCGCCGGTAACGTACATGTGGTGGGCCCAAACCGTCACGGAAAGCGCAGCAATAGAGATGGTTGCGTAGACCAGACCCTTGTAGCCGAAGATCGGTTTGCGACTGAAGACCGGGAAGATCTCCGAGACGATGCCAAAGAACGGCAGCGCAATGATGTAGACCTCGGGGTGACCGAAGAACCAGAACAGGTGCTGCCAGAGGATCGCTCCACCGTTCTCCGGGTCAAAGATGTGGGCCCCAAACCGTCTGTCGGCGCCCAGTGCGAAGAGCGCTGCGGCCAGCGGTGGGAAGGCCATCAGCACGAGGATCGCGGTGACGAGGGTGTTCCAGGTGAAGATGGGCATCCGCCACATGGTCATGCCCGGAGCGCGCATGCAGATGATCGTGGTGATGAAGTTGACCGCCCCCAGGATCGTTCCGAAACCGGACAACGCCAGGCCAAAGACCCAGAGATCACCACCGAGTCCCGGAGAGAAGGTGGTGTTCGAGAGCGGGGCATAGGCGAACCAGCCGAACGACGCCGCTCCTTGGGGGGTGATGAAGCCTGACACGGCGATGGTGCTGCCGAAGAGGAAAAACCAGAAGGCCAGCGCGTTCAGCCGCGGGAAGGCGACGTCGGGGGCACCGATCTGGAGGGGCATGATCACGTTGGCGAAACCCGCGAAAAGCGGCGTGGCGAACATCAGCAGCATCACTGTGCCATGCATGGTGAAGAGCTGATTGTATTGTTCCTTGGTCTGCAGGATTTGCATGCCCGGTTCGAACAATTCCGCTCGGATGACCAGCGCCATTACACCTGCGAAGCAGAAGAAGACGAAGGAGGCGATCAGGTACATGTACCCGATCGTCTTGTGATCGGTGGAGGTGATCCAACTGACCACCACCCGGCCTTTCGACCGCGGCACTACCCGAGGGGCGACAAGGGTGCCGGTATCCTCAGCCGTATATTCGTAAGTGGACATCAGCCGTTACTCCCCGCTGGTTCTAGTTCTTCGTCCGGGGCAGGATTGCGATCGTATTCTTCCCCGAGTTGGCCATCTTCAAGGGTGGCCATGTGCGCATCAAACTCCTCCTGCGAAACGACAGCCACGTTGAACAGCATCTCCGAGTGGTACTCCCCGCACAGTTCAGCGCATTTACCGTCGAAGGTGCCTTCGCGCGTGGGAGTGAGGGTGATGTAGTTGGTGCGGCCAGGAACCATGTCGCGCTTCTGCAGGAACGCCGGCACCCAGAAGGAATGAATTACGTCGCGGGCGTTGAGCTGCAGCTCAACCGTCTGGTTGACCGGCAGGTAGAGCGTGGGAAGGGTTTCCGGAACGCCCTCCTCGCCGGTCAGATTGGCCTGCACCCCACTGAAGTATTTGTCTTCATTCACGTAGTTGAAGTCCCACGACCACTGTTTGCCGCGGACATCGACCACCACGTCGGGGTCGTCGACGCGGGCGTCGATTGCCTGCTGGTCCCGGTCGGTGAAGTAGAAAAACACCAGCACCATGAACAAGGGGATGGTCAAGTAGAACACTTCAAGAGGAAGGTTGTAGCTGACCTGGCGGGGGAACCCAGTTTCATGCCGACGACGGCGGTAGGCAACGATGCACCAGATGATGAGCCCCCAGGTGATGACGCCCACTATCAGTGCAGCGATCCAGGAGTTCACCCACAGATCGATGATCCGACCGGTGTTGCTGGTGTTGTCGCGCTCAGCGGGCAACCAACCCCTTTGGACTTCAGATGAACAGCCCGACAAAAACAGCGCGCCCACCAGCATGAGGCTGGAGATCTTAGCGATCCTTGCGCGCCGGGTGCCGGTTCGGTCCTGCGAACTCACAGACGGCCCTTCCTTTTCTTACGTGTCTACCACCGCTGGCGGCATAACCCCGTGTGCGCAAAAAGCACACATTTAGTTTTACTACTTACTGTAGAGCTTACCTGTAACAGTCACCATTGAATGACGCCGTGGCGGCCTGCCGCCGGACTTTTCGCAGGTTATTTCCGGTGGATGGTTAGGCAGCACGCCCGTGTTAGTGGAACGAGTCGCCACACGCGCAGGAGCCGCCAGCATTGGGGTTGTCGATGGTGAACCCCTGCTTCGAAATGGTGTCTTCGAAGTCGATGGATGCGCCCGCAAGGTATGGAACGCTCATGCGGTCCACGATGACCTCGACGCCGTCGAAGTCCCGGACGGCGTCGCCGTCGAGGGTTCGCTCGTCGAAATACAGCTGGTAGATCAGGCCGGAGCAGCCGCCGGGCTGCACAGCAACGCGGAGCCGAAGGTCGGTCCGGCCTTCCTGTTCCAATAGGCTGCGCACCTTGTCGGCGGCAACATCGGAGAGCTGCACCTCGTGCGCGGCCAAAGCGGCCTCGGTCGTGTCGCTGGTGGTTTCACTGGTGGAAGTACTCATGACTAGTTTCTCCTCGCTGTGGACACGTGTCGCGGAGTTGTGTCCTGCTCAATGGTACGTCGGCAGTCCCCGTCGGGACCAACCCTACTGATCCCTCGTCCTGCGGACGGTCGCTTCCGGCCGGTGGCGGAACCTCAGAGGCCCTCGGCGTTGATCCGGGAGAGCATCAGTGCCTCGGCGAGGACAGCCTTCTGAAATTCGGCCAGATGGAGTGATTCGTTGGCGCTGTGTGCACGTGAGTCGGGATCTTCGACGCCGGTGATCAGGATCTGCGCCGCCGGGTACACCTCGGTGAGGTCGGCGATGAACGGAATTGAACCTCCCATCCCGGCTTCCACCGCCGGGACTCCCCAGGCTTCCTCGAGTGCCCACAGTGCGGTTTGGGCAGCCGACGCCGCGGTGTCGGCTGCAAAGGCACTGCCGGTTTCCCCTGCGGTGAAGCTCACTGTGGCGCCGAAAGGTGCGTTTCGTTCGACATGATCCTTCACCGCAGCCATGGCCGACGCCGGATCCTGGCCCGGCGCAAGGCGCAGGCTGAATTTAGCGCGTGCCCGCGGCAGCAGGGTATTTGATGACAGCGCGACGGTGGGTGCGTCCAGCCCGATGATGGACAGGGCCGGTTTGGTCCAGAGCCGCGACGCGACCGAACCGGTACCGGCGAGCCGCACGCTGGCGAGCACTGACGCGTCGGCACGGTAGTCAGCTTCCGGATAGTCGACGGTCGCGTCGTCACCGCCGGCCAGCCCAGCAATGGCGACGTCGCCGGCGTCGTCGTGAAAGGTCGCGATGAGCCGGGACAGCAGGGTAGGCGCGTCAAGTACCGGTCCCCCGAACATGCCTGAATGCACCGCATGCTCAAGAACCTGCACCTCGACGGTCCCATCGACCAGCCCACGCAGACTTGTGGTCAAAGCTGGGACGCCGACCTTCCAGTTACTGGAATCTGCCACCACAATGACGTCCGCCTGCAACAGGTCGCGGTGCGTGTCGAGGAAGGTCCTGAACGTTGGTGACCCCGCCTCCTCCTCCCCTTCGATGAACAAGGTCACGCCGACGCCGAAGTCCTCCCCCAACACCTGGTCCAGCGCGCGAAGGGCACCAAGGTGGGCCAGAATCCCGGCTTTGTCATCGGCCGCTCCCCTGCCGTACAACCGGCCGTGGCGTTCGACGGCGGTGAAGGGCTCGCTTTCCCACAGGGCGGGATCTCCCGGCGGCTGGACATCGTGGTGGGCATAAAGCAGCACCGTCGGCTTGCCGGGCGCAGCGGGGCGGCGCGCGACGACGGCCGGGCCTCCCGGTACACCGTCGGTGCTGACCCGCAGCACCTGGACATCGCTGATGTCCGCAGCACGGATGAGTTCGGCGACAGCTGCGGCACTACGATCCAACTCGGCCGGATCGAAGGCCGCCCAGGCAATACCGGGAATTGCCACCAGGTCCACGAGCTGCGCGACTGTTTGCTCGAAGCCGGCCGCGACAGCGGCGCGAAGGTCCTGTGCCGAGAAGTCTGTACTGGACGAAAGTCGTTGCTGAGTCATGCAGTCGACCTTACACAGTGACCCCGACCCAGTGACCCCGACCCAGTGACCCCGACCCAGTGACCCGACCCAGTGACCCGACCCAGTGACCTGGACCTGGTGGCCGGGAATACGGGCCCGGTGCGGCGGGTATCCTTGAAGGGTGTTTGGACGTAAAAAAGAGGCCCCAGAGGCCCCCATGGACCAGTTACCCGTAGAGCGCTCAGTAGGTAAGGGAGCCCCGACGCCGCGCCGTAGCTCGCAGGTGGCTGCCAGGAAGCGCCCGTTGGTCCCCGATGACCGGAAGGCGGCCAAGGCAGCCGGCCGGGACGCGCAGCGGGTTGAGCGGCTCAAGACACGTCAGGCCCTCGACACCGGTGACGAACGGTACCTGCCCCTGCGCGACAAGGGCCCGAACCGTCGCTATGTCAGGGACTTTGTTGACGCCCGCTGGAACCTCGGCGAGTTTCTGATGGTTGCGGCGCTGATTTTTGTCCTGCTGAGCTTTGTGCCCAGCATGCAGGTGCAGGCCATCGCGCTGAACGCCTTCTGGATCGGCATCATTGCCGTCGTCGTCGACTGCTTCCTGCTCCGCAGGAGCCTTAGGAAACGGTTGACCGCCAAGTTCGGCGACCCGGGCCGCGGCGATCTTTGGTATGGGATCACCCGCGGACTACAGCTCCGCCGTTTGCGGCTGCCTAAAGCGCTCGTCAAACGCGGCCAGTACCCCGCCTAAATGCTTTTCAAGAAACGCCCCCGACTGCTACAGTCGGGGGCGTTTTGTTGTCTTCGGCGTCCCTGGCGTCCGGCGTCCCGGGGGGTGCTGGCGCCCGGCGTCACTGTCGGGCGGCGAGCAGCTCTTCGAGGCGGCGGTTGATCTGGCGGGCCCAGAACGGTCCCTCGTAGAGGAACGCGGTGTATCCCTGGACCAGGGTGGCACCGGCGTCAAGACGTTCCAACACGTCCTCGGCGGTTTCAACGCCGCCCACCGACACGATGGCCAACCCGTCGCCAGCGGCCGCGCGCAGGCGGCGGAGCACTTCGAGTGAACGCTGCTTCAGCGGGGCTCCACTGAGCCCACCGACACCGCACTTCATCACCGTTGCGTTGTCGGTGACCAGATTGGAGCGCGTGATAGTAGTGTTCGTGGCGATGACCCCGTCCAGGCCAAGGTCGACGGCCAGGGCAGCGACGTCGTCAAGGTCCTGGTCCTCAAGGTCGGGCGCAATTTTGACCAGGAGCGGCACGGGCCGGCCAGCGCGTTCATCAGCTGTCCGGCGGACGGCCGTGAGGAGCGGCCGCAGCGATTCGACGTTCTGGAGGAGCCGAAGCCCCGGTGTGTTGGGCGAGCTGACGTTGACCACCAGGTAATCGGCGGCGGGGGCGAGCTCCCGGGTACTGACCAAGTAGTCCTCGATGGCGTCGCGCAAGTTGACTGACTTCGTCTTGCCGATGTTGACGCCGATGATGGGTCGGTTAGCGACGTACCGCCGTTCCAGCCTGGTACGGGCCGCCCGTAGGCGCGGCGCAACTGCTGCAGCACCATCGTTGTTGAAGCCCATCCGGTTGATCACCGCGCGGTCGGCGATCAACCGGAACAGGCGCGGTGTCGGGTTGCCGGGCTGCGCCTGACCCGTGATGGTGCCCACCTCGACGTGGCCGAAACCAAGGCTGGTCAGGGCGGTGATCCCGTGCCCTTCCTTGTCGAAACCGGCGGCAAGGCCAAATGGCGATGGGAAGGTCATCCCCAGCGCGCTGGTCTGCAACCCCGGGTGCGGTTTGGTGAGGAGCCGCAGGACCAACCCCACCGGCGTGCGCTCCGCGACGCGAATCAGCCGGAACCCCACCCGATGAGCCTTTTCGGCATCCAGGCGGGCAAAGACCAGTCGGAAAATGGCAGGGTAGATTCGCATGGTCTAAAACTCCCACGCGGGAGCAGTCAACAACAACTTGTGGACGCAGCGGCCGGTTATCGTGCGGGCTGGTCCGCTGCGATAGCGGTTACAGTTTTCGGATGGGCTTGATCTGGAAACCGGACTACCTCGGCGACGGGTTCACGTGCGCCGAGCTCGATCTCGGCTCCGATGATGAGGGCCCGTGCGTCGCCACCCTGGTGTCGTACGCCCCACCAGCGCCGACCGCTCCCCCGCACCCCACGCCGCCGCATCCCACACTTCGTCTCCCGATCTCCGCGCGCCTGACCAGCTGGTGGTCGTCGCTCCGGAGACGCCCGACGCCGGACCCCGCCGACGGTGCCAAGCCCGCCGTTGAGCCTTCCACCAGCCCACAGAGCGTCACCGCGGTCCTGTATCTGCATGGCTGGAGCGACTACTTCATGCACCGTGGGCTGGCCAAATTCTGCGCCGAGCGCGGTGTCGCGTTCTACGCCCTTGACCTGAGAAAGTACGGGCGGAGCCTGCGCAGTTGGCAGACCCCCGGGTACGTTGCGGGCCTGACCGAGTACGACGACGATATTGACCGCGCGCTGTCGGCAATCACCGCCCATCTGGCTGAGCAGCAGGGAACCCCAGTCCGGGCGAGCGTCCATCTGATGGCGCACTCCACCGGCGCGCTGGTCGGTTCCCTCTGGGTGAACCGAAATCCTGGCCGGGTCTCCAGCCTGATCCTTAACAGTCCGTGGCTGGATGTGCAGGGCAGCGCCATCCTCCGCGGTGCCACCCAGGGCCTTCTGGACCCCATCACCCGCTTCAGGCCGAAGTCGCGGTTAAAGCTGCCTGAATTTGGCTTCTACTGGCGGAGCATCAGCAACGCCGCCGACGGGGAATGGAACCTGCATCCCCAGTGGCGGCCCGAATTCGGGTTTCCTATCAGGGCCGGGTGGGTGGCGGCAGTCTTGGCGGGTCACGCCCAAGTACGGAAGGGGCTGGACATCGCGGTTCCGGTGCTGGTGCTGGCCTCGGCGCGGTCGTCGGTGAGCCCTGTCTGGAATGACGCGATGCTGACCTCGGACAGCGTCCTTGATGTCACCCTGATGACCCAACGTGCCCTGCAGTTGGGGTCAACGGTCACCGTCTGCCGGTTCGAGGACGCCCTGCACGACGTCCTGCTGTCCCGGGAGCCGGTTCGTCGCGCCGTGTATCGGGCACTTGATGCGTGGCTGAGCTGTCCTCAGCCTGCCCGCCTGAGCCAGCCGGCTTGAACTGGCTCGCCTGAGCTGGCCCGACTAGACAGCCCGGTTGATTCAGCCCGGGGCTTCAGCCCGGGGCCGACGCCGACTGGTCCACTGCACCGCCGTATCGGCGGTCCCGCCCGGCGTATTCACCGATGGCTCGCCACAGGACCCGCCGGTCGACGTCGGGCCACAGGACATCCATGAACACCATTTCGGCGTAGGCGGACTGCCACAGCATGAAGTTGGACAGCCGCTGTTCGCCCGACGTTCTTAGGAACAGGTCAACGTCGGGAAGATCGGGCTCGTCGAGATACTTTTGCACGGTTTTCTCTGACACGGCCGAGGCCCGCAGCCTACCCGCTTCCACCTGCTCGGCGATGGCCCGTGCTGCGTCGGCGATTTCAGCGCGACCCCCATAGTTCACGCACATGGTGAGGGTGCACCTGGTGTTACCCAGGGTTTGCTGCTCGGCCACCTCGAGTTCCTTGATCACCGATCCCCACAGGCGTGGCCGGCGGCCCGACCAGCGGATCCTGACCCCCCAGGCGTCCAACTGGTCCCGTTGCCGGCGCAGGACGTCCCTGCTGAACCCCATCAGGAAACGTACCTCGTCGGGTGACCGTTTCCAGTTCTCAGTGGAGAAGGCGTAGACGGAGACGTGGGTGACCCCGATCTCGATGGCGCCAGCCATCACGTCGAGCAGCGCCGCTTCGCCTGCCCGATGACCTTCCGTCCGTGGCAGCCCTCGCTGGTTGGCCCACCGCCCGTTGCCGTCCATCACAATCGCCACATGTCTGGGCACGAACTGCGCCGGAATGGCGGGTGCCGTGTCACCGCTGGGGTGCGGCCACGGCTTCGTGGGGGTAGCCGGTCGATCCTGGTTCACTGACGCTCCACTAATTTGAGGGACTTCACGACACGCTCAAGATGCCACTGCAGGTAGCTTGCCACCAGGCCTGCCGCTTCCCTGCGGGACTGCGGACCTGACGCGTCAGCCGTCTCCCAGTTACCCGACAACAGGGCGGCCAGTAGCGCCATCGATTCGGCCGACGGCGACGCCGCCCCGGGGGGACGGCAGACCGAGCAGACGCCGCCGCCCAGGGGAGCGGAAAACGCGGTATGCGGCCCAGGTTTGCCGCAGCGGGCGCAGTCGGTGAAACTCGGCGCCCACCCGGCGGTGGCCAGGGCACGCAGCAGGTAGGAATCGAGGATCAGCTCCGGGGCGTGCAGCCCCCTACTGAGGGCGGACAGGGCCCCGACGATCAGATTGTACTGCGCCCCGGAGGACTCGCCGTCAGCATCAGTCAGCCGTTCGGCAGTCTCGGCGATCGCTGCGGCAGCCGTATAGCGGCCGTAGTCGGCGGCTATCCCGTGGCCGTAGGCACCCCTGGTCTGGGCCTGGGTGACCACGTCAAGGCTTCGCCCAGCCACCAGCTGCAGGTCGACGGTCATATACGGTTCCAGCCGCGAGCCGAACTTGCTGCTGGTGCGCCGCACGCCCTTGGCAACGGCTCTAATCTGCCCGTGGTCCCGGGTGAGGAAGACGATAATCCGGTCAGCTTCGCCCAGCTTATGGGTGCGCAGCACTACGCCCTCGGCGCGGTAGGTGCGGGAAGCAAAAGACGAAGACACTCTCCTATTTTCGCACCACTTCCGCCGGGTGGGCGCATCCGGCGGTGCCGCCCACCCGCCGGACGCCCCAGCAACACGCCGTCCCCCGGCTGCTAGCTGGACTGCTGCTGGTCCCTGATGGCCCGGTTGACTGCCGAAATCACTGCCTTCAGTGCGGCCATCGTGGTGTTCGAGTCAATCCCTACTCCCCACAGGACGCGCTCGCCGATGGTGCATTCAACGTAGGCCGCCGCCCGGGCATTACCGCCAGCCGACAGCGCATGCTCGGTGTAGTCGAGCACCCTGACGTCCACGCCGTCCTCACCGAGGATGGCCAGCAGGGCGGCGATCGGGCCGTTGGCCTGGGAAGAGCGGCGCTGCTGCACGCCGTCGACCAGCAGGGAGGCTGTCAGCTTGAAGGAATCGTCCTCAGCTGTCGCAGTGTTGACGCTCGTGAGCGCGTAGTGACCCCAGGTTCCCGCCCCACCGGACCGGCTGGGGAGGTACTCGTCCTGGAACACCTTCCACAGTTCGGCGCCGCTGATCTCGCCGCCGACAGTGTCGGTCCGACGCTGGATGACCCCCGAGAATTCGATCTGCGCCCGCCGGGGTAGGTCGAGGCTGTGCTCATTCTTGAGCAGGTATGCCACCCCGCCCTTGCCGGACTGCGAGTTCACCCGAATCACTGCCTCATAGCTGCGCCCAATGTCCTTAGGGTCGATGGGCAGGTAGGGCACTGCCCAAGGGATCTCCTCGACGGTCTTGCCGGCATCGGCGGCGTCGGACTCCATCCGTTCGAAGCCCTTTTTGATGGCGTCCTGGTGGGAGCCGGAGAAGGCCGTGAACACCAGGTCGCCACCGTAGGGTGAGCGCTCCGGGACGGGGAGCTGGTTGCAGTACTCGGCGGTCCGTCGAATGTGGTCAATATCGGAGAAGTCGATCTCCGGATCGATGCCCTGTCCGTACAGGTTCATGCCCAGAGTGACCAGGTCGACGTTGCCGGTGCGCTCACCGTTGCCGAAAAGGCACCCTTCGATTCGGTCGGCGCCGGCCAGGTAGCCGAGTTCCGCCGCCGCCACGCCGGTACCCCTGTCGTTGTGCGGGTGAAGGGACAGGATGATGTTTTCGCGGTTGTCCAGGTTCCGGCACATCCATTCGATGGAGTCGGCGTAGACATTGGGGGTGGCCATCTCCACAGTCGCGGGCAGGTTCAGGATCATCTGGCGGTCGGGGCCGGCCTCCAGCACGGCGGCGACGTCGTTGCTGATCCGGGCGGCGAACTCCAGTTCGGTGCCGGTGAACGACTCGGGTGAGTATTCGTAGGTGATGTCGGTGTTGCGGAGGGTCTCCTCGAACTTGCGGCAGAGCCGCGCGCCCGTCAGCGCAATGTCGACGATGCCGTCCATGTCCTGGTTGAAGACCACCCGGCGCTGGAGGACTGACGTCGAGTTGTAAAGGTGCACGATGGCCCGGTCGGCGCCCTCGATGGACTGGTAGGTCCGCTCGATCAGGTGTTCCCTGGCCTGGGTAAGCACCTGGATGGTGACGTCGTCGGGAATCCGGTCCGTCTCGATCAGCTGGCGGACAAAGTCAAAGTCGGTCTGCGACGCGGAGGGAAACCCCACCTCGATTTCCTTGTAGCCCATCTGCACCAGCAGATCAAACATTTTGTGCTTACGCTCGGGACTCATGGGGTCGATCAGCGCCTGGTTGCCGTCCCTGAGGTCGACTGCACACCAGCGCGGAGCCTTCGTGATGACCTTGTCCGGCCAGGTTCGGTCCGGCAGCTGGACGGTGATCTGGTCCTGGAAGGGGCTGTATTTGTGGAATGGCATTCCGGAGGTTTTTTGTGCGTTGCGCATGAGGGTTTGGCCTGTTCTTTGGAAGTTCTTGGGGCAGATTCTTCACGACTGGGCCGGGGCATTACTGACTCCGCAGCGGGGAGTCGGCCTTGACTAGGAAGTCGTTCTGGCCCCGCCGCGGCAGCTAAGAAGGAGCAGTTCTGCGCGCACAGATCCACCCTAGCATGGAGCATAGGATGGGCTTCGGAACGACTTCATTCCTAGCGGTTAGGACCACACATGGCTTCGGCAGGCACGACCAACGCGACCACCACCAGTCCACGCGTGCAGGACGACCTGTTCC
The DNA here is from genome assembly GCF_054511125.1 of Arthrobacter sp. TMN-50. Classification (NCBI taxonomy): domain Bacteria; kingdom Bacillati; phylum Actinomycetota; class Actinomycetes; order Micrococcales; family Micrococcaceae; genus Arthrobacter; species Arthrobacter sp. TMN-50. The sequence continues at coordinate 30,374 of NZ_JBTNDG010000015.1, read as the reverse complement.
GCCACATCAATGGAAGCTGGTTGAATGCCACGGACATTCGATCCGATCGACCGCTAGAAGGGGCGTTCACCGAACTGCGTGACGCCGCCGAGCTGGCCGTCCGCCACATCATCGAGGACGCCGTGGCCACGCCGGACGCCTCCGGCGACACCTCCCGCATCAAGGCACTCTTTACCTCGTTCATGGATGAAGAACGTATCGAGCGGCTTGCCGCCGAACCCGTGCTCCCCCTCCTCCGCCGGATCGCTGCGGTACGGTCGTCTACCGAGCTGGTCGCGCTGGACGCCGACCTGTCCCGGACTGGAAGCGCCGGCCTGGCGCTACCCTATGTCACCAACGATGCCGGCAACCCGGACCGGTACCTGATGCACCTTTACCAATCGGGACTGGGCATGCCCGATGAGTCGTATTACCGGGAGGACAAGTTCGCGCAGTCCCGGGATGAATACCTCAAACTCCTCGTTGCCCTACTCACGGAGGCGGGAGAATCGGACGCCGAACAGCGGGCCCAGGCAGTCCTTGGCCTCGAGACGCAGCTTGCCTCGTCACACATGGATGCGGTGACCCGGCGGGACCCGCAGGCCACCTACAATTTGCTGTCCCTCAGCACGCTGACCGAGCTCGCGCCGTTTAGCCGGGACTGGCTGGAGCGGTTGACCCGGAGCAACCCAAAGATTGAGGAGCTGGTGGTCAGCCAACCGGAGTACCTGGCAGCCGTGGACCGCCTGCTGGTTACCGAAGACCTGGGTGTGTGGAAGAGCTGGCTGGCCACACGGGTGCTGCTGCACGCCGCCGGTTACCTCAGCAAGCCGTTCGTCGACGCTGCCTTTGGGTTCTACGGCACCCATCTGAGCGGGACGCCTCAGATCAGGGACCGCTGGAAGCGGTCGGTGGCACTGGTGGAAGGGGCGGTCGGTGAAGCCGTTGGGCGCGAGTACGTGGCCCGCCATTTTCCGCCGACCCACAAGGCGGTCATGCTCGACCTCGTCGAGAATCTGCTGGCCGCCTATCGGAGCAGCATCGGCTCCCTTGACTGGATGACCGACGAGACCAAATCGCGGGCGCTCGCGAAGCTCGACCGGTTCCACACCAAAATCGGATTTCCCGCCTCGTGGATTGACTATTCGACGCTGGACATTGTCGACGGCGACACCTACGGCAACGTGCAGCGGGCCACAGCGTTCGAACTTGACCGCCAACTCGCGAAGCTCGGAGGTCCGATCGACCGCGGCAACTGGCTGATGACCCCCCAGACAGTCAACGCGTATTATCTGCCCACCATGAATGAAATCGTGTTCCCCGCTGCCATCCTGCAGCCGCCGTTCTTCGACGTCGACGCGGACCCGGCAGTGAACTATGGGGCGATCGGAGCGGTAATCGGTCATGAAATCGGTCATGGTTTCGATGACAAGGGCTCCCAGTTCGATGGCAGCGGACGGCTGGCCAATTGGTGGACCGACGAGGACCGCGCCGCGTTCGATGCGTTGACCCAACAGCTGGTGGACCAGTATGACCGGCTGTCGCCAGCCGAAGCGCAGGGACATGCGGTGAACGGTCGGCTGACCCTGGGCGAGAACATTGGTGACCTGGGTGGTCTGACTATCAGTTACCGGGCGTACCTCCTGAGCCTCGAAGGCAAGGAGCCGCCGGTGATTGGAGGTCTGACCGGCGCCCAGCGCTTCTTCTCTTCGTGGGCCCGGTGCTGGCGCCAGAAAATCCGCGCTGAGGAAGCACTTCGCCGCCTCACGGTCGACCCGCACTCCCCCAACGAGTTCCGCTGCAATCAGGTGGTGCGGAATCTCGACCAGTTCCACGACGCCTTCTCCGTCACCGACGGCGACGCCCTGTGGTTGGAATCAGCCCAGCGGGTCAGGATCTGGTAGCCGCTAGGATCCGAAGGACGACTGGCAGGTCACCTGGTCTGCCGTCTGGCCGGACAGCTCGGGGGGCAGCCCCTCGGTCGAAATAGTGCTACCCGAGGTAAAGTCCCCGCCGACGCTCAACGCCAGACCGACTGTGGCCGGGCTGGCCAGCACCTGCACTTCGGACAGGCCAAACAGCTCGGCTACCACTGCTCCGATCGCTTCATAACCCGAGCCCACGAACAGCTGGGTCGCCGGGATTTCCGCGTCCTCGGAGACGACTGCCTGCGTGTACCCCTCGTCCAGAAGGATTTCCTGGATTTCCTCACCGCGGTCCGGTTCACCCGACGAATCGATCACGGTGAACGGGACGCCCGCAGGATCGAAGTCCAGTGCGGCATCGGATGGCTCCGCGTCCGGGCCCTCCGACGCGTCCGGTGAGCCTGACGCGTCACTGGACGTGGACGGCTCCGGGGTCGGTTCGTCGACGACACTCCGGTCCTCGACGAGGGTCGCGAAAAGTTCCTCAGCACGTTCCTCGTCTGGGATCAGCCGGTTAGGGTCCGGCTCGTACGGCAGGACAGGCACTGTCACAAAAGCAACCTTGGCGAGGTCGACGTCCTTGAGCCGGTCTGCCAGCCGGAGCAGATCGGGAATCTGGCTCAGACCATCATCGACCGTGAGGTTTTTGGTAACCGTCTCGGCGATGGCGTACATGCGGGGGAGATTCGTGAGTGTGCCCTCCCCCTGTATTTTTCGCGCCATCGACGCCATGAAGGACTGCTGGGCGCGGATCCGGCCTTCGTCCCCGCCGTCGCCGAACGCATGCCTGGTCCTGAGAAACGCCAGTGCCTGCTCGCCCTCCACCTCTGAGGTACCGGCCGGGAGGCTCAGACCCGAGTAGCTGTCCTCGATTGCCTCATTGACGCACACTTCGACGCCCCCGAGCGTCGCTGAGAGTTCCTTGACCGCGTTGAAGTCGGCCATCATGAAGTGATCGATTTTCAGGCCGGTGAGTTTGTTGATGGCCGCCACGGTGCAGCCCGGCCCGCCGTTGCCGAGTGCCCCGTTAAGCATGGCGAGGTTTTGCGATGGGCTGAGCGTCCCAGTCTCAGGATCGAGGCACGCCGGGAGCGGCACCAAAAGGTCACGGGGAAAACTGACCATGGTCACGTTCTCTCGATCGGCAGACAGGTGCATGAGCATCATCACGTCAGAATTGCCGGTCTCGGTAGTGAACTCCGCGCCGCCATACGCGGCGTTATCGGCACCGGTCCGGGTGTCGGTACCCAGGATCAGAATCTGTACCGGGTCTCTGTCAATGTTGGCTGCGGCGTCGTCACCCCGATCCGTTGAAAGGTTCAGCGGCTGAGTCGCCACGTTGCCTTGGAGCCGAAGCAGCTGCACTGACGCGAACCCGATGCCCGCCACCAGGACGGTTGCCAAAGCCGCGGCGATGATCTTCAGTGCCCGCTGCGAAGCCTGACGGCCCAGATGTCTTCCGCCCGGGGATGCCACCTGCCCCCCGGCGTTGTGGCCGGCGTCAGCGGGTCGATGACTCATGCGTTGCAGCCCTTTCGAAATATTCGGTCGGTGGTACCTGGCATGGGAGCCAGTAGAGCAGACTGATCCCAGCCACTACAGACAACGTCTGCTGCGACCGGGGAGTGCCCGATCAGAACCCGAGGCGCACCAACTGCTTCGGATCGCGCTGCCAGTCCTTGGCAATCTTGACGTGCAGGTCGAGATAGATCCTGGTGCCGAGCAGCGCTTCAATGCTTTTGCGGGCGTTGGTGCCTACCTCCCGCAGCCGGGCACCGCCCTTGCCGATAATGATGGCCTTCTGGGAGGAGCGTTCAACGAACAGGTTGACCCGGACGTCGAGGAGCTGATTGTCAGCGCTCCGGCCCTCGCGCGGAACGATCTCGTCGACCACCACCGCCAGCGAGTGCGGCATCTCATCGCGAACCCCCTCAAGGGCTGCCTCCCGCACCAGTTCCGCCACCATCACGGCTGCCGGCTCGTCGGTCAGAGCCCCGCCCGGGTACAAAGGCGGGGACTCGGGCATATGGGAAATGAACACGTCGCCCACCGTTTCCACCTGGAATCCGTCAGCCGCCGACACGGGAACGACGTCGGCCCACCCTTCGGCGCCCAGCACTTCCTCGCCAAGGGCGACGACGGCCATCAGTTGGCGCGTCAGTGCAGCGCGGTCAACGAGGTCGGTTTTGGTCACGACCGCGATCAGGGGTTTCCGCTGCAACCGGGAAAGCTGCTGGGAGATGAACCTGTCGCCCGGGCCAATCGGTTCATTGGCGGGGATACAGAAACCAATCGCGTCAACCTCGGCAAGGGTGTCAGCGACGAGGTCGTTCAGGCGCTGGCCCAGCAGGGTGCGCGGGCGGTGCAGACCCGGAGTGTCAACGAGGATCAGCTGGGCGTCCTCCCTGTGCACAATGCCACGGATGGTGTGGCGGGTGGTCTGGGGTTTGGAAGAGGTGATAGCCACCTTTTGACCCACCAGGGCATTGGTTAGCGTCGACTTCCCGGCGTTGGGACGTCCGACCAGCGAAACAAAGCCGGCCCGGTGATGGTGTTCGCTCATGATGTTCCGCCGTGTCCTTGAAGTTGTGCGGGATTCCGGTCCCGGCCGTCGTCGTCAGGCGCTGGCTCCCGTTTCCACACAATAATGTGCGAAACCCGGTTACGGCGACCCTCGACACGTTCGGCGCGGAGGCCGATGCTGCCGACTGTTACTTCGCTACCCACGATGGGCACCCGGCCCAGAGTCTTGGCGAGCAGCCCACCGACGGTGTCCACCTCGTCGTCCTCCAGGTCGACGTGGAACACTTCGCCCAGGTCGTCGATACCCATCCGCGAACTGATCCGGTATTCCCCGTTGCCCAACTGTTCCAGTTCGGGTACCTCGGAGTCGTATTCGTCCACGATCTCGCCCACGATCTCCTCGATCAGGTCCTCCAGGGTCACTAGCCCGGCAGTTCCACCATATTCGTCAATGACAATCGCAACGTGGGTTGACTCCCTCTGAAGCTCCTGCAAAAATTCGCTGACCGGTTTCGATTCGGGAACGTAGCGCACTACCCGGCAGACGCCGTCGACCGGGTCCGCATCGCGGCCGTCGGGGCCGTGCAGTTGGGCCACCACATCCTTGAGGTAGAGGATGCCGACAATTTCGTCGGCGCTGTCGCCGATCACCGGGATCCGTGAATACCCCGAACGGAGGAACAACGACATCGCCTGTTTGAGTGTGGAGCCGGAGTCGATGGAGACCATGTCGGTGCGGGGCACCATCACGGCCCGCACCTTCGTGTCGCCGAGTTCGAACACCGAGTGGATCAGTTCGGCCTCGCTGTCCTCGATCATTTCGGCGTCGTTGGCGCGTGATAACAGTTCGCGGAACTCTTCCTCAGTGAAGAACGCTGCCTCTGCGCGGGCCGCACCCGGGGTGATCGCGCTTCCCAGGGCCACCAGCCACCGCGGCACCGGACCGAGGATCCCGCAGAGGAACCTGACCAGCCCGGCCGTCGCTGGCACCACCCTGCTGGCGTGGGTCCGGCCCAGCTGACGGGGTGACACGCCCACCAGCACAAACCCGACGGCGGCCATGGTGGCGGTAGCAAGGAGACCCGCAATCCACACATTGTCGAGGACGTCGTGGAAGAGGATCGCCACGGCCGCGGCGGCTGCCATCTCAAACCAGACGCGCCAGAACCGGAGCGCGTGCATGTGGGCGATCGGGGACGCGAGGATGGCCTCCAGCGCCTTGCCCGATGAGCCCTGAATCAGCTCCTCGCCCTCCTGACGGGGCAGATAGCTGAAGGCGGCCTCAGCCGCGGTCACTAAGGCTGCGACCAGCACAAAGGCCAGCGCCATCATCGCAAGGACCCAAATGATCAATTAACAGTCTCCTCGGGCGCTTTTCCGCCCAGGAACTCGGCCAGCAGGCGGCGCTGCAGGCCGAACATAACAGCTTCCTCGTCAGGCTCAGCGTGGTCATACCCGAGAAGATGCAGGACACCGTGGGTTGTCAGGAGCAGCAGTTCCGCCTGGGTGGAGTGCCCGGCCTTCTGTGCCTGCGCCTCCGCCACCACGGGACACAGCACGACGTCGCCCAGCACCCCCGCGGGCGTGAGCCGGCCAGCGGTGCCCGGCCGAAGTTCGTCCATCGGAAAGGACAGGACATCGGTGGGTCCAGGCTCGTCCATCCACTCGATGTGCAGTTTCTCCATCGCGGTAGAGTCCACCAGAATAATGGACAGCTCCGCCTCGGGGTGCACAAACAGCCCGTCGAGGAGGAAACGGCCCAGTCGGATCAGGCTCTCTTCATCGGCTGGGATCCCCGACTCGTTGTTGACTTCGATGCTCATGCTTTGCCGCCGGCCGGCTTGGCCCCGCTGTGCCCGCGGGGACCGCGGTGATCCCGGGCGGCCGAGGCCCGCTGGTTTTCGTCCCACACGCTATAGGCGGTCACAATGTCACCGACCAACCGGTGCCTGACGACATCGGACGCATCGAGGGTGCGGAAGCTGACATCCTGCACCCCTTCAAGGATTTCGCTGACTACCCGCAGACCCGAGTTGGTGCCACCGGGAAGGTCCACCTGGGTGACGTCGCCGGTGACCACCATTTTGGAGCCGAAGCCCAGCCGGGTCAGGAACATCTTCATCTGCTCGGGTGTGGTGTTCTGCGCTTCATCGAGGATGATGAACGCGTCGTTGAGGGTGCGACCACGCATGTAGGCCAGAGGCGCCACCTCGATGGTGCCGGCAGCCATCAGACGCGGGATGGTGTCGGGGTCCATCATGTCGTGCAATGCGTCGTAGAGCGGCCGCAGATATGGGTCGATCTTGTCGCTGAGGGTTCCGGGTAGGAAACCAAGCCGCTCGCCGGCTTCGACCGCCGGACGGGTGAGGATAATCCGGTTGACCTCCTTGTGCTGCAGCGCCTGCACAGCCTTTGCCATGGCCAAATACGTCTTACCGGTGCCGGCTGGCCCGATGCCGAACACGATGGTGTGCCGGTCGATCGCTTCGACGTAGTCGCGCTGGTTCAGCGTCTTGGGCCTGATCGTCCTGCCGCGTGAGGACAGGATGTTCATGGTCAGCACATCGGACGGACTGCTGATCGCCTGGTCCTTCAGCATCGCTACCAGCTGCCTGAGCACTTGGGGATTCACCGTGGTGTTGTTCGCGGCGAGGGTGCGTACCTCGGCGATGAGACGCTCGGTACGTGAGACGTCGACTGCCGGGCCCGTAATGGATAGCTCGTTACCGCGAACGTGGAGGTTCACCCCAACGAAGGTACTTTCGATCAGCCTCAGAGCCTCATCATTGGTCCCCAGCGCTTGAACCATCTGTTCGGTCGAATCGAAGTGGACCACTTTGGTGTCCATGCCCACTGCGCTGATGCCAACCGCGCTAGTGCCAACTGAAGAATCGGTCATATAATCGGCCCTTGCGGCCTTCCATCTCTCCTTGAATCGGTTAGTGACGGCAAACCGCCCCGTGGACAATCTTACGTTATGCACACCCCCACCCGGGCGTTTCCACCCTCGGCGGAGCCGCCGGATCGGTACCGCTTCGGTGCCACCAGGAAGCAGTTGATCTCTTCCATGCAACGGCAGGGTTTCAATACTGTCTCAGTCCGGCGACGACTTGGCTAAACCCCCGTTTAACCCACGCGCCGTATGTAAAGCTGGGAGACGTTGCTCGAGTGCACCACCGCGGCGACGACCAATGACCTCCAGGCTGAAGATCGAAAGGGCAGGACGCTGATGGACTCGTCCTTTCAGGGCGGCGCTCTGCGGCGGCGCGGGACTCGCGCCCTCGCGGCGGCAATGCTGATCTCGCTGGCCACTACTGGAGTGGTCGGGTGCACCTCGGTTGGCACGGACGACGCCACCACCTCCCTGCCTCAGCAGGCGAGCACCCCGGCCGAACCCTCGTCAGTGGCCAATTCGGCTCTCCCGCCCGGCACGACCACGGCAGGCAATCTGCTCCCGGTCTACTGGATGGGCGACACCGACGGCAGCATCCTGCTGTACCGGGAGTTCATCGCGGGCGAGAAGGGTGGTGACCCGATCGCAGCCGCGGTCCAGGCGATGACCGCCAGCAGCCCCCTGGATCCTGACTACTTCGGGGCATGGTCGCCGGCCAGCACAGTGAGTGCTTCAATCTCCCCCGACAACATCATTACGGTCGACATATCGTCGGACGCCTTTGGCGCGGGGATCGATGAGGGTTCCGCCGTCCGGGCCGTCCAGCAACTCGTGTACACGGCAACCGCAGCAGCCGCCAACGCGGGTCTGGTGTCGGGCAGCGACCCGAGCAGCGTCGTCGTTCTGGTTGATGGAATGGCCGGATTCAACGCGTTCGGACAGCTCGAACTTGGCGGGCGGATGCAACGTGATGCGGCGCTGATGGCCCCGATCTGGATTATCGAGCCGCAGCACGGTGAGGTGCGCGACCAGCCGACGATTACCGTGGCGGGCAGCGGGGTTTCGGAAGACGCCATGCTGCACTGGCGGATATCCAAGGTGAACGGCGCAGTGCTGGAACCCTATCGCACCGGCACTGTCGGCCTCGACAATGGCCCCAGCTCTCCCGGCCTCTTCGAGTTCACCATCGCCCTGCTGCCCGGGGAGTATGAGATCAGTGTCTTTGACCGCCCTGCCGATGACCCATCCGGGCAGGAACTGAACACGGATACCAAACGCATCACTGTCAGGTAGCGCCCGCTGTTGGTAGCGCTACCTGATCAGCCGATTGTTTGGCCAGCGTCGGCTGTCCCGCCGGCGGTGGCTCGTGCGCTACCAGCGGCCAGTCAGTTGACTCAGGACGGCGAGGGCCGCAGGGCCAGCGGTGGACGAGCGGAGCACGTGGCTGCCCAGTCTGACCGGGTGCGCCCCCTGGCCCGTGAAGAGGTCCAACTCCTGCCCGCTGATACCGCCCTCGGGTCCCACCACCACCGCAATAGTGCTGGGCAGACCCGCCGATAGTGCTGGCAGGAGCGACCCGATCCCCGCGGCTGCGTCCTCGTGGAGAATCAGGGCCAGATCCACTCCAGCCAACCAGCGGGCAAGGGATCCACTATCGAGCAGCGGGTGGACGTCGGGCAGCCACGCGCGCCGGGACTGCTTGGCAGCGCCCCACACAGTGGTTTCCCACTTCCGCTGCCCCTTGATCGCCTTTTCAGCACGCCACCGCACTATGCTGCGGTCCGCCTGCCACGGGATTACCGCATCCACGCCCAGCTCGGTGGCCGCCTCCACCGCCAGCTCATCGCGGTCCCCTTTCGCCAGGGCCTGAACGAGGACCAATCGGCAGGTGGAGACCGGTTCGTCGGTCACCGACATGACGTCGAGCGTGACGTCCTGCCCGGTGCTTTTCACCGTCCCAACGATCCTGCGCCCACGACCGTCGGCGACGTCAATGGTCTCGCCGGCCGCTACCCGTTTGACTGTGGCGGCGTGGCGCGCCTCGGGGCCGGTGAGGATGAAGTCCGCGCCGGGACGCGCCGCGGCGACGGCGGCAGGGTCACCGAAATAGAGTGCGTTGCTCACGCCTAGAGGTTACCCAACCGTTCCCGCAGTTTTGCGAAGACGCCTGAACCGTTGCTGGCCAGTTGGCCCTCAACGAATTCTTCGCCGCGGAGCTCGGCGAGGCGGCGCAACAGTTCTTCCTGCGCCTGGTCAACGTTCCGTGGTGTTTCGACATTGAGGTGGACTTTGAGGTCGCCGCGGCCGTAGCCGCGCAGGTGGGTAACGCCCAGGCCCCGGAGAGTGACTATCTCACCCGATTGGGTGCCCGCTTTGATCCCGAGTTCCTGGTCGCCGTCAAACGAGGCGAGGTTCAGGGTGGTTCCAAGCGCGGCGGCGGTCATGGGCACGCTGAGGGTGACGTGGAGGTCGTCGCCTTCGCGCAGGAAGGAGGGGTCCGGGTTGACCCGGATCTCCACGTACAAGTCACCCTGAGGTCCGCCAGCCAGGCCAGCCTCACCCTGGCCGCCCAACTGAATCCGGGTGCCGGTCGAAACACCGGCCGGCACCTTGATGGTGAGGCTGCGGCGGCTGCGCACGCGGCCGTCGCCGTTACATTCGTTGCAGGGGTTCGGGATGACAGTGCCGAAGCCCTGGCAGGTGCCGCAGGCTGCACTGGTCATGACCTGACCGAGGATCGACCGGACGGCGCGCTGCACCTGGCCCGAGCCACCGCAGATGTCGCAGGTCCGGGGTGAGGTGCCCGCCTGGCAGCAGGACCCGTCGCAGGTGGGGCAGACGGCCGCCGTGTCGACGTCGATCTTCTTGTTGATCCCGAAGACGGCATCGACCAGGTCGATTCTGACAGCGATGAGCGCGTCCTGGCCGCGGCGCGTTCGCGACGGCGGGCCGCTTGGACCGCCCCCGCCGAAGAACGTTTCGAAGATGTCCTGAAAAGCAAAGCCGGGGCCAGCGTGTCCGCCGCCGAAACCGTTGTCTGTCCCGTTCTCGTTGCCGGTCGTGTCATACACGCGGCGTTTTTGAGGGTCCGAGAGCACCTCGTAGGCTCGGGTAACCAGCTTGAACCCTTCGGATGCATCCGGCCCCGAGTTGACGTCCGGGTGCAGCTTTCGCGCAAGCTTACGGTACGCCTTCTTGATCTCCTCGCCGCTGGCATCGCGGTTCACACCGAGGACTTCATAGTGATTACTCACTCCTGCACTTCACTTCCTATGTCACTGGCCGGGTAGGGGGTTCGTGTCCTACCCGGTATGGTTCGACTGCTACTGGAACACGTTCATTGCTGCCGTTGCTGCGGCTTAGTCCGTCAGGATTCTCGACAGGTAGCGGGCTACTGCGCGTACCGCCGCCATCGAGGTGGGGTAATCCATCCGGGTCGGCCCTAGGACTCCCACCTTGGCCAACGAATCGGGGCCGTACCCGGTGGCAACCACCGAGGCTTCGGCAAGTCCGCCATGCGGGTTCTCCCGACCAATCCGCACCGAGACGCCAAAGGCGTCGTGCTTCATTTCGGAGAGCAGGCGTAGCATCACCACCTGCTCCTCCAGGGCTTCCAGCACAGGTCCGATACTCAACGGAAAGTCTACTGTGGATCGTGCCAGATTGGCTGTGCCAGCCATCACAATCCTGTCATCGCGGTTAATACCAGCGAGTTGTTCAAGTGTTCGAGCGAGCACAGTCCCTGCCCTGCGTTGCTGAAACGGCAGGGTAGCGACGGCGAGCGCCAGTTCCTGCGGGAGGAACGTGAGCTTGGTGCCAGCCACTGAGCCGAGGAAATGCTGCCGAAGTTCGGCGAGGCTGCTCTCCGGCACGGCTTCAGGGAGCGGTACCACTCGCTGTTGGACCGTTCCGTTGGTGGCGATCAGCACCACCAGCACCTGGTTTGGAGCCAACAGCACGAACTCAAGGTGACGAACCGCGGCGCTGCCGAGGTGGGGGTATTGCACGACCGCCACCTGGTTGGTCAGGTGCGAGAGGAGCCGGACGGTGCGGTCCATGACGTCGTCGAGGTCCTCAGCGCCCTCCAAGAGGGTCTGGATGGCTCGCTTCTCAGGCGCCGACAGCGGCTTGACCTCGGAAATCTGGTCGACGAATAGCCGGTAGCCCTTATCGGTCGGGATGCGGCCCGAACTGGTGTGGGGGGCCGTGATCAGGCCCTCTTCCTCAAGGACCGCCATATCGTTGCGGATGGTGGCCGATGAGACTCCCAACTGGTGGCGCTCCACCAGGGCCTTCGACCCCACCGGCTCCCGGGAATGCACATAGTCCTCGACGATGGCACGCAACACCTCAAGTCGGCGTGGTTCGCTCACATTTCACCTCCGCACACGGTTCCCTGACACTTCCAGCAGACTTGGCACTCGACACGCCCAAGTGCCAAGTCTAGTACGTTCCAACGGATTGTTAGCATTGAAAACCCCTGGCCGGACCGTCCAGCGGCGAGCTGGAAGCGAGCAACAATTTTGTCAACATACGAATGGGGCGCCCAGGACATCTCCGCCCCCAGGCAGGTTGCCCTCCCGAAGGTTCCTGCCAGCACCGGGTTGGTGCTGGAAGACGTGCAGAGCGGCTACGTGGGCGCTGTGGTTCGGGTCGAAAAGTCCGGGGGCATGCAGGTGATGGTGCTGGAGGACCGACGGGGAAGACTCAAGACCTTCCCTTTGGGGTTTGGCTTCCACATCGATGGGAGCCCTGTCGAGGTGGTGGCTCCCACCGGCCCGCCGGCAGCACCGACCAGGCGGCTGACGGCGTCAGGTTCGGTGAGGGTAGACGGCGCGCGGGCGAGGACCGCCCGCGCCAGCAGGATCTGGGTGGAGGGCCAGCACGACGCCGAGCTGGTCGAGAAGGTGTGGGGCGACGACCTACGGCTCGAAGGGATTGTCGTCGAACCGCTCCACGGCGTCGACGATCTCGCCGGAATGATCCGTGCCTTCGGCCCGGGCCCGGACCGGCGACTCGGTATTCTGGTTGATCACCTGGTGTCGGGGTCGAAGGAACAACGCATTGCGCAGGAGGCGATGAGGGTTCCGGGCGCGACGTCGAACGTCCTGGTGGTTGGGCATCCTTATGTTGACGTGTGGCAGGCAATCAAGCCGGCCGCCGTGGGGCTCTCCGCGTGGCCGGTAGTCCCCCGCGGGCAGGACTGGAAGACGGGCATCCTTGCAGGCATGGGCTGGCCACACGCGGACAAGGCGGCTGTTGCGCACGGCTGGAAGCGTCTGTTGGGTTGCGTCACCAGCTACGCGGACCTTGAACCGTCCCTTCTAGGCAAGGTTGAGGAGGTTATCGATTTCCTGACCAATCCTGGGAATTCCGGCGAGGGCAACTGATCCGCGATACGCGTTTCCCGGTCAAAGACGTATTCTAGAGGGGACGGCACCTGCCCAGGTGCCCCCATGCAATAGAGGATATTCAGGTGTCTAACCCCGCTGACCAGCACAAACAGCACGGATCCAGGGACGGCCACGCCCAGTCCCCATCCGCTTTTGAGGGTGCCCCGGCGAATGCCCTGCCGTTGACGGCGTCCGAGGACAGGCAGTGGGCAACCCTTTCGCACTTCGGTGGAATCCTCGGGTTCATCCCTTCCCTGATCATCCTGCTGATCTTCAAGGACCGCGGCCCCTTTACGGCCCAGGAATCACGGGAAGCGTTCAACTTCACCTTTCCACCCACGTTGCTGGCGTTTACTGCGTGGCTACTGTCGCTGCTGCCGACTATCGGCGGGCTATTCGCCGTCGTCAATGCGCTGATCTGGGTGGCTATTGCCGCGTCCTCGGTGATTGCCGGGATTCAGGTCAACCGCGGCCGCCCGTACCAGTATGCCTTCAATCTGCGTCTGTTCAAGTAGCCCCTCCCCCAGCTCCTTTAATCAGGTAGCAACCGGCGGACTACCGCATCGGCGAGCAACCTGCCGCTGCCGGTAAGAGTGATGGTTCCTGCAAAGGCGTCAGCCGGAACAATGAGTTCATCAGCAATCAGGCCGGCGACGGCGAGCCGCCCAGCGGGGCGCAGGCTACTGGTCGGCAGCCCTTCGCGAAGCCTGGCACGGAGCATGACATCCTCCACATAGCGAGTGTCGTCGTCGAGAATTTCCCGGCCAGCGGCCGGCGAGACGCCCGAGGCGAGGCGCTGCGCGTAGGCCGTTGGGTGCTTCACGTTCCACCACCGCACACCGCCCACGTGGGAGTGGGCGCCGGGGCCGGCACCCCACCAGTCGTCGCCGCGCCAATAGGCGAGGTTATGTTGGCAGGCGTCATCGGGGGTGCGAGCCCAGTTGCTGACCTCGTACCAGCCCAGCCCGGCGGATTCCATCGACTGCTCCGCCAGCACGTACTTCTCGGCGTGATCGTCGTCGTCGATGTCGGGCACCTCGCCGCGCCGGATCCGCGCGGCCAGCCTGGTGCCATCCTCAATAATCAGCGCATAGGCGGATACGTGGTCCGGCCGGTAGGACAGGGCCGCGTCGAGTGAGTGCTGCCAATCGCCCGCGGACTCCCCCGGAGTGCCATAGATCAGGTCGAGGCTGACGCGCAGGCCAGCGTCACGGGCCCACTGCACTGCCAGCGGAACCCGCTCAGGCGCATGGGTGCGGTCCAGAACCTGCAGCACGTGGGGCACCGCCGACTGCATGCCGAACGACACCCTGGTGAATCCCGACCTGGCCAGAACTTCGAGGGACTCGGGCGTCACCGAATCCGGGTTGGCTTCGGTGGTAACCTCCGCGCCATGAGCGAGACCCCAATGCCCGACTGCCGTGCGCAGCACAGCGGCGAGGTCATCGGCTGGGAGGAGCGTGGGAGTACCACCCCCGAAGAAGACCGTGGACAGCGGTCGCGGGGAGGCCCCCGTGGCGGTGAGAACGCCGGCAGCCAGGTCCAGTTCGGCACTGACGGTTGCGGCGTACCGGTCCTGGGACGCTCCGCCGCCCAGCTCGGTGGCCGTGTAGGTGTTGAAATCGCAGTAGCCGCAGCGTACAGCGCAAAAGGGGATGTGAACGTAGAGCCCCAGTTTGCGGTGGGCGCTGCCAGCGGCGGCCTGCTCCGGGAGCAGACCGTTCTCCGGCGCAGGCAGGCCGAGAGGCAGGGTACTCGGCATTGCTATTTCTTGACCTTGTCCTTGGACTCGTCGGTGGTCAAGGCGGCGATGAAGGCTTCCTGGGGAACCTCGACGCGTCCCACCATCTTCATCCGCTTCTTGCCTTCCTTCTGCTTCTCCAGCAGTTTGCGCTTCCGGGTGATATCGCCGCCGTAGCACTTGGCGAGCACGTCCTTACGGATCGCTCTGATACTTTCCCTGGCGATGATTCGTGAGCCGATCGCTGCCTGGATGGGCACCTCGAACTGCTGGCGCGGGATGAGTTCGCGGAGTTTCCCGGTCATCATCACGCCATAGGCGTAGGCCTTGTCACGGTGGGTGATGGCGGAGAACGCGTCGACTTGCTCCCCCTGCAGCATGATGTCGACCTTGACCAGATCGGCGACCTGGTCGCCGTCGGCCTTCCAGTCCAGGGAGCCGTAACCCCGGGTCCGGGACTTGAGGATGTCAAAGAAGTCGAAGACGATTTCGGCGAGCGGCAGGCGGTAGCGGATTTCCACCCGGTCCTCGGAGAGATAGTCCATCCCGCCCATGACGCCGCGCCGACTCTGGCACAGCTCCATGATGGCTCCGACGAACTCGGTGGGGGCGAGAATCGTTGCGGCGACCATCGGCTCGCGGACCTCGGCGATCTTGCCCGTGGGGTATTCGCTGGGGTTGGTGACGTGGATCAGCTTTTTGTCCTCAAGCGTCACCTGGTACTCGACGTTGGGGGCGGTGGAGATCAGATTCAGGTTGTGCTCACGCTCGAGCCGCTCACGGGTGATCTCCAGGTGCAGGAGGCCGAGAAAACCGACCCGAAACCCGAAGCCGAGGGCCGCGGAGGTCTCCGGCTCGTAAACGAGCGCAGCATCGTTGAGCATCAGTTTCTCCAGCGCATCCCGGAGCACCGGGTAATCGGTGCCATCCAGCGGGTACAGACCGGAGAAGACCATCGGTTTGGCATCGGCGTACCCGGGGAGGGATGCCTGCGCGGGCTTGGCCAGGTTGGTGACCGTGTCACCGACCTTGGAGAGCCGGACATCCTTCACCCCGGTGATGAGGTAGCCCACCTCGCCAACGCCGAGTCCCCTGGACGGAGTGGGCTCCGGGGAGCTGACCCCAATCTCCAGGAGTTCGTGGCTGGCGCGGGTGGACATCATCTGGATCCGCTCACGGGGGTGCAGCATGCCGTCGACCACCCGCACATAGGTAACCACGCCACGGTAGGTGTCATACACGGAGTCGAAGATCATGGCCCGCGCGGGAGCGTCGGGGTCGCCGACGGGAGGGGGAAGATCCCTGACAATCTTGTCCAGGAGTGCCTCGACGCCCATACCGGTCTTCCCGGAGACCCGGAGGACGTCGTCGGGATCGCCCCCAATCAGGTTAGCCAGCTCCGCGGCGTATTTCTCGGGCTGGGCGGCGGGGAGGTCGATCTTGTTCAGGACCGGAATGATGGTGAGGTTGTTTTCCATCGCCAGGTAGAGGTTGGCCAGGGTCTGGGCCTCAATCCCCTGGGCGGCATCGACCAGCAGGATCGCTCCTTCGCAGGCCGCTAGGGACCGCGAGACCTCGTAGGTGAAGTCAACGTGGCCCGGGGTGTCGATCATGTTCAGTGCGTGGCTCACGCCATCGAGCTCCCACGGCAACCGGACCGCCTGGGACTTGATGGTGATACCGCGTTCGCGCTCAATGTCCATGCGGTCCAGGTACTGGGCCTTCATGTCACGCTGCTCGACGACGCCGGTAAGCTGCAGCATCCGGTCCGCCAGAGTGGACTTCCCATGATCAATATGGGCAATGATGCAAAAATTTCGGATGATCGCCGGATCAGTGGCGGCGGGCACCGGTGAGGTGCGGGCCTTCGGGGACACTGGACATTCCTTACTGTTGCGAAAGGGCGGCTGCGCAGCGGCCGTCTCAGCAACAACTGCCGGGTTCGGGGCGAGGTGAACTTACCTCTTCAGCAGGTTTCGTAAAACCAGCACGGTTAACAGTCTCCCATGAGCTGGCGAATGGTCTGGAATTGCGTGGGCGCCGTAACTGTATTCTTGACCGCATGCCATTCGACGCCCGTTCCATGTTGCGGCTAGCCCGTTCTGCCATCCGCGTCTTACAGCCCCCGCCGCGGCAGTCAGGCCCCAACCACAGACCGACCTCCTATATTGGTGATTTCACCGGCATCCCTCGCGTGAGTTACGCCCCGCGTGCCGACGATGTCCCGGATGCCGGTGAGATCGTCTGGGCGTGGGTGCCCTATGAAGAGGATTACCGACAGGGCAAGGACCGCCCCGTCCTCCTGATCGGGAGGCATCGCGGGAGGTTGCTGGGCCTGATGCTGACCAGCCGCAACCGGAACGATTCGACGACGTCGGATCCGGCCTACGTCGACATTGGATCCGGGGCCTGGGATGTGCAGGGACGCCCCAGCGAGGTCAGGACCGATCGGATCATCCAGCTGGCACCAGGCGATGTCCGACGGATCGGCGCCGTGCTCCCGCGGGCGCAGTTTAATCGTGTTGCGGCCCGGCTCGGCTGAAACCGTGACTGCATTATCGTGGTTACCTCATCATTATTGTGGTTACCTCATCCTTGGATGGAGGCGCCGCGCTCAGACAGACCCGCTGCCGGGACTAATCCCGGCATCTCTGGTAATCTAGACAGCTGTGTGTCCGCGCAGGTCGACGGGCACTTTAGTCCAATCGCCTACGGTATCCCCACGCCGCTCAGTCATTGGTTGAACTGAATTACCCTCACGACCAGTCCGCAATACAAAGAGAGTTCTAAATACGTGGCAAATATCAAGTCCCAGAAAAAGCGCATTCTCACCAACGAGAAGGCGCGCCAGCGCAACAACTCGGTTAAGTCCGAGCTGAAGACGGCCATCCGCGCCGTCAACACCGCGATCGGCTCAGCCGATAAGGAAGCTGCTACCAGCGCCCTCCAGTCGGCAAGCCGCAAGCTGGACAAGGCTGTCAGCAAGGGTGTCGTGCACAAGAACAACGCGGCGAACCACAAGTCCGCGATCTCCAAGAAGGTCAACGCTCTCTAACCAGAGCCTGGCTGTTCGACGTTTTCCAGATGGCTGGCCTTCGGGCCGGCCATCTGCCGTTTAAGACGGTCGCTGACTGAACGCCGCCTAGCTGCAGCGGCGATCCGATGTGGACTTAGTTCTGGCTTCGGCCAGCCAGAGCGATCGTGGTGACCGCGTGCTCGACGGCGTAGACCGGATCTCGTGACGCGCCCTTCACCTGGGCATCGGCTTCCGCGAGGACCTGGATGCACAGCACCAAGGCCTCGGGGGTCCACCGTTGGGCGTCACGCCGCGCCTGGTCTACCTGCCAGGGCGCCATGCCGAGTTCTTTAGCCAACTGGGCTGAGCTCCCCCGCACCTGATGGACCTTCGCCACGGCCCTGACCTTCATCGCCAACGCCGCGGTCAGGAGGACCGGATCGGCTCCGGTGGCCAAAGCATGCCGAAGCATTGAGAGGGCCTGCCCTCCCCTGCCAGCCAACGCGGCGTCTGCGACTTTGAACCCGGTGACCTCGACCCGGCCGCCATAGTATTTTTCAACCGTCTCCTCGGTGATCTCGCCGGCGGTGTCGGAGATCAGCTGCTGGCAGGCGGCGGCTAGCTCGGCGAGCTGGGATCCGACGGCCGCCACCAGCGCGCGCAGTGCTCCGCCCCCGATCCGTCGCCCAGCCGCCCGAAATTCCTCGACCACGAAATCGGTTTTGTCCGAGTCCTTCTTTAGCGGCTGGCAGTCAACAACAGTAGCCCCCGACGCTTTGACGGCGTCCAGGAGCCTCTTGCCACGGTTTCCGCCGCTGTGGTGCATCACCAGCACGACGTCGGGCGCCGGATCCGAAAGGTAGGCGAGAGCGTCCTGCAGGAAGTCGTCATTCATCTGGGCGAGGCCACTCACCTGGATTAATTTGGCTTCGCCGAAGAGGGAGGGGCTGCCATGGATCGTCAAATCGCCAGCCTCATATTTGCCGGCGTCGAGCTTTACATCCTCAAGATCGGGACGGGCGTCCCGCAGGCTGCGCCGAATGCGTTCGACCGCTTGACCCGCTGCGTATTCCTCTGGGCCGCTGAGCAAAACCACCGGTGCAGGTACCACGATCCGCCACGGCATCTCCGAGCCGCCTGCCGATTCCCGACGGGATGCACCTGGCCTGGACGTCACGAGGTTGCTCCTGCTCGGTGGTGGGCGGATCGGTGGTCTACGCGTCAACTGTGCCATGTGCAGGACCCACGGCAAAGCGGACCAGGTGATCACCGGCGTATGCGCAGCAGGTTGTCCTGTACTGAAACGAGAAACGTTCCGAGCTCGTCGGTTCTGGCCACCGTAATCCCCGCTGCTGACAGTCCGGTGATGATCGATGGATGAGGGTGACCATAGTCGTTGTCCCGTCCGGCGGAAATGAGTGCGAGCTGGGGCCGGACCGCGTGGGCAAGTTCCAGTCCGCCATTGAGTGCACCATGGTGTGCGACTTTCAGAATGTGCACTCCCCGCTCCACCAAAGCCGGGTTGGCACGCAGCATCGTCTGGGCAGCGTCTTCCTCGAGATCACCGGTCATGAGGATTGTGACATCGGCGGCGTCCGGCGAGTCGATGATGATTTCCAGCACGGCGCTTGAATTGTTCTCCGAGTCCGCCTGCGCACTGTCGCCTGGCCAGAGCACCGTCCAGTTGACGCGACCATAGCTGCCGCCGTCGCCGTGCTCTCCTTGCATGCCCTCCACCAGCCGCTCAGGCATAACCCGTTGCTGGGAGGCCTCAGTGACCACCGTGGGGAGTGCCGGCTCGGAGGATGAGTACAGGATCCGCTGCACCGTCCTGTCCCTGAAAACTCCTTCAATTCCTGCATAGTGGTCGGCGTGTAAGTGCGTCAGGACCAGAAGTTGCACCGTGGTGACGGCGAGACGGTCCAGGCAGGCGTCGACGTCATCCGGTTCCGGCCCGGTGTCCACCAGAATCACCTCACGCTCGCCGGTGCGCAACACGAATGCGTCGCCTTGGCCCACATCGCAGGCGGCCACCCGCCAGGCACCGTCGGTGTCAGGACCTACCGGCCACGCAATCACCGCGCCAAGACCCAATGCAAAGCTGCCCGCCAGCCACAGCAGAGCGGGGGCCCTGATCCGACCGCCAGCCGGTCGATGTCCGCGGCGGCGGGTTGTCTGCTGCGGTTTCCGGGAAACCGCCCGCAGCCGTGGGCCGAACACCACAGCGAGGACAATCGCCAACGACAGAGCACCGGTGACTGCTGCTCCCAGCGGACCACCCATCCACGGCAGGGCCGCCCCGGGCGCGGAACCGAAAAATTCCGCGACGACTTCCACCCAGTCGGCTCCCCAGCCCGCCACCAGGACCAGCGGCATGGCAAGGGGCTCGGCAATAACGAGCAACGCCACGGCTGCCATCCCCACGATGGTGACCATTGGCACTACCGGGGTGGCGACCAGATTGGCGGGAACTGAGTAGAGGGGCAGCGCGGGCTGCAGGAGGATCAGGATGGGGGTGCAGAACAGCTGCGCAGCAATCGGAACGGCGAGGAGTTGGGCGGCCGGCGCCGGCATGAATCGGCACAGCCTGGTCGCCAGTATCGGGCCAAACAACATCAGCCCGGAGGCTGCTGCCACCGAAAGCATGAACGCGTACGAGGCGGTCAGCCAGGGATCGGCAACGAGTAGGACGACGACGGTCAGCAGCAGCAGCGCCAGGGGCACCCTGCCACGGCCAGTGAGCACCGCCGCCACGCCGAGCCCACCCATCACTGCAGCGCGCAGCACGCTTGGCTCGGGCTGGACCAGGATCACGAAGCCGATCAGGGCGAGGATCCCCAGGACGGCCGCGAGCAGGCGGGGCAGTCGAAGTGCGCGGGCACCGAGAAAGACAAACGCGAGCATATAGGTGCAGTTGGCGCCGCTCACGGCAGTGAGATGGGTCATGCCGGTGGTCTGCATGTTTTGTTCAACTGACTCGTCAAGGGTGCTCCTGTCACCGATGACCATTCCGGGCAAGAGGCTGCCCTCCCCCGCCACCCGCGACGTCAGCTCCACAAAATCCTTTCGTACCTGCGCTGGGTAGGTGGTCCAATCTGCTGACCTGCTCACCAACGGGCCGGTCTCAGCCATGAGCAGGGCGCCTGCGCGGTCTCCCGGTTCGGTCGGCAGGAGACGCCCCGCGGCTCGAATCGAATCTGAGGAGGCGACCTGGCGCCAGGATGCCGGTCCGATCACCACCACCGGAGTATGTGCTGCGAACCGGGTTCCATTGACCGTGCCGGCCGTCAAGACAGCCTCGACGAGGAACCGATCGGCGCCCTTAAACCGGTCAGCACTGATCAGGACTGCATCCGAGGTTGCCTTGAGGACTGCAGTGATGGATGCCCGGTCCTGTACCGCTGAGAGCACAGGACCCGCCGTGCGGGCTTCGATCGCGGCTGCGGCCGGCACAGCGACCATGGCAGCAACCGCCAAAGGCACCACGCACGGTAGCACCAGCCGCCTGATCGGCCTCAATCCGTCAGGAAGGAAACAGCCGATGCCGGCACAGGTGGCCAGCACCGCCAGGACCCCAGCACAAAGGAGTGCTGTGGCGGCGTCGAGCCGGGTCACCCCCGCCGCGGTAACCCAGGCGGCTGCCGTAGCTGGCAGGAGCCGAAGGTCTCGGTTTCCGGGTTCGGTGCCGGGCGTCGTGGCACTCCGTGTGGCCCGTTCCTTCCACTTCGCCCACTTTGTCCACCGTCGGAGCGCGGTCGTGCGGCCGGGCCGCGGGAACCGGCCTGAACGATGTCCAGAGATCCGATCCTCCGCGGTAGGCCGGGATCCGGACGGCTGGGTCGCTGCCTGGACAAACCGCGTCCAGGCCCGTCGGGATCTCATCTCTTGCCCCCTCTGGCAGGGACCGTCACACGGTCACCAGGGGAATCAGGGCAGCGAGCATCGCCTCGCCGATACCCGGTACGGCGTCGAGGTCTTCGGGCCTGGTGAAGCCCCCGTGGTCCGTCCGCCATTGGACGATGCGCTCTGCGAGGACTGGGCCAATCCGCGGAAGGGTGTCGAGCTCATCAAGATCGGCCGTGTTGAGGTTCACTATCCCCGATGTAGCCGTCGAGCCCTTGAGGGCTGGGGCTTCAGCACCAGCAGCGTCGTTTCCGGAACCGCCAGAGACCAGGGGAACCGACCCACCGGGCGGGGCCTCTCCCTGCAGCGGCACCCTGATCTGCTGGCCATCCTGCACGGGTGCTGCGAGGTTGATTGCGGCGAGGTCGGCCTCGGGCAACGCCCCGCCCGCCAGCTCCAACGCTTCAAACACCCGAGAACCCGAAACGAGCTCCACCACACCCGAGCGAGCTACCGCCCCGGCAACGTGAACCAGGAGGAGTTGCGGGGCTTCGACCCCGGCCGGATCGGAAGTCCCCTGAACCGGTGCGGGCGGCGACGGTCCAGCAGTTGAGACGCTTCCGACCCGCTCCCCCGGCGGCGGGACACCGGACGGGGTCGCCCTAGAAGATCCTGGGGCGCCACCCGTGTTGGGTTGGCTGCTGACCGGCGCCCCGAGAGCCACCGAGGTCACCTCCGACGATGGGGCACCGCGCAGGACGAACAGGCCGAAGGCAATAGACAACGTCAGGCCAAGCACCACGAGGGAGGCGCCACGTCCGACCGCCCAGCGGCGGCCTCCCCGAGCGGGCGACTGACGATCTGCCAGGGTCTCATGGTCTCCGAGGGTCTCATGGTCCTGTACGGTCTCCGGGCCGTCCAGGGGCTCAAGGTCGTGCGGGCCGTCATTTTCCCTTACGGTATCGCGCGAATCCCGCCATGTGCTGAACCCGCCGCGGGACGGAGGGCTGGTCGCCCAGCGATGTTGTGCCATGCTCCTGAGCCTAGGATTCCCCGGCAGATCGGGGGGTGCGGCGTCAGACTATGTGGGCAAGTCCAGTGGGATCAGGGCGCTGTGGAGGGTTGGTCGGCGTCGCCAATCCGCCCTGCTACGGCGATCGCGATGACGCCGAGACCGGTATGGGCCGCCAGCACTGCTGGTAATTGGGCAAGGACGGTGCGAACCTCGGGGTGGCGGTGCTGCAGAGTCGCCGCGAGCTCCGCCACCTGGGCATGATTGCCGAAGTAGTGGAAAGCCACCACCGCTCCGGGCCGTCCGGCAATGTCCGCCTCCACCAGATCAACCAAGCGTGCCGTCGCCTTGGCGGTGGACCTCACCCTTTCGAGCGGAAGGATGCGGCCCTCCTGCACACTGAGGATGGGTTTCACCGCCAGGAGGGTGCCCAACACGCTTGCGACCGCGCCGATCCGCCCACCCTTGCGCAGCTGTTCAAGGCTCGGCACGAGGAACCGCAGCGTCGACGAATCGCACACGGCCTGGGTCACTGCGGCCGCGCTGGCCAGGTCAAGACCGTCGCGCCCGCCGGCCTGGGCGGCAGCCACACCAAACCCCATCGCCATACCGACCGTCCGGCAATCGACAACCTTTACCGGAATGGACACCGCAGCCGACGCCAACCGCGCTGCGTCGGCGGTACCCGATAAGTCACCCGAGAGGTGCACCGAGAGAATCCCCGTCGCGCCCTCGGCTTCCAGCCGTCGGTAGACTCCCTCGAACTGCCCGGGCGAGGGCCGCGAAGTGCGTACCTCCGCCCCCTCGGCCAACGCGACGGACAGCGGTCCGGTGAGGTCGTCGCTTCCTTCGCCGAAGATCCGCCCGGCAATCATCACGGGCATCGGCACCACAACGACGCCGTGGGCCGCTCCGCCTTCGGCTAACCAGTCGGGTGGGAGCGCCGCAGCGGAATCGGTGACCACGGCAATCCGTGGCGGGGCAGCGGCTTCCGGAGTGGTTCGAGAACCAGCGGGTCGAACCCACAGGCGCTCCAGCCACCGCATCGAGTGCCACGCTGCAGCGCCGGTTCTTGGCGCCACAGAAGGGCCCTGGGCCAGTTCGACGTGAACCGGTCCAGGCTGCGCTGCGTGAGGCTGCCCTGGGTGAGACTGGACTGCTTTGTCGGCCCGCATGGTTACTCCGGAACGATATTGACCAGCTTCGGAGCCCGCACAATGATGGTCCGGATTCCCCTGCCATCGAGGGTCTTCTGGATGGAGGCACTGGCCAGCGCCAGTTCCCGCAGTGCGTCCCCGGTGATGTCCGGGGAGACCTCAAAGCGGTCCCGGACCTTGCCCTGCACTTGCACCACGGCGACCACGGTATCCTGCACCAGCAGCGACTCGTCGACCGTGGGCCAGCCCGCCGTCGCCACCGACGCCGGATGTCCCAGCCGGCTCCACAGGTCCTCGGCCGTGTAGGGAGCGAACAGGCTAAGGATGATCGCCACCGCCTCCGTGGCTTCGCGGACAGCCAGGTCGGCGCCCCCGACCCCCGAGTCGATCGCCTTGCGGGTGGCATTGACTAGCTCCATCACACGGGCAATGACCACATTGAATTTGTTGCCCTGCAGCAGCGCGGCACTATCGGCTACGGTCCGGTGGGTGATCGACCGCAGGGCGCGGTCTCCACCTGAGACGTCGACGCCGGGCGCACTGGTCACGTCCAGACCGAGCCGCCAGGCGCGGGCCAGGAACTTCGACGAACCCGACGGCGAGACATCCGCCCAGTCGACGTCGTCCTCGGGTGGGGAGGCGAACACCATGGTCAGCCGGATGGCGTCAACGCCGAACTTGTCCAGCTGCTGGCTCAGATCGACGCCGTTGCCGAGGGATTTGCTCATAGCTTTGCCACCGTTGAGCACCTGCCCCTGGTTCAGGAGGGCCGAGAACGGTTCGGTGAACCCGATCAGTCCCAGGTCGAACAGCACCTTGGTGAAGAAACGGCTGTACAGCAGGTGCAGAATGGCATGCTCCACGCCGCCCACGTACTGGCCGACCGGCAGCCAGCGGTTCACGGCGTCGGTATCGAACGGCCCGTCTGTGGTGTCCGGGGATGCGAACCGCAGGAAGTACCAGGAGGAATCGACGAAGGTGTCCATCGTGTCGGTGTCCCGCTTGGCAGGCCCCCCGCACTGGGGGCAGGACACATTCACCCAGTCCTCGACAGCGGCGAGCGGTGAGGTGCCCTTCGGGGAAAGATCGCCGCCGCGCAGGTCCTCAGGCAGGGTGACGGGCAGTTGGTCGTCGGGGACCGGTACCTCGCCGCAGGTGGCGCAGTGGATGATCGGGATGGGGGTGCCCCAGAACCGCTGCCGGGACAGCAGCCAGTCGCGCAGCCGGTAATTGACGGTGTGCTCACCGGTGCCCTGCGCGGCGACTAGGTCGATGGCGCGGGCAATGGCTTCGTCCTTTCCCAGCCCGTCCAGCTCACCGGAGTTCACCAGGGTGCCGTCGCCGGTGGTGGCGATCCCCGACACCGCCGGATTCTCGGTGCCGGTGTCCACGACCATTCGGACCGGCAGATCGAAGGCGCGGGCGAAGTCCAGGTCGCGCTGGTCGTGGGCGGGCACGGCCATGATGGCACCGGTCCCGTAGTCGGCCAGCACATAGTCGGCGGCCCAGACCGGCAGCTTTTCACCGTTCAACGGGTTAATGGCCCAGCGGCCGGTAAACACGCCGGTCTTTTCACGTTCAGTGGACTGGCGCTCGATCTCCGACAGGGACTTGATGCCCTCCCGGTATTCTTCCAGCTCGGCCCGGTGGGATTCGGTGACCAGGTCCAGGGCCAACGGGGCGTCTGCTGCCACCACGAAGAACGTGGCGCCGTGCAGCGTGTCCGGCCGGGTGGTGAACACGGGAACGCTCCGGGCGGGCTGCCCGCCGGCCTCTTCGATGACGAAGTCGACGCGGGCACCCTCGGAGCGACCAATCCAATTGCGCTGCATGGCCAGGACCCGCTCGGGCCAGTGACCCCGCAGCTGGTCCATATCGTCCAGCAGACGATCCGCATAGTCGGTGATCTTGAAGTACCACTGGTTGAGGCTCTTCTTGGTGACTGGGGTGCCGCAGCGCTCGCAGGCGCCGTTGACTACCTGCTCATTGGCCAGCACCGTCTGGTCCTTGGGGCACCAGTTGACCGGAGAGTTTTTCCGGTACGCCAGACCCTTTTCGAAGAAGCGCAGGAACAGCCACTGCGTCCACTGGTAGTACCCGGGGTCGGACGTGTGCAGCCGACGGGACCAGTCAACGCTGATCGCGTAGCGGCGGAACGAATTCGCCTGCGTCTCGATGTTCGTGTAGGTCCACTCGGACGGGTGCGCGTTGCGCTGGATGGCCGCGTTTTCGGCGGGCAGCCCGAACGAGTCCCAGCCGATGGGGTGCAGGACGTCGAACCCCTGCTGCCGGTAATAGCGGGCGACGACGTCGCCCATCGCGAACGCCTCGGCGTGCCCCATGTGCAGGTCACCTGAGGGGTACGGGAACATGTCCAGCACATACCGGCGCTCCCGTGAGCCGTCGTCGGCAGGCTTGAACGGCTGGAGCCGGTCCCACTCCGCGGGCCATCGGGCTTCGATGTCAGCGAAACTGTAGGTGTTCTCGTCCGGTTGCCCGGCGTCGGGTTGCGTGCTCACTGTTGTTGCCCTGCCCTCTTGATCAATTGCCCCTAGACACACAAAAGCCCCTCAGCCAGGGAGGGGCATGCCGCACAGTTGACTGTGCGGCTAGCTAAGGAGTTGTACTACAGACATGGGACCACTCTAGCGCAGATTGGCGACGGCGACCTGTGGCGCGGGTTACGATGATTCCGGTGTGCGCGCACGCAGGTCGCGCACTGCCATGCCGAGGCGGAGTGCGCCCCCGGCTGATCGGCCACCGGCCCCGCAAGGGGAATACCACCTGATACCAGGATCCGATTGCAGTGGCCCGTCGCATTGTGAGGCACGATCGCATGACACAGCTCTTTCCCGCCGCCGATCCCGCTCCCGCAGACCTGGGTGACGACGCCGTCGCACTGGTTCGCCGCTGGCTGCATCTGGACGACGTCCGGCGCCCCGAACCGACAGTCACCCGCGGGTCGCGGTCGGCGCAGCTGCTCGCCGAGGTCCTGAAGGACGACGCCGGGCTGCAGTTCACTCTCGGCTTCGTTGACCGGGTCATCCGACCCGAAGACAACGCGGTCGCTGCACGCAATCTGTCGAAGCTGGCGCGGCAGACGCCGTCGTTCCTGCCCTGGTACATGCGCGGCGCCGTGAAGCTTGGTGGGGCGCTTGCCCCCACTCTGCCGGGCATTGTGGTGCCGGTGGCGCAGCGGGTGCTCCGCGAGATGGTGGGACACCTCATCGTCGACGCCCGGCCCCACAAACTGGGCAAGGCCATCGCCGGGCTCAGGGGCGAATCGGTCCGGCTGAACATTAACCTGCTGGGTGAAGCTGTGCTCGGCAACGAGGAAGCCGACGCCCGCCTCGCCGGAACCACCGCCCTGCTCTCACGCGACGACGTCGACTACGTCTCGATCAAGGTGTCCTCGGTAGTGAGCACCATGAACCTGTGGGACTTCCACGAGACGGTGGAACGGGTCGCCGAGCGGCTCCTCCCCCTGTACCGACTGGCCGCCTCCTCGCCCGCACCGAAGTTCATCAACCTGGACATGGAGGAGTACCACGACCTCGATCTGACCGTGGCGGTGTTCAAACGCATCCTGGGCACCGAGGACCTCAAGCAGCTTGAGGCTGGAATCGTGCTGCAGGCCTACCTGCCCGACGCGCTCGGGGCGTTGCAGGACATCACCGCCTGGGCCACCGAGCGCCGGGCCGAAGGTGGCTCGGCAGTCAAGGTCCGGCTGGTCAAGGGCGCCAACCTGGCCATGGAACTGGTCGATGCGAAGGTACACGGCTGGGAGCCCGCCACCCTACCGTCGAAGGAGGCGACCGATACCAACTACAAGCGCTGCCTCGACTGGGCGCTGCGGCCTGAGAATGCCGAAGCTGTCAGGATCGGCGTCGCTGGCCACAACCTGTTCGACATCGCTTTCGCGCGGCTGCTTGCCCTCGCCCGCGGCGTGGAGGACCGGATCGAATTCGAAATGCTTCTCGGCATGGCTGAGGAGCAGGCGGAGGAAATCAAGAAGGACGTAGGCTCGCTGTTGCTGTACACCCCGGTGGTGCACCCGGCGCAGTTCGACGTCGCCATCAGCTACCTGATCCGCCGGCTGGAGGAGAACGCCAGCCAGGAAAACTTCATGTCGGCCGTTTTCGAGCTGAACAAGAACCCTCAATTGTTCGAGCGGGAGAAGCAGCGTTTCCTCGATTCGCTGGCGGCCGTGGATGCCGTGGTGCCGGGTCCCAACCGGGCGCAGAGCGTTGACCGGTTCGTGGAAACTGCACCCGGCGAGTTCGCTAACCAGTCCGACTCCGACCCGTCGCTGCCCGTCATCAGGGACTGGGCCACCGAGATTCTTCAGCGGGTTGCGGAGTCAACCCTGGGGGTCGAGTTGGTGGAAGCTTCGTGGCTGGACACCAACGACGACGTCGAGCGCACCATCGCTGCGGCCCTTGCCGGCCAGCAGGAATGGGCGTCCCGGACCGGAGCCGAACGGGCCGAGGTGCTGCGGAACGCAGCGGCCCGGCTCGCAGCGATCCGTGGTGACCTGGTGGAAGTTGCTGCCAGTGAGACCGGCAAGACGGTTGCCGAGTCCGATCCGGAGATTTCCGAGGCGATCGACTTCGCCAACTATTACGCACTGCTCGCCGAGGAACTGGACCAGGTGGAGGGCGCCGAGTTCGTGCCTGCACGCCTGACGGTCGTCACGCCGCCGTGGAACTTCCCGGTGGCCATCGCGGCCGGATCGGCTCTCGCCCCGCTCGCGGCCGGAAGCGCCGTCGTCGTGAAGCCTGCACCGCAGGCCAAACGATGCGCGGCAGTGCTGGTCCAGGCGCTGTGGGACGCTGGCGTCCCCCGCGAGGTACTGCACTTTGCTGACGTCGAGGAAGGCCCCGTGGGCCAGCACCTCATTTCGCATCCTTCGGTGGATCGGGTGATTCTCACTGGAGCACACGACACTGCGAAGCTGTTCCGCAGCTGGCGGCATGACCTGCCCCTGCTCGCCGAGACCAGCGGCAAAAACGCCTTGATCGTGACGCCCAGTTCGGACCTCGATCTGGCCGCCGCTGACGTCGTGAAGTCAGCATTCGGTCATGCCGGCCAGAAGTGTTCGGCCGCATCCTTGGTCATCCTGGTGGGGTCGACCGGGAAGTCGGCACGGTTCCGCAACCAGTTGGTCGACGCGGTGGCGTCGCTGAAGGTCGGTTACCCGGACGATGCAGCCACCGAGATGGGTCCTGTGATCGAGCCTGCCGAAGGGAAACTGCGTGACGCTCTGACAACCCTGGCCGACGGCGAGACCTGGCTGGTCAAGCCCAAGCAGCTCGACGACACCGGTCGGCTCTGGAGCCCCGGCGTGCGGGCGGGTGTGAAGCCAGGCAGCTACTTCCATCTCACCGAGTTTTTCGGTCCGGTGCTGGGCGTGATGCATGCGGATTCCCTGGAGCAGGCGATCGAATGGCAAAACGCCAGCGCCTACGGCCTGACGGCGGGTATCCACACCATGGATAGCGATGAGCTGGCGTTGTGGCTGGACGCAGTGCAGGCAGGGAATCTGTATGTCAACCGCGGCATCACCGGTGCCATTGTTCAGCGTCAGCCGTTTGGCGGCTGGAAGCGGTCGGCCGTTGGTCCGGGCGCGAAGGCTGGTGGCCCCAATTACCTGGTGCATCTCGGCAGCTGGAAGCCGGTCGAGTTGCACCCCGGGAACGTTCATGCTCCGCTGAGTGAGTCGGTGCGGGATCTGCTGCACGCAGCCGATATCCCCGCCGTCGACCAGGGGTTCCTGGCCAGGGCGACCGCGGACGATCAGCGTCATTGGGTGAAGTCCTTCGGCGCCAATCGTGATGTGTCGGGCCTCGGGGTGGAACGCAATGAGTTCCGTTACGTTCCCGGTGCTGTCACCATCCGGCTCAACGAGGCCGGAACCCTGGCCCCGCTGGTTCGCGTACTCGCCGCGGGGCTGCGTACTGGGGCAACTCTGCGGGTTTCTTCGGCTCACCCCCTCCCGCCAGCGCTGACTGCGGTCCTGTCGGCCCACAATGTGGACCATGGAGTGGACGACGACGCCGCGTGGCTGAAGCACGCTCCCGCGGCTTCCCTTGGCCGGGTTCGGCTGATCGGTGGCGGCTACTCGGAACTGTGCGCGGCCACTGACGGGGATCCGGATGTCGCCATCTACGCCGGGCCGGTCACCGAGTCAGGCCGCCTGGAAATGCTGCCGTTTCTGCACGAGCAGGCGGTGAGCATCACGGCTCACCGGTTCGGCAACCCGGACAACGTGTCGCACACGGTACTGGCCTAGCGGATTCCTTCGACTCAGGTCCTCTCCTTATCCCTGCGCGGGGCGGTGAGGTGAGATGGGTCGATCTGCACCCCTTCGGCCGACCAGATCTCCGGCTTGGGTAGGAGTGGTTGCCGGGCTTTCTGGGCCCGGTTTTGTGGTCCGGAAAAACTTTGAAAAGGTTTTTCTGGGGACCTTGGTTGACGCCTAATAATGTCGGTGGCGGGTGATGGAATGGGGGTATGAAAAGCAGTAGAGCTTCTTCTACCGGGACGGGATTCTTTCCCGATTCTGGCGCGAATCCCGCCCCCACGAACGGGCCCGCGGACACTGCCGCTGGGACTGCTACGGGGACTGCTACGGACGGTTCCGGCGGGTATGGTCCGGGGGGTCCGTTGGGTGTTGACGCGGTATGGACGGCCCCGGTAGACGATCCGGTAGGTGCTCCGTCTGAGAGCCCAACTGGTTTTGGTGCCCGGGTGGGCTCTGGTGGTGGGTTGGCGGGGTTGGCGGGTCGGGTGGTTTTGACGGCGGTGGCTGGCCTGGATGTTGAGCAGACGCTGGGGGTTTTGAGGGGTCTTGGAGGGTTGCGGTCCTGGGTCGATGCGCAGGAAGCCAAAG
>NZ_JBTNDG010000014.1:0-64004 GCF_054511125.1 Arthrobacter sp. TMN-50 | reverse complement strand
AGCGAGTCTACCGCACGGTCTACGCCACAAAAGAGCAAGCCCGCAAGGACGTTATCCGCTACATTGAAGGGTTTTACAACAGCCGACGGCGGCATTCCGCCCTCGATTACCCCAACGATGTCCATTACAGTTACCAGCAGCCACACCAGGCAGCGTAAGAGAAAACACTAACTCCGCTGTCCGAAAATCACGCAGCAGCCCAGTGCGCGCCTTTCAGCGCTGGAGGACAGTGACCTCCACTGACTGCACTACTGCATCCTCGGTCGCTCGAAGGAACACGGTGGTGTTTTCGTCGGCGGGGAAAATTTGTTCGGTGATGGTGACCGCGCCGTCCTCGGCGAAGACTTCAACCGAGGAAATGTCGATCCACACGTCGAGTTCGACTGTCGCGCTGGGGACGAGCGGTGCCTGAGACACGGAGGCGAACGTCTCCGAGAAGCTAATATTTCCCGAGCGTCGGCGGTCAACGGATAATTTTCCGGTGACGAGTCGCACCGTGGTACCGACCGTGCCGTCAGGAGAGGCGCGCAGCACCAGGTCCACGGCTCCTCGTCCTGGCCGTGCCACGAGCTTGATCCGTGCTGCTCGCCCATGTGCGTCCTCGGGAAGAGGGACGGCGACGTCGGACAATGCGGGTGGACTTGCCGAGTAGTGGGGCGGGTTCACCGGGTTCACGGCCGGACGTTGTATGAGACGTTCGCCGCGCAGCTCGAGCCGGCGGGGCAGTGTTGTCGAGCCTCGCCAGGGTGACGACGGGATAGCGTGGGCGTAGTCCCAGTTGCTCATCCAGCCGATAAGCACGGGTGCTGGGGCGTCCGACACTGTGACCGCGGCGTAGAAGTCACGGCCTCTGTCCAGCCAGTCCCAAGACGTGGCTGTGAAGGTGGTGCCGTCGAAGTCGCCGACGAAGTATTGCATGCCAGAGCCGCCGGCGGGGTTGCCCGGATTCATGGAGAGCACCAGAACCCAGCGGTCATCGATCGGGAAAAGATCGGGGCACTCCCAGATGCCCTCGGGGGCGCCCGCCGGGCCGAACACTGATAGCGGGCTCCAGTTCTGCAGGTCGTCGGAGCGGAAGAGGTGCACTTGGCGATCGAGGGCCTCGACGGCGATGAGGATCCAGTGGTCGAGGTAGCGGAATACCTTCGGATCGCGGAAATCGGTCGTGCCTCTGTCGAGCACTATCCCGTGTTTGACCCAGGTCTCCCCGCCGTCGGTGCTTGACGCAAGCGCCTGCGCCTGGCTTCCCTGCCGGGCAGAGGTGTAGAGGGCGATGAGCGGAGGTTGCTCGGTTGTCCCGAGGTTCGAGCTGTTCCGGGCATCGAAGACGATCGATCCCGAGAACACCGCTTCGTTCTCGTCCTGGAGTAGGGCGATGGGATGTTCGGTCCAGTCGAGCAAGTCGGCGCTTGAGGCGTGTCCCCAGCTCATATGACCCCAGTCGTCGCCGTAGGGGTTGTGCTGGAAGTACAGGTGGTATCGACCATCGTGATGGATAAGGCCGTTGGGGTCGTTCATCCAGTTGCGTTTGGGGGTGAAGTGCACCGCAGGGCGGGTGGAGAGGGCTGTTGTGATCATCCTTTGACTCCTGTCGAAGCGATCGAATTGACGAAGGAGCGTTGGAAGGCCACGAAGAGTGCGATGACGGGAAGGGTGATCATTGAGCAGTAGGCCATGATCTGACCCCAGGAGGTGTTCAGTTGCGAGAAGTATTGCACGCCGAGCATTACGGGGCGCAGCTCCTCCGTCTGAATGACCATCAGCGGCCAGAGGTAGGAGTTCCACGCTGGGAGGAAGGTCAGGATCGCGACCGTCGCGACGGCCGGGCCGGCGAGTGGCATGACGATCTTGCGGTAGATGGTGAACCAGCCGGCACCGTCCATCCGTGCTGCTTCGTCGAGCTCCTTTGGGATTGACTCGAAGTACTGGTGGAACAGGTAGATCGAGAAGGCGTTCACGATGAAGGGCAGAATCTGGACGTGGTACGAGTCGAGCCAGCCCTGTGTCATATAGATGCCGAGGCTGTCGACGCCGATGTTCGGCAGCTGGTTGACCCACCACACCAGCGGCAGCGCGAGGGTTTCGAAGGGGATGATGAGCGTTGCGATGATCAGGGTGAGGATCGCGCGCTTGAACGGGATCTGCATTCGCGAGAGAGCGAACGCGGCGAGGCTGTTGATAATCACCCCGAGGATGACCGTGACGGCCGAGATCCCGATGGAGTTGACCAGGAATCGTGCTGCGGGCACCCGGTCGAAGACCGCTGTGTAGTTGTCGAACGACACGTTCCCGATGGGCAGGAATGCCGCAAGCGAGTTCAGGTCACCGAAGATCTGCTGGTCGGGCTTGAGTGAGGAGACCAGCATGAATAGCAGCGGGAACGCGAAGACGATCACGAGCGCGATGCGGGCGAGCCATCCGTACCAGCCCACGCGAGGACGGCCGAATGGGGAGGGAGCGGCGCTGGTCCGACGACGCCGTCGGACGGTGGCAATGAGGGCCATGGTCATGCCTTCTCTCTGGTCAGGAAGCGTTGGACGCCCGAGATGACGAGCACGATTGCGAAGAACACGAGTGAGATCGCCGAGGCGTAGCCGGTCTCCTGCTGCCGGAAACCACGCTCGACGGCCTGGTAGACGACGGTGGTGGTGGAGTCGAGGGGCCCGCCTTGCGTCATGACGCTCACCTGGGTGAAAAGGCTCAGCGCCGAGATGGTGATGGTGACGAGGATGAGGCTTCGCGTCGCGCGCAGGCCCGGCCAAGTGATGTAACGGAAGCGCTGCCATGCGCTCGTGCCGTCAATGTCACCCGCTTCGTAAAGCTCCTGCGAGATCGTCTGCAGGCCCGAGAGCCAGATGATCATGTGGAAGCCGACGCCCTGCCACACCGACATCAGGATGATCGACGGCATCGATGTCGCGGGATTGCCTAGCCAGTCGGGGCCCTGAACGATGCCGAAAGTGAGGTTTGAGAGCAGCGTGTTGAGCAGGCCGTCCTGCTGATACATGAAGCTCCACAGGAGCGACACGACGACCATCGAGGTGACCACCGGCAGGAAATAGATCGTGCGGAAGAACGTCGTGCCGCGTACCCGGGTGTTGATGAGCATGGCCATCACAAGGGCGAGGCCCGCCTGGAGCGGGACAACAACTATTCCGAAGTAACCGACGTTCAGCAGCGCCCGGCCGAATGCGGCGTCCTGGAAGAGTCGGACGAAGTTGTCCGCTCCGCTGAAGGAAGCCGGGTTGGGCGAGATCAGCCGTGCGTTCGTGAACGCTAGGCCGAAGGCGAGTCCGGCGGGGATTAGAACGAACAGCAGGAGGAGGATGAGCGCCGGGGCGACCATGGCAAGACCCACGCGCTTCTCAGCACGGAGGTTGCGGTCGGTGGTCCGTCGCAGACGCGGTCCCCGCGACGTGAGTGCGGCAACGGCGACGGGCTCAAGCGGCGCCACAGAGGACGCGTCGTTGGAAGTCATGACATGCTCTCGATCGACTCGGCGCTCATCGTCACTTCTGCGAGTAGCCGTCGCTGGAGGCGATGTTCTGGTCGATTGCCTTCACCGCTGAGTCGAGGGTTGACTGCGGGTCGGCTCCGTCGAGGATGTCGGAGACCGCAGCACCGAATTCGGTCGCGATGAAGGGATAGGCCGGTGTTTCTGGACGCAGCACCGCGAACTCCTCGGAGTATGCGCGCAGGGAAGCGAGTTCACCGCCCTCTTCGTAGCCCTCGACCAGCTGGGCGGCTTCGTTCGATGCAGGAATGGTGCCTGTCGCTTCCGCGACGGCTGCGATGTTCTCGGGCTGGAGGGAGAAGGCCAGGTAGTCCATGGCGGCTTCAGTGTCGGAGCAGCCGGTGGTCACGCCCCACTGCCAAGAGCCTCCGCCAATCTTGGGGCCAATGCCGAGGTCGACGCTGGGCAGGGCGACGAAGTCGTCGCCGAAAGTTTCCTTCGCTGCGGCGTAGGCCCAGCTGCCGGAGTAGGTAATAGCGGACTTGCCGTTCTGGAAGTCAAGGGTGGCGTCCTCACCGCTTTTCTTCGCAATGTAGCCGTTGTCGACGAGGCTCTGGAACCACTCGGCCCACTCGACCGCTTCCGGGCCGTTCAGCACGCCTTCCGCGCTTTGGAAGTCGCTCCGGTCGATCAGGTCGCCCCCAGCGGACTGGAGGAATGGGGAGTACGCGTAGGGCAGCCATTCACCGGTCCCTGCGGTTCCGAGGTCGAGCGGGTAGTCCCACTGACCGGTCGCCTCTAGGGTGGCGAGGGCGGCGTTGAATTCGTCCTTGGTCCAGGGCTCGTCGATGGTGGGGATGCGGATCCCGTTCTCCTCAAGGATGGAAGTGCGCGAGAGCATCGTCAGCGCGACGTCATAGTAGCCGATGGAGTAGAGCTCATCGTCCCAGACTCCTTTGACAGAGGGGAGGAACGAGTCGAGGTCAACGCCGGGCAGTTCGAGCGGGGTGAGGTACTGCGCCCAGGCCCAGTTCGGGACGTTCGGGCCGTCGATGTCGACGATACAGGGCAGTTTGTCGGCGGCGGCAGCGGCGACGACAGAGTCGTTGTAAGAGTCCTGCGGGAAGGCCTGGACCTTGATCGTGGTCGTGTCCTGACTGGCGTTGTAGTCATCAACAATGCTCTGGATCGCGTCAAGCTCGGCGTCATTGCCTGCGTTATGCGTCCAGAGCGTGATTTCGCCGTTCGCACTATCGGCACCGCCGGGGCGCGGGGCGCAGGCACCTAGACCGAGGGTCAGGGCAGCGAGAGTGACGGAGGCCGTTACGACACGTAAGGGGGATTTTTTCACGTTGTTCTCCTTTGAACTAGTTATGCTAAATTGATTTAGCAAGACTACGATAACACGCACCGCGAGTCGCGCCAAGGGGTTTTGGTAAATTGGTTTAGCATTCGTTGTGAAGCATCTTTGCTGGCCGTACCAGGATTGAGCGCCCGACGCCTGAGGACGAGAGGAATTTCATGAGACCGTCACGTCGTGTCACCCTTGCCGATGTTGCCGAACGCACCGGCCTCTCCAAGACCTCTGTCAGCCTGATTCTGAATAATCGGCCGGGTTCCCGACTGTCGACGGACGCCGTTTTGCGCGTAAAGGCCGCTGCCGCTGAACTCGGGTACCGCCCGGATCCCGCGGCTCAAAGCCTGCGCCTGGGTAAGACACGCACGATCGGTTTCCTCTCAGACGAGGTCACCGTCACCCGCTTCGCGTCCGCGATGATCCGTGGCGTCTTGGACACCGCCGAGCAGCGGGAGCACACCGTGCTTATCGCTGAAACCGGCCGCGATCCGCGAAAGACCGCACCAGCACTCGACGCGATGCTGGCCCGCCGAGCCGACGGGATAATCGTCGGGCTGATGGGGGCGAAAGAGATAGACGTTCCCGCAGTTGCAAGTGATGTCCGCGTGGTGCTGCTGAACGCATCTAGCCCGACAGGTGAACCTTCGATCCTTCCCGACGAGGAGAGGGCCGGACGAGCGATTGCCCGCCAGCTCCTGGACGCCGGTCATCGTCGCATCGCGCTCATTGGCAACTCACGCTCGGCCGCGACCGATCCGCGAGTGTCGGTCACGGTCGGCGCACGTTTTGCCGGGCTGGACGCAACTCTGGCGGAGGCCGGAGTCGACTTCCTGGAGCGCGTCACGGTCGAACCTTGGGAGCCCGTGGGTGGTTACGAAGCCATGCGAAAAATGTTGAACGGACCGGAAATACCCACTGGCATCGTTTGCTCCAATGACCGTCTTGCCTTCGGGGCTTATCAAGCCTTGCAGGAGGCGGGTCTGCGAATCCCTGAGGACATGTCGGTCGTATCGTTTGACGACGACGAAATCGCGTCATACCTCCGCCCTGGTCTGACCACGGCGCAAATCCCTTACGAGGAAATGGGACGCCAAGCGGTCGATGTGTTGCTAGGCGGAGGAGAGGGGCGTCTCCTCGTGCCAATGCCGATCATTATCCGCGGGTCGGTAGGCGCGCCTCGCGACACCGAGAGCTTCACCTCCTGACGCCCAAACCGGTGCGCCGGCAACGCGCTATTGAACACGGCTATTGGACCAAACGATCAGCAAGTCAGCGCCGACACGTTCACTGAGCTCTCATCAGAGGTCTGACATCGAACCGCGCACTTACGAGATCAGCTCGCGGCACCGCGTCTCAACAGCACCAGCTGCGTGTACGCCGCCTCATGTTCCACGAACCGCAACTGCGTACTGCCGCGTTCTCCCTCGACGCGGCAGGATGCTGGTCGGTCGCACAACGCATCTCGACGGCTTTCGAGGGCAGGGTGAGTCCCGAAGAAGCACGCCTCGTGACCGAATTCGCCGGGATAGCAGTCCGCGCCGCCTTCGACGAATGGGCCGAACTCATTGATGCTGGTCACCAGGCGACGCTCGGCGAAACCTACGAGCGGGTCCGTGAACAACTCCGCACTACCGCCGCTACGAGCCGAATACGCGGGCAGCTGTAAGAAGCTCATCGCGCACCACAGGCACCGCTTCAGACTCCGCACACGTAGCTCACCGCGCCGCCTTTACAGTAATGTGAGGGTTTACACGAATCCATACCAACCGAAGGAGCGGGCATGCGTATAGGCGAACTCGAACAAAAATCCGGTGTGCCAGCTCGGATGCTCCGGTACTACGAGGAGCAAGGGTTGGTCACACCGCGCCGCCTCGACAACGGTTACCGGGAGTATGACGAATACCTGGTGGACCGCGTAGCGAAGATCCGCGGTCTCATCGATACGGGCATCCCGACCAGGATAATCGGCAACATCCTGCCGTGCTTGAACCAGCCGCAAACCGTTGTGGTCGACGACCCTGACCCGGAACTTCTGGAGATCCTGCGGCAGGAACGGGACCGGATGACGCAGAAGATCGACGTCCTTGCGCAGAACCGGGACGCTGTCTCCCGATACGTCCAGGCACTGGAGGCCGCTGGCAGTAGAACGAACTCTCGCGAACGACAGTCGGCTTAGCCGCAGGGACCTGCCCTCTGCGTAGGTGCGCGGTCTCCTGTAAGCGACCTGCGACCTGCGACCTGCGACCTCAGGAGAACCGCCCCGCAATGGTCGGCGGTAGCGGTGTGGGTGCATCACCTCACCTTGAGGTACTACGGCTTTGTGACACCCTCGATTTGACCTTCACACTAATGGCAATGTTGATGATGGAAGGACAGGTACTGCACTAGGGAGACACATGAAAATCGGAATCATCGGCGCGGGCCCAATCGGCTCGACCATCGCCCGGCGCCTCAGCCGCCATGGACATGACGTAGTGATCGCGAACTCCCGCGGCCCGGAGACGATCGCTGCCACAGCCTTGAGTACCGGCGCGCGAGCCGTCACGGCCCCCGAAGCGACCACCGACGTCGACGTCCTCATCGTCTCGGTCCCCATGAACCGCAACGAGGACATCGCCGCCCACGTCCGGCGCGCACCCGAGGCTGCCGTCGTCATCGACACGTCCAACTACTACCCAGCCCGCGACGGCATCGTCCCCGCCTTCGCTGAGGGGCAGCCCGAAAGCATCTGGTTGTCCGAGCTGTTCGGCCGCCCCGTGACCAAGGCCTGGAATGCCATCACGTCCCAGTCGTTCGACGCGAAGGCCGCCGAGGCCGGCGCGGCAGGCCGGGTGGCCATTCCGGTGGCAGCCGACCGTGACGACCACCGGAAGGTGGC
Organism: Arthrobacter sp. TMN-50; assembly: GCF_054511125.1. Classification (NCBI taxonomy): domain Bacteria; kingdom Bacillati; phylum Actinomycetota; class Actinomycetes; order Micrococcales; family Micrococcaceae; genus Arthrobacter; species Arthrobacter sp. TMN-50. The sequence goes on along the minus strand of NZ_JBTNDG010000014.1, from coordinate 56,315 downwards.
GATGTCCCTGGTGGAGCAGACCGGCTTCGATGCTGTCGACGCCGGGGTCCTCGCGGAGTCGTGGCGCCAGCAGCCCGGCGCCCCCGTCTACTGCACGGATCGTTCGCGTGAGGAGATGCCGGCCTTCCTGGCAGCCGCCGAGAAGGAGCGTGTTCCGCAGCGCCGGGACCTGGCCATGGTCGCCATCGGCGGGTACATCGCCGCTGGCGGCAGGCCTGACGGAAAGTTCCTCGTCGCCATCAACCGTGCCTGCTACAGCTGACGCTACGGCCCCACAACTTTCACCTCACCCACCCAAAAGCACCGACGCGCACCTACCGGTGCGTGCTCATAAGCAAGCCAGGATGAAGACCGAATGACTTCTCACGAAGCAACAGCAACACACGACACCGGCTCTAACGGATCGCGGCCCGACAGTCCGTCCGATAGTGCGGGCCCGACGCAGAAACCATCATGGGCGGGAGTGGTCTCGCTCAGCGTGGGCGTCTTCGCCCTCGTCATGGCCGAATTCCTGCCGGCAAGCCTCCTGTCCCGGGTCGCCGCGGACCTGGGAGTGACCGAGGGTGTGGCCGGTCAGTCCGTCGCCATCACCGCCATCGTCGCAGCCATCTCCGGCATCACCATCCCTGTAGTGCTCTCGCGCGTGGACCGCCGGCACCTGATGCTCATCCTTTCGGCGCTGGCCGTCGTCTCGGATGTACTGGTGGCGATCGCGCCGACCTACCCGATCCTTCTGGCCGCCCGCGTCCTGCTCGGCATCGCGATCGGCGGGTTCTGGGCGCTGGCGATCTCCATTACGGCGCGCCTCGTTCCGGCATCGAGACTCGGTCTGGGTCTGACGATCGTGAATGTGGGCGTGACTCTGGCCACCGTTGCCGCGGTTCCGCTGGGCACGCTGCTTGGCGAGATCTGGGGATGGCGTGTGGTGTTCGCGCTAGCCGCGGGCGTCGGCATCATCGCCATCGTCATCCAATTCTTCGCCCTGCCTTCAATGCTCACCGGCCCTTCAAGCGGGTTCCGGCCCCTGATCCAGACACTGCGCTCCCGCATGGTCCTGCTCTGCCTGTTCACCATGGCCCTCATGGGCGCCGGCCACTTCGCCGGTTTCACCTACATCCGTCCCGCAGCGACCGAGGTCGGCGGGCTCGATCCCGAGCAGCTCGCTGTCCTGCTCCTGGTCTACGGGCTCGGCATCGTCGGCGGCAACCTGATCGCCGGACCCCTGGCCGACAAGACGCTGCGCGTCGCGGCGTTGGTCTTCCCGCTCGCCCTCGGCCTCGCGATAATCGCCTTCGTCTTCATGGGCAGCAGCCCTGTTCTGCTCTTCGTTGCAGCCGCGCTCTGGGGTGCCGGTTTCGGTGGCTTGCCGACGGTCATCGGGACCTGGCTCGCACGGGCCGAACCGGCTCGCCTTGAGAGCATCGGCGGACTCCAGACAGGGGTGTTCCAGGTCGCGATCGCTCTCGGCGCATTCATCGGCGGGCTCCTCGTCGACGGCGCCGGCGTGCAAACTGCCTTCTTCCTCGGTGGCCTCGCCTCCGTAATCGGCGCCATCATCCTCGGGGCAGTCAAACCTCCGAAACTTGCATAACAACACGAGCATCCTACGAGTCGACGTGCTCATAGTCATGACACGCACCTCGCCCCTACAACAAGGCCCCGGTCACCGGTCCGCAAGAACCGGTGACCGGCCTGATCGTGCCTTGTGTGCCTACACCAGAGAGAAGGAATCCCACGTCAATGGGACGAGCGGGTCTTGTGCTGCTCGAAGAAGTCCCACATCAGGTCATTGGCGTTGATTTCCTGTGTGGTTACGCCTGCCCCGGGGAAGGCAGCAGCGTTACCGCCGGGCCAGGTATGACCCCCACCATCGACGACGTACTGCTGCACGGTGGCATTCTTGGGGCAACCACGGTGAGTTATTAACGAGACATTAGGGCTGATACGTGTTTCCTTCGCAGTGTGGCAGCCGTTGATATCCGCCCACCGCTCTGATGCAGCCAGTGCACCGTAGCCCCAGTAAGCTGCTCCTCCACCGGCGAACGGGTTGACCGGGTCGGCAGTGCCGTTGAAGGTGATCACCGGAACTTCCTGGCTGGGTGAACAAGTGGCGGGATCAGGGATGACGCCGTCTGCCGTCGTGAGCCGGCCTCCGGCGCGCAAACCGGCAACAGGTGCGATCGCTGCGACGAGTTCCGGGTTTTCGCAGGCAAACTGAGACACCATACGCCCGCCGCCCGAGTAGCCCGCTGCGTATACTCGGCGTTCGTCCGCACAGCCATTGGCGACAAGCGTGCCGATGAGATCCCGCAGGAAGGCTGTATCGTCCGGAGCGCCCGCGATGTCGGTCGCGGTGAAGGGCACATTCCAAACGAACCCAGCGGGTGCTGGAATCGCACCTTGCGGCGCGGCGACGATGAACCCTTCGCGCTCGGCCGTCTGATCGAGCTGCGACCTGGTCAGTTGCTCGGCGGGTGTGCTGTTACTGCCGTGCAGGTCAAGGACGAGTGGTAGAGCCCGGGCTTTTTTGCCCGTAGAGGGGACATGCACGACGACGGTGCGATCACGGCCACCCGATGAAACGGTGATGGTGGTGCGTCCGGGGTCGAGCTCACATTGGGACCGGCCCTGTTGAGAACCAGCGCCGTCCGCTGGTGCGGCACTCGCTGGTGGAGCTGCAGCAAGCGACGCGGCGAGGACAAGTCCAGCAATGCCAAGTGCGCTAAGTCGGCGGGGCATAGGAGCTCTTTTCTCTTCATTGAGGTAGGGCATTGAACGTTCACCGATGATACCAGCGAACGGATAATGGCTATCATCGTCCTCCCACTGTTACAACCTCGCGGGCGAGCGTCGTTGTGTCGACGCATGCCGTTTCTTGGGAATGAACGGTCCCCGTCTGCAAGCAACACGGTCACCACAGCCCCGTTCGCAAACGGCAACAGGCGTACGGGGGCCTAACTTCAACGCTCAGACAGTTGACCGGAGGACTATGACGGTTGGGCCTATGAACAAGGTTCGGACGATTGACAACATCATTGAGATTCCTGCGGAGCCGCTTTTGCCTTGGATGGGCTGGTGGCCCGGCCCTCCCCGCCGCTTGATTGGCGCCGGTTGACGGACTTCCGGGGGTCATGCCGTGCCGCCGAAGCACACCCATGAATGACTAGGAGCATCATCGCTGTTTGTCATTCTGATTTCCCATCATCGCTGGGCGGGTCCTTCGCACAACCAGAGAGCGAGGCGCCGGGACCCGGCCGAATTTCGTTCGGCTCCTCCGTCGCTTATTTCCTAGCGAAATTTTGGCCCACCGCCGGTTCCCCAAGTTGCACTCCGGCCCTCGTACCCAGCGGTAATTCCCATATCAGAACGACACACCTATCTGACACACACGCCCGGTGCCGGCCAGTCGCTGAAGGAGAAGGAACATACAACCACTAAAGGCTGGTCTGCATCACAGCCGTCGATAATCACGTAGGGCCAACCCTCCGCGTCGATCTGTCGAAGCCAGACGCTGAATCAGCTACGCAAAGATGGTGGCAATCTACCCCAATACCGGCGCTGAAGGTGTGCTGTTCACCGTCTACACACGATGGATGGTGGGACCGGACCCTTGTACTGCCGCTTCGCCCGAGAGGATCTCTCGAGGAATTAGCTTTGGAGAAAAACATTCACCGAAGTCATGTACCCTCCCCGTCACTCCCCCCATGAAGTAGTGAGAAAGCCCACCAAGGGCTTCAGAAGAGAAAGGAGGCGAACCCCAAAGGAAGATTGCAACCCACCCACCGAAACAGGCACACCCTGTTCACCATCTGAGCCGGTTTGTGCACAGTCAGAGAGCAAAACAGCCTCTGACAAGAAGAAACGTGTGCCCGAAGTGGGACTTGAACCCACACATCTTTCGATACTGCATTTTGAGTGCAGCGCGTCTGCCAATTCCGCCATTCGGGCTAACCTGCGCCCCAACGTATATGAGATGTACAACTCAAGTCTTCGTCAGTGCGCGAAACTACTCTACATGCCGATAGGCTGTTTCAGTGAACCGGCAACGGGCACTGCCCGGCTGGGCAATTTGATTGATTGAACAAGGAGCCTGCTGTGTCTGAATCCAACGAGCCGACCGTCTCGGGTGTTGCGCGGCGCGTCATTGTTGCCGAGGATGAAACCCTCATCCGTCTCGACATTGTGGAGATCCTTCGCGGTGAAGGGTACGACGTCGTCGCCGAAGCCGACAACGGCGAAAAGGCAGTGCAGCTGGCCAAGGAGCACAAACCCGATCTGGTCCTGATGGACGTGAAAATGCCCGTCATGGATGGCATCACCGCCGCAGAGCAGATCGTGAAGGCGCGCATCGCCCCCGTGGTCCTGCTGACCGCGTTTAGCCAGAAGGAACTGGTGGAGCGGGCCCGCGACGCCGGCGCCATGGCCTATGTGGTCAAGCCGTTCACCCCGGCAGACCTGATTCCGGCCATCGAGATCGCCCTCTCCCGGCACGAAGAGATCAAGGCGCTGGAAAACGAGGTCTCGGGCCTGCAGGAACAGTTCGCCACCCGCAAGCTCGTGGAGCGCGCCAAGAGCCTCCTGACCACCAAGATGGGCCTCACCGAGCCTGAGGCCTTCCGCTGGATCCAGAAGACGTCCATGGACCGCCGCCTCAGCATGCGCGAGGTCGCCGAAACCATCATCAACCAGGTCAACTAACTACACGCGAACAAGCAGAAGGGCCCGCCAGATTATTCTGGCAGGGCCCTTCTGCAGCTACGGGCCTACTTGAGCTTGTTCCTGACCGGCCACGGGCCGACCTTTTCCTTGTTCGGGGTGTAGCCACTAGGCAGCTGTCCGGCGTCGGCAATGTCGCCCACCTTGTGGACCTTGATCGAGTTGGTTGAGCCGGCTTGTCCGGGAGGCGAACCGGCAGCAATGACCACCAGATCGTTGGGCTCCACCAGACCCTGCTCGAGCAGCACCCGATCCACCTGGGCAGTCATCTGGTCGGTGTGCTCAACGAACTCTACGAGCATCGGCTGGATGCCCCAGATCATCGCCATCGTGTTCAGCGTCGACTGCACCGGCGTGAACGCGAACACCGGTTTGGTCGGCCTTAAGCGCGACAGGCGACGAGCCGAGTCGCCGGACTGCGTGAAGGTACAGATGTACTTGGCGTCCAGCTGGTCGGCGATTTCCACGGCTGCACGGGTGATCGCGCCGCCGCGGGTCTTGGGCTTGCTGCCGAGTGGGGGCACCCGGTCCAGCCCATGCTTTTCCGTGGATTCGATGATGTTGGCCATCGTCTGCACGGTCTCCATGGGGTACTTGCCCACGCTGGTCTCGCCGGAGAGCATGACGGCGTCCGCGCCGTCCAGGACCGCGTTGGCGCAGTCGGAGGCCTCGGCGCGCGTCGGCCGGGGGTTGTCGATCATCGACTCGAGCACCTGCGTGGCGACAATAACGGGCTTGGCCCAGCGACGGGCGAGCTCAATGGCCCGCTTCTGCACGATGGGCACCTCTTCGAGCGGCAGCTCAACGCCCAGGTCCCCACGCGCCACCATGATGGCATCGAACGCGTCGATGATTTCCTCAATCGCATCCACCGCCTGCGGCTTCTCAATCTTGGCGATAACAGGAACGCGGCGTCCCTCCTCATCCATGATCTCGTGGACGCGGACGACGTCGGACGCGTTCCGCACGAAGGACAACGCCACCATGTCGACGCCGCGCTGAATGGCCCACCGAAGGTCGGCCTCGTCCTTATCACTCATCGCTGGCACGCTCACAGCGACGCCCGGTAGGTTGATGCCCTTGTTGTTGGACACCGCGCCACCCACGGTGACGACGGCGACAACCTTGACGTCGTCAACCTCGGTAGCCCGCATCGCCACCTTGCCGTCGTCAATCAGCAGGGTGTCACCTACGTTGACGTCCCTGGGCAATCCAAGGTGGGTGGTCGAGCAGATCTCCTGGGTGCCGCCAACGTCCTCGGTGGTGATGGTGAAGGTGTCACCCGGGACCAACACGTGCGGACCATCGACAAAACGGCCAAGCCGGATCTTTGGTCCCTGCAGGTCAGCAAAAATAGCGACGGGGCGGCCCAGTTCCTCAGCGGCCTGCCGTACGAACTCGTAGGTCTGGTTGTGCACACCGTGATCGCCATGGCTCATGTTCATCCGGGCAACGTCCACGCCAGCTTTCAACACCGCCCGGGTGTTCTCGTAGCTTGCAATCGCGGGGCCGAATGTTGCAACAATTTTTGCGCGTCTCATAAAACCTAGCCTAGTCGTGTTGTGATCGGTGGTGGTGGTAGTCGTGCGCGGTCGCCTGTCGGCGGGATAGTGCAATCAGAGCACAGCCATGGCGCGGTCGGTCGGAGCAACCGGCGCCGGTAGCTTTGTCTCCCCCATCAGCCACTGATCCACTGCTGCAGCGCAAGCGCGCCCTTCGGCGATGGCCCAGACAATCAGCGACTGTCCGCGACCGGCATCGCCGGCCGCAAAAATCCCGGGCGTGTTGGTCATGTAATAACCATCCCGGCCAATGTTCCCGTGCTCGTCGAACTCCGCCTGCACCTGCTCGGTGATGCCCGCCCGCTCCGGTCCGGTGAAGCCGAGTGAGAGGAACACCAGATCGGCTGGGATATCGCGCTCGGTGCCGGCCTTCGGGACCCGGCGACCGTTGACGAATTCCGTCTCGGCCACCCGGATTGCGGCCAACTTGCCGTTCTCGCCGACGAATTCGACGGTGGAGGCGAGGTAGGTTCGCTCGCCACCTTCCTCGTGGGCGCTGGCAACGTCGAACAGGGTAGGAAAGGTAGGCCATGGCTGGTGTGCAGCGCGGTCTGCGGGCGGCTGCTGCCCGATGGCCAGCGTCGTCACCGACGCGGCGTGCTGCCGGTGGGCGGTGCCGAGGCAGTCAGCACCGGTGTCGCCGCCCCCGAGGATAACCACGTGCTTGCCCTCGGCATGGATCTGGTCATCGACGACGCCGCCCGAACTCACCCGGTTGGCCTGCACCAAATAGTCCATGGCGAAATGGACGCCCTCCAGTTCCCTCCCCGGGATGGGCAGGTCGCGGGGAATGGTGGCTCCAGTGGCCACCACGACGGCGTCGTAGCGGCGACGCAGCTGATCCCAGCTGATGTCCTTGCCTACTTCGACGCCGGTCCTGAACCGGGTGCCTTCGGCGCGCATCTGGTCAAGCCGACGCTCCAGGTGGTGCTTCTCCATCTTGAAGTCGGGGATCCCGTAGCGCAGGAGTCCGCCAATCCTGTCGTCGCGCTCGTAGACCGCAACGGTGTGCCCGGTCCGGGTCAGCTGTTGCGCGGCGGCCAGGCCTGCCGGGCCGGAGCCGACGACGGCGATGGTCCGGTCCGTCAATCGCTCGGGCGGGTGCGCCTCGACCCAGCCCTCGGCGAAGGCCTCATCGATGATGGAAACCTCCACCTGCTTGATGGTGACCGGCGGCTGGTTGATCCCCAGCACGCAGGAAGCCTCACACGGTGCAGGGCACAGCCGGCCAGTAAATTCGGGGAAATTGTTGGTGGCGTGGAGACGCTCGATCGCTTCCCTGCCCTTGTCCCGGTAGGTGAGGTCGTTCCACTCCGGGATCAGGTTGCCCAGCGGGCAGCCCTGATGGCAGAACGGGATGCCGCAGTCCATACAGCGCCCGGCCTGGGCCTTGAGGACGCCCTTCTCCTGCGCCTCGTACACCTCTTTCCAGTCCATAATCCGGACCGGCACAGGCCGTCGGGGTTGGGTCTGGCGTTCGCGTACCTTCATGAATCCGCGTGGATCACCCACCGGTTACCTCCAAGATTCGGGTCCAAGCTTCTTCGCCGTCGGGGTCGAGGCCTTCTTCGATGGCTGCGGCCCTCGCATCAAGCACCGCTGCGTAGTCGCGCGGCAGCACCTTGGTGAGCCGGGCAACGGTGTCCTCGAAGTTGTCCAGCAGGTGCGCCGCCAACGTCGATTCGGTCTCCTCTACGTGCTTGATCATCAGTTGACGGACAATCTCGACGTCCTCAGCATCGAGGTCAACGAGCTGCAGCTCACCGTTCTCAAGGCTCTGGATGTTCATGCGCTGCCGGTTGAGGTCCAGCACGTAGGCGGTTCCACCAGACATGCCCGCCCCGAAGTTCCGTCCGGTCCGCCCGAGGATCAGGGTTTGCCCGCCGGTCATGTACTCGCAGCCGTGGTCGCCGATGCCTTCGACGACGGCCGTGGCACCCGAGTTTCGGACCAGGAAGCGCTCCCCCACCTGACCGCGGAGGAAGATCTCACCGCTGGTCGCCCCGTAGCCGATCACGTTGCCCGCAATGACGTTGCGGTCCGCGGCGAACACGTTGGAACGGTCCGGTCGCACAATCACCCGGCCGCCGGACAGCCCTTTGCCCACGTAGTCGTTCGAGTCTCCAAACAGCCGCAGCGTGATGCCCGCTGGCAGGAATGCTCCGAGCGACTGGCCCGCCTGCCCGGTCAGGGTGATGTCGATGGTGTCCGTGGCGAGGGTGTCGACGCCAAACAGGCGGGTCACTTCATGGCCCAGCATGGTGCCGACCGAGCGGTCGGTGTTGACGACGTCGACCGAGATCCGCACCGGTGAACGGTTTTCCAGTGCGTCGGCACTCATCTCGATGAGCTTCCGGTCGAAGTGCTGATCCAGTTCGTGGTTCTGGGTGGTCATGTTCCGCAGTGGCGCGTCGTCGCCGAATTCGTTGCCGCGCAGGATCGGATCGAGATCCAACCCATCGGCCTTCCAGTGATTGATGGCCTTGCGGGCATCAAGTGATTCGCTGTGACCGATGGCCTCTTCGATGGACCGGAAGCCCAGGCTGGCCAGAATTTCCCTGACCTCCTCGGCGAGGAACTCGAAGAAGTTGACCACAAACTCGGGTTTGCCGGTAAATCTGCTGCGAAGCTCGGGGTTCTGGGTGGCGACCCCCACCGGGCAGGTATCAAGGTGGCAGACACGCATCATGATGCAGCCGGAGACGACCAGCGGCGCCGTCGCAAACCCGAACTCCTCACCGCCGAGCAGCGCCGCGATGACGACGTCGCGCCCGGTCTTGAGCTGTCCGTCCACCTGTACCACAACGCGGTCGCGAAGCCCGTTGAGCATCAGGGTCTGCTGGGTTTCGGCCAGTCCCAGCTCCCACGGGACCCCCGCATGCTTGAGGGAGTTCAGGGGGCTGGCGCCGGTACCGCCGTCGTGCCCGGAGATGAGCACGACGTCGGCCTTGGCCTTGGTCACCCCGGCCGCCACGGTACCGATCCCCACTTCGGAGACCAGCTTCACGTGCACGCGGGCCGACGGGTTGGACCGCTTCAGGTCATAGATAAGCTGGGCAAGGTCCTCGATGGAGTAAATGTCGTGGTGCGGCGGCGGCGAGATTAGCGCCACGCCGGGCGTCGAGTGCCGGGTCCGGGCCACCCAGGGGTAGACCTTCTGACTCATTAGCTGGCCGCCCTCGCCGGGCTTGGCCCCCTGTGCCATCTTGATCTGGATGTCTGTGGCGTTGGTCAGGTACAGGCTGGTGACGCCGAACCTGCCCGAAGCGACCTGCTTGATGGCGGATCGGCGCTCCGGGTCGAGTAGCCGGTCGACGTCCTCGCCGCCCTCGCCGGTGTTGGATTTGCCGCCCAGCCGGTTCATGGCGATGGCCAGCGTCTCGTGGGCCTCCTGGGAGATGGACCCGTAACTCATGGCCCCAGTGGAGAACCGCTTGACGATGCTGGAGACCGGCTCCACCTCGTCGATGGAGACCGGCTCACGCACCCCCTCCTTGAACTGAAGGAGGCCGCGCAGGGTCATCAGTTCCTTGGACTGGTCATCCACACCGCGGGTGTACTGCTTGAAGATGTCATAGCGCCGCTCGCGGGTGGCGTGCTGGAGCCGGAAAACGGTCTCCGGGTTGAACAGGTGGGGTGGTCCTTCACGGCGCCACTGGTATTCGCCGCCGTTGTCTAGGCTTCGGTGCGGATCGTCGATGCCGTCCTCGGGGTACGCGCTGGCGTGGCGTGCCGCCGTTTCAGCCGCCAGCACATCCAGTCCGACGCCGCCGAGCTGGGTCTGGGTGCCGTGGAAGTATTCGTCAACCAGGTCCTGGCCAAGACCGAGCGCCTCGAAGGTCTGGGCGCCGCAGTAGGAGCCAACGGTTGAGATGCCCATCTTGGACATGATTTTCAAAACGCCCTTGCCGAGCCCCTTGATGAGGTTCGCAACGGCCTGCTCCGCGGTGACGCCGGTGATGTCGCCGTTGCGGACCAACTCCTCGCAGCTCTCCATGGCCAGGTAGGGGTTGATGGCTGAAGAACCGTAGCCGATCAACGCAGCGACGTGGTGGACCTCGCGCACATCCCCGGCCTCGACCACGAGCGAGGTCTTGGTGCGGTTGGCACTCTTCAACAGATGATGGTGGACGGCGCTGGTGAGCAGAAGCGAAGGGATCGGCGCCCATTGCGCATTAGAGTCACGGTCGGAAAGCACAATGTACTGAATGCCACGGTTGATGGCGCTGGAAACCTGCTCGCAGATTTCGGTGAGCCGTGCCCGCAGGGACGCCTCGCCCCCCTCGGGGCGGTACAGGCCACGCACCTTCATGCTGATACGTTCGCCGTCGTCGTTGGACATATTCGCGATCTTGGCCAGCTCGTCGTTGTTGATGACGGGGAAGCTCAGGCCCACCTGCCGGGCGTGCACCTGCCGGGTGGAGAGCAGGTTGCCGTTCGGGCCGATCGAGGCCCGCAGCGACGTGACCAGTTCCTCGCGGATGGAATCCAGGGGCGGGTTGGTGACCTGCGCGAAGGATTGCACGAAGTAGTCGAAGAGCAGCCGCGGGCGTTTGGACAGCACTGCCACCGGGGTGTCGGAACCCATGGCGCCCAGCGGTTCGGCGCCAGCTTTGGCCATCGGCCCGATGAGGATGCGCAGTTCTTCCTGCGTGTACCCGAAGGTGCGCTGCCGCCGGTTGATGGATGCCTTGGTGTGCAGGACATGCTCGCGTTCGGGGAGGTCCTTCAGGTGCAGGAGGTTGTCCTTGACCCATTCGCCCCACGGGTTGGCTGAGGCGATGTCGGCCTTGATCTCCTGGTCTTCAATCACCCGGCCTTCCTCGGTGTCGACGAGGAACATCTTGCCCGGGGACACCCGGCCCTTGTGCACCACCTTGGACGGTTCGATGTCGATGACGCCCACCTCTGAGGCGAGCACCACCAGCCCATCCTCCATCACCCAGTAGCGGGCGGGGCGGAGTCCGTTGCGGTCCAGGACAGCGCCGACGAGGGTGCCGTCGGTGAAGGACACGGCGGCCGGACCGTCCCACGGCTCCATCAGCATCGAGTGGTACTGATAGAACGCACGCCGGGCGGGGTCCATGGTGGAGTGGTTTTCCCACGCCTCGGGGATCATCATCATGATGGCGTGGGTGATCGGCCGCCCGGACAGCATCAGCAGTTCGGCCACCTCATCAAACGACGCGGAGTCCGACGCACCTGGGGTGCAGATGGGGAACAACTCTTCCGGGTCGTCGCCGAGCAGGCTGTGGGCCAGCTGCGATTGGCGGGCGCGCATCCAGTTCCGGTTGCCCTTGACCGTGTTGATCTCGCCGTTGTGGGCGATGGTCCTGAACGGCTGCGCCAGCGGCCAGGATGGGAACGTGTTGGTGGAGAACCGTGAGTGCACGATCCCCAGTTTGGTCTTGAACCGTGGATCGGAGAGGTCGGGGTAGAACGGCTCCAGTTGCGCTGTGGTGAGCATGCCCTTGTAGACCATGGTCTTCGACGACAGCGAGGGGAAGTAGACGCCGAGTTTGTTCTGGGCACGCTTCCGGACCCGGAACGCCAGCGCGTCGATGTCGACGGGTGTTGCGTTGACGGGTGTTGCGTTGACGGGTGTTGCGTTGCTGGGAGCGGAGTCGCTCGGTGCCAGGAAAAGCTGCACAAAGTGGGGCATGCAGGCACGGGCCATGGCGCCGACAAGATCGGTCTGGATGGGAACGTCCCGCCAGCCCAGGACAACCATTCCCTCGGACTCGGCGATGGCTTCCAGCCCGGCGCGCGCGGTCTGTTCCTCACGGCCCTCGGCGGGGAGGAAAGCGGTCCCGACGGCGTACTGCCCGGCCGGTGGGAGGTCGAAGTCAACGACGGCCCGGAAAAATTCGTCGGGTACCTGCGTGAGTAGGCCAGCGCCGTCACCGGTTCCCTCATCGGCGCCCACGGCGCCGCGGTGTTCAAGGTTACGCAGTGCGGTGAGCGCATGGTCGACGATGTCGTGTCCGGGCTCGCCGCGGAGGGTGGCGATGACGGCGAGGCCGCAGGCGTCCTTCTCGTTCTCCGGGTTGTAGAGTCCCTTGGCTTCGGGGATGGTGGCGAACCGGTCGAAGGGCGACTCGACGGCTGGGCCGGCGCGGTCGGGCCTGGCGACCTCGGTGGGAGCATCGTCGACGATCGACGCGGCTGGCTCGTGCGGAGCCTGGGCGTCGGTTGCCGAACTGCCAGGCATTAGGTTCTTGGACGCAGCGTCATTGAGCACAGCGTTATTGAGCACGGCGTTATCAGCTGTGGTGTTGCCGCCGGTGGTGGTGCCGGAAGTGGGAGTATTCATAGGTAGAGTCCTTCCCCCAGAATGGAGCGTCGGGAGGGGACGGCCTTGGCCCCAGGTCTGCAGCCCTTTTAGGCTGCGCACTGCATGAACTAATGGAAATTCTATGGCTTGGCTGACGTTTCCCGGAGGTCCCTGAGACAACGATTACAGAACGAACAGGCACTGCTATGCCCGGCCATGACCGGTGCGCCGGGAGAGGGGTGTTCTGCCGAGGGCGCCGGGGGCCACGTCGCTGTGGCTAAGTCCAGTGTGGGCGGTGGCCCTGGACGCTAGGGGCGGGAATCCTTATCCCTTGGCGTGTCCGATGTCACTTCCGTTTCCGGAAGGTATTCCCGACTGCCAGTTGTTTCGACGAGATTACCACGGGTAGTGGATTTCGTTTCCTCTGTGTCCGTCACTCGGGCATCTGAGTCGGCGTTCGAAGCAGCGTTCAGGCCGGAGTCAGTCTCAGTCTCAGTCTCAGCACCGTCCAGTGCCGGCTCCCGGCCTGGAAGATACAACGATGGCGTGTCGGCGCCCTTGCGTTTGACGCCCAGGTAGATCAGGACAGCGATTGATCCAAGGAGCACCAGGATGCTGGTCCACACGTTGAGTCGCTGGGTGACGCCGAAGAGGGTGACCAGTTCGGCGTCGTCAATCCTGAGCGCTTCGATCCAGACCCGGCCAGCCGTGTAGAAGGCGGCGTAGGCCCAGAACATCATGCCGCCGCGGAGTCGGAACCGCTTGTCGAGCAGCAGTAACAGAGCAACACCGGCGAGGTTCCACAGCATTTCGTAGAGGAAGGTGGGGTGGAAGAGCGTGTCGACCGGGACGCCGTCGGGGAAGTTGGGGTTCTCGGGGTCGATTTCCAGTCCCCAGGGCAGCGTGGTGGGCGCGCCGAAGAGTTCCTGGTTGAACCAGTTGCCCAGCCGTCCGATGGCCTGCGCCAGGAGGATTCCGGGCGCCGCCGCGTCGGCGAACGCGCTGAGGCGGACGCCCGACCGGCGGCAACCGATCCAGGCGCCCACGGCGCCGAGGGCGATGGCACCCCAGATACCGAGGCCGCCTTCCCAGATGCGTGGGATGCGGGAGAGGTCGCCGTCGGGGCCGAAGTAGGCGTCGGGTGACGAAACCACGTGGTAGAGCCGTCCGCCGAGGATGCCGAAGGGAATGGCCCAGATGGCGACATCCCAGATCACGTCGGGGTTTCCGCCGTACCGTTTCCAACGCGCGATGGTGAGCAGGAGCGCGAGGACAATGCCGGCCAGGATGCATAGGGCGTAGGTGTAGAGGGTAAGCGGCCCGAGGCTGATGGACGCCCATTCCGCCGGCGGGCTGGGAATACTGGCGGGAAGCGCCCCGATGGTGCTCACAATTCGCATGACTTAGCTCTTTCCCGTTCCGCTGCTCAGATCTTTGGTCAATGCTGCGAGAGCGGGGATGCCGCCGTCGCGGAGGGCGGCGACGAGGGCGGTTCCCACGATCACGCCATCGGCGTAGGCGGCGATCTCCTTGACCTGTGCGGCGGTGGAGACCCCCAACCCCACGCAGGCGCGGTCGGCACCTGCGCCGTGGGCGGCGTCGACGACGGCGCGCGCCGCCGAACTGACGGCCGTGCGTGCGCCGGTGATGCCCATGATGGAGACGGCGTAGACGAAGCCACGGCTCGCTTTGACGGTGCGTTCCATGCGTTCCGGGCTGGTGGACGGGGCCACGAGGAAGACCCGGTCCAGGCCAAACTCGTCGGAGGCGGCCAGCCATTCGCCGGCCTCGTCTGGAATCAGGTCTGGAGTGATCAGGCCTGCTCCCCCGGCCTCATGCAGGCGCCTGGCGAACTCTCGCACACCCAGCTGCATGACGGGATTCCAGTAGGTCATCACCAGGACGGCGGCGTCGGTCTGGGCAGTGATGCCCGCGACGATGTCGAAGATTCTCTCGACAGTGAACCCGTTTTTCAGGGCCTGTACGGTGGCGTCCTGAATGACCTGGCCGTCCATCACGGGGTCCGAATACGGGATCCCGATTTCGATCAGGTCCACGCCGTTCTGGGACATGGCCACTGCCGCGTCGATGGTGGTCTGCACATCGGGGAAGCCTGCGGGGAGGTACCCGATCAGGGCGGCCCGCCCGGCATCGCGCGCCCGGTCGATCGCTGCAGCAGCTTTGCTGGTGGTCTGGGTGTTCACAGCTGTTCCCCGTCTTTTCCGATTTCGGCTTCGGCGCTGTCGTCCGGCAGCAGGTCGAAGTATTCGGCAGCAGTCGCCACGTCCTTGTCGCCACGGCCGGAGAGGTTGATCAGGATAATTTTCTCCGCCGGGTCACCACCCTCGGCGGCAAGGCGCTGGCCCACCTTGATGGCGCCCGCGAGGGCATGGGCTGTCTCGATGGCGGGGATGATTCCCTCGCTGCGGCACAGCACCCGGAAGGCGTCCATTGCCTCGGCGTCGGTAATCGGTTCGTAGCTGACCCGGCCAATGTCCGCCAGGTAGGCGTGCTCGGGGCCGACACCCGGGTAATCGAGTCCGGCCGAGATGGAGTGCGACTCGATGGTCTGGCCGTCGTCGTCCTGCATCAGGTAGGAGCGGGCGCCGTGCAGCACACCCGGGCGTCCGAGGGTGATGGTCGCGGCATGGCGGCCGGTTTCGACGCCGTCGCCACCGGCTTCAAAGCCGTAGAGAGCCACCTCGGGGTCGTCGAGGAAGCCGTGGAACATGCCGATCGCATTGGACCCGCCACCGATGCAGGCGCACACGGCGTCGGGCAGCTTGCCGGTTTCCGCCAGCATCTGCTCGCGGGCCTCTTCGCCGATGACCTCGTGGAAGTACCTGACCAGGGATGGGAACGGGTGAGCTCCAGCCGCCGTGCCCAGCAGATAGTGCGTGGTGTCGACGTTGGCCACCCAGTCCCGGAGGGCCTCATTGATGGCGTCCTTGAGGGTCTGCGATCCGCTGGTCACAGGAATCACCGTGGCGCCGAGTAGCTCCATCCGGGCCACGTTCAGCGCCTGACGGCGGCAGTCCTCGGCTCCCATGTAGACGACGCACTCGAGACCCATCAGCGCTGCGGCAGTGGCGCTGGCAACCCCGTGCTGACCGGCGCCGGTTTCGGCGATCACTCGGGTCTTGCCCATGCGTTTGGCGAGCAACGCCTGACCAAGCACGTTGTTGATCTTGTGGGAACCCGTGTGGTTAAGGTCCTCGCGTTTGAGGAACACCCTCACCCCACCGGCATACTCGGCGAACCGCTTCGCTTCGGTGAGCAGCGACGGCCGGCCCGCGTAGGTCCGGTTCAGCTCGGCCACCTGGGCGGTGAACTCGGGATCTGCCTTGGCCTTGTCGAAGGTGTCCGTCAGCTCATCGAGGGCAGCGATCAGCGACTCGGGCATCCACCGGCCGCCGTACTCACCGAAGTACGGCCCCGGCGCGTGGCGGAGGCTGGCCGTCGGGTTGAGGAAGGCGTCGGCGGTGCCCTCGGTAACCTCGGAGGGGGCATTGGCTGCCTGTGGCGAATCGGTCATGAGCTTGCCTGTCCTGTTGTGGTGGTGTGCGGCGTGCCGTTACTACGCGGTGGGCTGGTCCTGGAAAGCCAGCCGCGCACTGCGGCCGGCATCGAGGAACGCGGCGATAGTGTCTTCGGGGTTGTTGTGGCGGACCAAGGCTTCGCCCACCAGAATGGCGTCGGCTCCGTCGGAGGCGAACCGGCCGACGTCGGCCACGTCCCGCACGCCCGACTCGGCGACAATCACTGTGCCGGCCGGAATTCCGGTGGCGAGGGGTGCGAACACCGACCGGTCAATATCGAGCGTCTTGAGGTTACGGACGTTGATCCCGATGATCCGCGCCCCCACAGCGACGGCCCGTTCCACCTCGTCGCGGGTGTGGGTTTCGACCAGGGCGTTCATGCCGAGCTCGTGGGTCAGGGCGAGGAAGCGGCGCAGTTCGTCGTCGGTCAGGGCTGCGACGATCAGCAGGATCAGGTCGGCCCCGTGGGCGCGGGCCTCCCAGATCTGGTATTCATCGACGGTAAAGTCCTTGCGCAACAGCGGCAGGTCGACGGCGGCCCGCACGGCGTCAAGGTCGGCGAGCGTACCGCCGAAGCGACGCTGTTCGGTCAGGACACTAACGACGGCGGCGCCTCCCGTTTCGTAGCGGGCGGCCAGGCCGGCGGGGTCGGTGATGTCAGCCAGCTCTCCCTTGGAGGGGCTGCGGCGTTTCACCTCGGCGATGAGGGAGATTCCCGAGCTGTTCCCGCTGAGCGCCGCGTGGGCGTCGCGGACCGCTGGGGCGGCACGGGCGTCGTCGCGCAGTTGCTCAAGCGGGAGCGCCGCAATGCGCGGTGCGAGGTCCTCCCGGACGCCAGCGATGATGTCGTCGAGAACGCTCACTTAGTCGTCTTTGTCCTTCAGCTTCGATCCGCCGACGCCGAAGCCTGCCCGCTTCATGACGAACCCGACGGCTAGGCCGATCAGCATCACGGCAATACCGATCCAGAACAGGACGGTTCCAGCGTCGAAATTTCCCTCGGTGCTGGAGAAGACGTAGGCGAAGGACGACACTGCCGCGCCCGCCAGCATAATCAAGACACAGGTCCACGCGGCGGGGCTATTGCCGTGACCGATGGTCTCATCGTGCATCGAGGCGTGACTTTCCCTCGAGTTTTCCGGGTGCTCTGTCGCAGCGGTCCGGGTGGATGCGTTGACTGTGGCGTTCTTGGCCATGATGACTCTCCTTGAAACTGGTCTGGTGTCCATTCTGCCATTAGTTCAGGGCGACCGTGGTCTGCCCTCACCGGCTCAGCTGGTGGGATCTTTACCCTTGGTGAGCTGGTCCCAGCTGTCGATCTCATCCGAGTGTGCCGTGGTTGTGCGTGTCGCCGGATTCTCGGTGGCTACTTTTTCGTAGCGGGTGGAACGGTTCCAGCTGCGGCCGGCGATGAGCATCCACCCGGCCGTGCCGACGAGTAGCACTCCGGCGGCTGCTGCCAGCCAGGGGAAGACGGTCAGAACCAGTTCGGCGCCGCTGCCGGTGCTGACACCAATTGCCTCCCCAATGGCCGGGGCTGCGGCGCCCGTGGGATCCGCCACCACCCGGATGCTGTTCCAGACAATACCGACGCCGGCAATGAAGAGAATCACGACCACTAGTATCCGGGCGATCCTCCCTGCGATCGAGACGGCCAGGGCAGCCGCCAGGGCGACGAGGGCGAACGCGGTGACCGCTGTGGCAGCATCGCTGCCGGGGATCTGCAGGTCCGGCGTCTGAACTGCGTTCTGTGGCAGGACGACCGTCAGCCACGTTTGGGTGGTACTGGCGAACGCCGCGAGGGAAAGCAGGACCGTGGCAAGGATTACCGTGCCCTTCCGTTGCCAGGGGGATGGGGCGGGCGGCGCGATGCGATCGGGGGTGCCTGGTGCGGTGCTCATGGAACCTCCACCTCGTCAAACTCGTCGGCTACGGTGACGCTCCTGAGGCTCGATGCGATCAGGGCAGCCCGCAGGGGTGCTGCCGCCTTGTTCACGGTCTCCTGCGCTTCGTCCTCCAGGACCGAGTCGGCAACGATTCCGCCGCCGGCCTGCACATAGGCGCGCCCGTCCCGCAGCAGGGCGGAGCGGATGGCGATCGCCAGGTCCATGTCTCCGGCAAAGTCGAGGTAGCCCACTACTCCGCCATAGATGCCGCGGCGGTGGGGTTCCACTTCGTCGATCAGGCGCAGCGCCCGGGGTTTGGGCGCCCCGGACAGCGTGCCGGCGGGGAACGTAGCAGCCAGGACGTCGTACGCGGCCTTGGTGGGAGCCAGGGTCCCGACGACGGTCGAGACCAGGTGCATGATGTGGCTGAACCGCTCCACTTCCATGAACTGGGTGACGTCAATGGTGCCGGGGACGCAGACCTTGGAAATGTCGTTGCGTGCCAGGTCCACCAGCATCAGGTGCTCGGCGCGTTCCTTCTCGTCGAGCAGGAGTTCGTCGGCCAACGCCCGATCCTGGTCGAGGGTCTGCCCGCGGGGTCGGGATCCGGCAATCGGGTGGGTGATGACGTCCTTGCCGGTCACCGTGACCAGCGCCTCCGGGGACGACCCGACAATTGAGTATTCCCTGCCGTCGGCATCGGCGAGGCTGAACAGGTACATGTAGGGGCTCGGGTTGGTGTTGCGCAGCACCCGGTAGACGTCCAGCGGTGACGCCTGGCAGTCAAGTTCGAAGCGCCGCGAAATGACCACCTGGAACACGTCGCCGTCGACAATAGCCCGCTTGCCACGCTCAATGGCAGCCAGATACTTGCTCTTATCCCACCGTTCATCGACGCGAGAAAGTAGCTCCGCGGTGTCCACTGACCCCTGCTGCAGGACCGAGACGGGCTGCTCGGCAGCCTCGCCCAGCTTGGTGAGCATCGCGCGGATCCGTTCGACGGCGTCGTGCCAGGCCTCGTCCACCCTGTCGCTGGAGCCGTCGAAATTGATGGCGTTGGCCACCAGCGTGAGAGTTCCCTCGGAATTGTCGTGCACTGCCATGTCCGTCACGAGGCACATGGCCAGTTCGGGCAGGAAAAGGTCGTCTTCGGGCGGGCTCGTCAGGCGCTCCCAGTGGCGGACCGATTCCCAGCCGATGAACCCCACCAGGCCGGAGGTGAACGGCGGCAAATTATCGAAGCGGCGGGTGCGGAGAGCCTCGATAGTCTGGCGGAGGGCTTCGACCGGGCTGCCCGACGTCGGGACACCAGCGGGTGGTTTGCCCAGCCAGTGCGCTTCACCGTCGAGGCTGGTCAGGGTGGCCCTGGAATGGGCACCAATGAACGAGTACCGTGACCAGACCCCGCCGACGGCTGCCGATTCCATCAGGAACGTCCCGGGCTCGCCGTTGGCCAGTTTCCGGTAGATGGCGATCGGGGTGTGCGCGTCGGCCAGGACCTTCAGGTGCACTGGGACGACCCGGCACTCTTTGGCGAGCTCACGAAACTCGGCAAGGCTGGGGCTGATGACTCCAAGTTCCTGCATAAAAGTGTGGTTTCTTTCAGGTGGCGGTCGGAAAGTTCTAGTTGATGGTGCTCTGGACGGGGCTCTGCCCGACGACGACGTCGAGGTCCCTGCCGTCGAAGCAGGTCCGGGTGCCGGTGTGGCAGGCAGCGCCGACCTGGTCGACGCGGATCAGGAGCGCGTCGCCGTCGCAATCAATAGCCGCCGATTTGACCCACTGGGTGTGACCGGAAGTGTCTCCCTTGCGCCAGTAGGTGCCGCGGGACCGGGAGAAGAAGGTGACCCGTCCGGTGCTCAGCGTGCGGCGGACCGCCTCGTCGTCCATCCAACCGAGCATCAGAACCTCACCCGAATCGTGTTGCTGGATCACGGCGGCGACCAGTCCGGCCGAATCGCGTTTCAGGGCTGCGGCGATCGCCGGATCGAGGGTCTTCCCCTCGGCGGAATTCGGCGATGGTGAGGTGCTGGGCTGTGATGGCATCACCTTCGATTCTATCGCGCTCTCCGTCCGCTACCGGACGCGGAACACCAGGGTACCGGGCCGCCCCTTCCTGCGGTTCTTCCTGCGGTTCTTCCTGCCAATCGACAGCGGATCGTGCTAGTTTCAGCAGTGATGCAATATGTAGAACCGTCCCGCGAAGTTTTGGCCGAAACGCTTCTCGCGGCTGGGCCTCACTCGCCCACGCTGTGCGATGGTTGGCAGACCAAAGAGCTGGCAGCCCACCTGTACCTGCGGGAACACCGACCGGCTGTCAGCCTCGCCATGATTATCAAACCCCTTGCAGCTGTTTCTGATAAGTCGGTACGCAAAATGGCGGCCAAGGCTGAGTCCACCGCCGGGTATAAACGGCTCATCGAGGATTTCCGCGCCGGCCACCCCTTCTACTCGCCGCTGAAGCGGTCGAAGTCCCTCGACGCCAGCGCCAATCTGATCGAGTACTTCGTGCACACCGAGGATGTCCGCCGTGCGCGGAGCCGGTGGGCGCCCCGGGCTCTCGATGAGGACTACTCGGACGCGCTCTGGGATGAACTGATCAAACGCGCCGCTATCCTGTACCGCGGAGTGGACCTGGGTATCGTGCTGGTCCGTTCCGACGGCCCACGCCACGTCGCCAAACGGGCGCCCGTGTCCGTCGCCATCAAGGGAGATCCGGGTGAGCTCCTCATGCACGCCCACGGCCGCACCCGCCACGCACTCGTGACCTTCGAGGGCCAGCCCGACGCCGTCGCCCTGCTGAACAGCGCCGAGGTTGGCCTCTAGGCCCCCAACCCTCTCCACTCGGCGCAACGCCTACGGAAACTTTGCGCACCTGTGGCGGGTTGAACCCCACTCGGCGCAACGCCTACGGAAACTTTGCGCACCTGTGGCGAGTTGAACCCGGTTCAACCCGCCAGAGGTGAACACTTGTTTGAGATCACTCACCGCTGCTGCACAAATCCTGCTGGCTTCCGGCACTCTGCCGAACCGCGAGACTGCCGCACTCGAGCCGAACCGCGGGGCTGCCGAATGGTGGGCTCAAGCGGAATCGCGGGATCAGGCGTGAGAGTTTCCCGCCTTAGCGGACGGGGAAGCCGGCGTCGCTGATCGCCTTCTTCACCTGGGCGATGGCATCCAGTGGCCCGAAGTGGAACACCGACGCCGCCAGCACCGCATCCGCACCGGCCTCAACAGCCGGCGGGAAGTGCTCCGGCAGGCCGGCCCCGCCGGAGGCGACCAGCGGGACCTGAACGGCAGCACGGACCGCCCGGATCATTTCCAGGTCGAATCCGGCTTTGGTGCCATCGGCGTCGATCGAGTTGAGCAGGATTTCGCCCACCCCTCGGTCGGCGGCTTCGCGGGCCCACTGAACGGCATCGATGCCGGTTCCCTGCCGGCCCCCGTGGGTGGTCACCTCGAAGCCCGAGGGCGTCCCGCCGCCGGGGACGCGTCGCGCGTCGAGTGACAACACCAGCACCTGCGACCCGAAGTGGCTGGCGATCTCATCGATCACGTCGGGTCGGCTGACCGCTGCCGTGTTGATCGAGGTCTTGTCGGCACCAAACCGGAGCAGCTTGTCGACGTCGGCAATCCCACGGACTCCCCCACCCACCGTCAGCGGAATGAAGACTTCCTCGGCTGTGCGGGCAACGACGTCGAACGTCGTGTCCCGGTTCCCTGAGGACGCGGTGACGTCGAGGAAAGTGAGTTCGTCGGCGCCGGCCCGGTCGTACCGGTGCGCAAGCTCCACCGGATCACCCGCGTCACGCAGGTCAGCGAAGTTGATGCCCTTGACTACGCGGCCAGCGTCGACGTCGAGACAGGGGATGACACGAATGGCTACACCCATGACAGCGTCCTAGACCCTGCAGGCGTGGATAGTGCTGACGAGGATGGCGCGGGCGCCGAGTTCGTACAGTTCGTCCATGATCCGGTTGGTCTGATTGCGTAGCACCATGGACCGGACGGCCACCCAGTCCGAATCGCGGAGCGGGGACACCGTCGGGGATTCCAGGCCGGGCGTCAGCGCTGCAGCCTGATCGATCAGGTCCTTGCGGATGTCATAATCCATCAACACATACTGACGTGCCACGAGTACCCCCTGCAGCCGGCGGATCAGCACATCAAGACCGGTCGGGGCGTCGCCGTTGCGTCCGATGAGGACCGCCTCGCTGCGCAGGATCGGCTCACCGAAGATTTCCATCCCGGCGGCTTTGAGCGTGTTACCGGTTTCGACGACGTCGGCGATCGCGTCAGCGACGCCGAGCCGCACCGAGGATTCAACGGCACCGTCAAGGCGCACCACCGTCGCGTTAACTCCGTGATCCACGAGGTACCGGCGCAGGAGCCCGTCATAGCTGGTGGCGAGGCGCTTGCCGTCGAGCTGCGCGACGTCGGTGAAATCTCCCACCGGGCCGGCGAACCGGAAGGTGGAGGCACCGAACCCGAGCGTCAGGCGCTCCTCTGCGTCGACGTCGGCGTCCAGGAACAGGTCGCGGCCAGTGATGCCGACGTCGAGGGTTCCGGCGCCCACATAGACGGCGATATCGCGGGGGCGGAGGAAAAAGAATTCGACGCCGTTCTCGGGATCCTCGAGGACGAGCTCGCGGGTGTCACGGCGCTGGCGGTACCCGGCCTCGGCGAGCATGGCGGAGGCGGATTCGGACAGGGCGCCCTTGTTGGGGACTGCTACACGAAGCATGGGGTTCTTTCGCTGAGGTTTTCGAGGGGAGTCTGCGGCTGGTGGCACACCTATCCGGATCGGGACGGTGCCTAGAGATGTTTGTAGACGTCGTCCAGCGTCAGACCTTTGGCGATCATCAGGACCTGCAGGTGGTAGAGCAGTTGGGAGATTTCCTCGGCGGTTGCCTCATCGGATTCGTACTCGGCGGCCATCCACACCTCAGCGGCTTCCTCAACCACCTTCTTACCGATGCCGTGGACGCCTGAGTCGAGTTCGGCGACGGTTCGAGACCCGTCGGGGCGGGCGACGGCCTTGGCGCCGAGTTCAGCAAAGAGTGTTTCGAAGCTTTTCACAGAGTCAACGTTACTGGGTTGGCGGCGCTGAGCCTCATTCGGCGGGTTTCCTGTGACATAGCTCTACCCTTGCCACGCCTCGAGTACAGCGGCGGTGGTCAGCGCGGCGGCGACCGACTCGTATCCCTTATCCTCACTGGACCCGGGCAGCCCGGCACGGTCCAGCCCCTGCTCCTCGGTGTCGCAGGTCAAGACGCCGAATCCCACGGGCTTCCCCGTCCGAACGCTGACGTCGGTCAGGCCGGAGGTCGCGGCCTGGCAGACGTAGTCGAAGTGCGGGGTGCCGCCTCGGATGACGACGCCGAGCGCCACCACAGCGTCGAAGTGCGGTGCCAGCCGGGCGGCGGCGGCGGGCAGTTCGAAGCTGCCGGGGACCCGCACCACTGTCGGCTCGATGCCGGCGTCACGCGCGGCGCGCAGGGCGCCGTCGAGTAGTCCGTTCATAATCTCCGTGTGCCAGCTGGCGGCGACGACGGCGAGGCGCAGGTGCTGCGCTCCGGCAAGGTGGCTGAGGTCAATGGGGGGTGCGCCGTGGCCGCTCATAACAGGTCTCTTTTCGGTGATTAGGAGGTGTGGTGATCAGGGTGGAACTTAGCTCTGCTGGAGCCCGTGGTCTTCGAGTTGGGTGAGCTGGTGGTTGAGCCGGTCCCGTTTGGTCTGCAGGTACCGCTGGTTCTCGTCCCGCGCTGGGACCTCCGAGGGGACCATCGCGGTGACCTCGATGCCGTACTCCCGCAGTTTGTCGCGCTTCTCGGGGTTGTTGCTGAGCAGTCGGATCACGCCCAGGTCCAGCTGGTGAAGGATCGTGGCGGCGGCCTGGTAATCCCGGGAATCGACCGGCAGACCGAGCTGCTCGTTGGCTTCGATGGTGTCGGCTCCGCCCTCCTGCAGGGCATACGCACGAATCTTGTTGGCCAGTCCAATACCCCTCCCCTCCTGGCCGCGCAGGTACAGCACGGTGCCGCCCTGCTCTGCGACGAGTTGCAGCGCCTGCTCAAGCTGCTCACCGCAGTCGCAGCGGAAGGACGAGAAGACGTCGCCGGTCAGGCATTCAGAGTGCAACCGCACGAGCGGAGCCTCGCCGGCCAGGCCGCTGCTGCCCGACGAGGACAGGCTCAGGTGCTCAACGCCGGTCACCTCATCGGTCCAGGCCTGGGTGGTGAACCGCCCGAACGCCGTCGGAAGGGTGACCACCGGCCCCCCGGTGACGTTGGTGGTGTTCATCGGGGGGCCTTCTCTGGTGTCGTCAGGTAGTCCAGGAGGTCTTTGATGGAAATCAGGGGCAGGCCGTGGGTGTCGGCGAAGTCGCGCAGGGCGGGCAGGCGCATCATGTGCCCTTCATCGTGTACTAACTCGGCGATCACCGCCGCCGGCTTAAGGCCTGCCAGGGTGCACAACTCGAGGCTGGCCTCGGTGTGGCCGGGGCGTTCACACACCCCACCGGGCGCACCGCGCAGCGGGAACATGTGCCCGGGCCGGGTGAAGTGCGCCGCCGTCGTCGTCGGGTCGGCGAGCAGACGTGCGGTGACCGACCGATCCGCGGCACTGATCCCGGTGCTCACGCCCTCCGCTGCGTCGCAGGAGACGGTGTAGGCGGTACCCTTGGCGTCCTGGTTGACGGCAGTCATGGGCGGCAGCAGCAGCCGGTCGGCGATAGCGCCGCTGATCGGGACACACAGCACCCCCGAGGAGTACCTGACGGTCCAGCCCACCAGTTCCGGGGTGGCGAATTGGGCGGCGAAGATGATGTCGCCCTCGTTTTCGCGCCGCTCATCATCGACGACGACGACGGCGCGGCCGGCGGCAATCGCTGCGACCGCTGCGGGTACGGCGTCCAGCGGGATGGACCCGGTTTCCGGTTCGGCGTGCTGCGCGATCATGGCTGTGCCTCCGTGATGGCTGGCGGAGCAGCCGGTTGCTGGACTGCTGGTTTCTGGACTGCGGGTTGCTGGACTGCGGGCTTTTGGATGGGGATCGACTGGGTATTTGGCGACTGCCACGCCGGGAGCATGAAACTCATCAACCGTTCAGCGTATTTGGCCAGCACATCCATTTCCAGGTTCACCGAATCCCCGACCTGCTTCAGGCCCAGGTTGGTCTCCTGCAGGGTGGTGGGTATCAGGCCCACCTCGAACCAGGGGTCGGGTGCGGAGACCGGGCTGACAGCACTGACAGTGAGCGACACGCCGTCGACCGTAACGGATCCCTTTTCCGCTGCGTAGCGAGCCAGCCGGGTCGGCAGACCGAAGCGCAGCCGGTGCCAGGCGCCTTGATTCTCCCGCTCCAGCAGGGTTCCGATGCCATCGACGTGGCCCTGTACCACGTGCCCGTCAAGCCGTCCGGTCGCTGGGACGCACCGCTCAAGGTTGACCACGCTGCCGGGGGTCAGGGACCCGGTGGTGGTCCGCAGCAGGGTCTCGCCCATCACGTCGACGGCGATCCTACCGTCGTCGATGCTGGTTGCGGTCAGGCAGACACCGTTGACGGCGATCGACCCGCCGAGGCCCAGATCCTGGCCGGTAGTAGGCGCGTTGAAGACCAGGATGGCACTGGTATGGTCCGCGGCGACATCCAATGAGACAACGCTGCCTTGTTCGGCGACTATTCCTGTGAACATATGCTGGGTCCTTTGCTGCTGGGCGTCGTCTGGGACAAGGTTTGGTGGCTGGCGGGTGCCGGGCTGAGGTGGAGACGCACATCGCTGCCGCATTGGGTGATCGAGTCGCCGCCATGGGGGTCAAGGACCCAGGCGCTGGCATCTACAAGTGAGGAAATCCCGAGGGCCTGGACGGCTGGGGGGCCAGCGCCGAGCAGCACGGGCGCCTGGTAGATGACCAGTTCATCGACCAGGCGTGCAGCAAGGAACGCGCTGGCGATTGTGGGACCGCCCTCGATCATCAGGTGACCCACGCCGTCGCCGGCCAGGTGTTTCACCGCGTCCCACGGGTTGCGGGTGGTGAGCTGGAGGAAGCGTCCGCTGCGGATTGCCGCGTCGTCAGGGACTTCGCGCAGTCCCATGGCCACGCGGAGCGGCTGGTGCGCGGCGTCGGATCCGTCGGGGTGCCGGGCTGAGAGTCGGGGGTTGTCGGCGAACACCGTTCCGGTGCCTACCAGCACCGCGTCGGCCCGCCGCCTGATGGCGTGCCCATCGCTGCGTGACTCGGGGCCAGTGATCCACTGGCTGGTGCCGTCCGCTGCTGCAACCCGCCCGTCGAGGGTCTGCGCAATTTTGAGGGTGATGAACGGACGGTGCGAGCTGGTGGCGTCGCGCCACCGGTGGTTCACGCCGTGCGCTTCGTCGGCCAGCAGGCCGCCGACGGTGTCGACGCCGTGGTCCCGGAGCCGGCCGGCGCCACCGGCGGCCGGGCCGTGGATGTCGTCGGCGGCGTAGACAACGCGGGCGATGCCCGCCGCGGCGATGGCTTCGGTACAGGGGCCGGTGCGCCCGGTGTGGTTGCAGGGTTCGAGGGTACAGACCAGGGTGCAACCGGAGAGATCGGCTCGCCGGGTGGTGGCATTGGCGAGAGCGTCGACTTCCGCGTGGGGCGTGCCAGCGCCCCGGTGATAACCGGTGCCAATGACGGCGCCACGGTCATCGAGGACTACCGATCCCACCAGGGGGTTGGCACCACGGACACCCTGGCCCGCCAGCTTAAGGGCGTGCCGCATTGCCTGGGTTTCGGCGTCGGAGGCTGGCTGGTTCATGACGCTCACCGGAGGGTGGGATCCGGGAGGAGGACTCGAAGCGACAGTGCGCTTCCGGCAACGGGGATCTGAGCGTCGAAGCGCCACCTCAGAAAGTCCATGTCGTTCCCTTGTCTCGAGCGGTGCGCTCCGGGGGTTACGACAGGAACGGCCGGTGCCAGCTGCTACGCGCGACGGCGCCAACAAACCAGCACAGCCTAGGCTGCACGCGCTTCTCCCATCCAGACTTTAACTGTCGGTGCCGGAATTTCACCGGCTCAACCGTCCATTCCGGCGCGGGTAGCGCAGGCGCAGACGGGTCGCGGACTATCACCGCCGGTTCGGAATTACACCGACCCCGGAGCACGTTTGTGTTTACTAGTATTTCATAACCGGATTGGCTGTGCATCCATTCCCGTCACACAGCAACTCAGACCGTACAACCGGACCCTAGTCCTTCTTCTCCGGTTTGAAGTCCACACCGGCTTCCCTGCGCTGCTGTGCGGTGATCGGGGCTGGCGCCGCTGTCAGCGGGTCGAAGCCGCCACCGGACTTCGGGAACGCGATGACGTCGCGGATGGACTCGGTGCCGGCCATCAGCGCAACGACGCGGTCCCAACCGAACGCGATCCCCCCGTGAGGGGGCGCGCCGTACTTGAATCCTTCGAGCAGGAAGCCGAACTTTTCCTGCGCGTCCTCCTGGCTGATTCCCATGACCGCAAACACGCGTTCCTGGACATCACGCTGGTGGATACGGATCGAGCCGCCACCGATTTCGTTGCCGTTGCAGACAATGTCGTACGCATAGGCCAGCGCGGTCTCGGGATCCTTGTCGAAGGTGTCCAGGTACTCGGGCTTGGGTGAGGTGAACGCGTGGTGCACTGCGGTCCACGCTCCCCCGCCGACTGCCACGTCGCCGGCTGCGACAGCCGCCGACGCCGGTTCGAACATCGGTGCGTCAACAACCCAGACGAAGGCCCAGGCCAACGGGTCGATGAGACCGGTGCGGTGGCCGATTTCAACGCGTGCTGCGCCGAGCAGCGCGCGGGAGGGAGTCTTCTCGCCGGCGGCGAAGAAAATGCAGTCGCCGGGGTTGGCGCCGACGGCGGCGGGCAGTCCGTCACGCTCGGCCTCGGTGAGGTTCTTGGCGACAGGGCCGCGGAGGCTACCGTCGTCGTCGACCAGAACATAGGCGAGGCCCTTCGCGCCGCGCTGCTTGGCCCATTCCTGCCAGGCGTCGAGCTGGCGGCGCGGCTGCGACGCCCCGCCGGGCATGACGACGGCACCGACGTACGGCGCCTTGAACACGCCGAAATCGGTGTCCTTGAAGAACTCGGTGAGCTCGGTCAGCTCCAGGCCGAAGCGCAGGTCAGGCTTGTCGGAGCCAAACCGTGCCATCGCGTCCGCGTAGGTCATCCGTTGGATCGGCGTGGGGATTTCGACGTCGATCAGCTGCCAGAGCGCCTTGATCAGGCTCTCGCCCAGGGCAATGACGTCATCCTGCTCCACGAAACTGGCCTCAATATCGAGCTGGGTGAACTCAGGCTGGCGGTCCGCACGGAAGTCCTCGTCGCGGTAGCAGCGGGCGATCTGGTAGTACTTCTCAAACCCGCCTACCTGAAGGAGCTGCTTGAACAGCTGTGGGGACTGCGGCAGCGCGTACCAGGAGCCCGGCGCCAGGCGGGCTGGCACCACGAAGTCACGGGCGCCCTCAGGGGTGGATCGGGTGAGCGTGGGGGTTTCAATCTCGACGAAGCCGTCCTGGTGCAGCAGTTCGCGTGCCACCCGGTTCGCTTCGGAACGCAAGCGGAGGTTGGCGTTGGGCGCGGGTCGGCGCAGATCCAGGTACCGGTGCTTCAGGCGGGCTTCCTCGCCCACCTCAACATGCTCGTCGATCTGGAAGGGCAGCGGGTCGGAGGTGTTGAGGATGGTGACTGTCTCGGCGATGACTTCGATGCTGCCGGTGGCGAGGGCAGGGTTTTCGTTGCCTTCGGGCCGCTTCTCGACGGTACCGGTGATCTGCAGGACGTACTCGTTGCGCAAGCCGTGGAAGACTTCCTCTTCCCGGACGACCACCTGAGCGAAGCCTGAAGCATCGCGCAGGTCAAGGAATGCAACACCGCCGTGATCTCGGCGGCGGGCTACCCAGCCTGCCAGGGTAACGGTGTGTCCAATGTGCTCGGTCCGTAGCGAACCGAGGTCATGTGTGCGCAGCACAGCATTCCTTCCGGGTGGAGGTGCGGGGCGTAAACGGCAACCCGCGTATGAAAAGATCGTCTCGTTCGAGTTTACCGGTGATACCGGGACTCACCCGCCACGGCAGGGGATCACACATGGCAACGGCTCATCCACCTGAGAACAATCCGCCACTGACCGATCCGCCGGGACTCCGGCGTCAACTTGGCGGCTTCGACGCCACCACGGTGGGGGTCGGCTCCATGATCGGCGCCGGCGTGTTTGTGGTGTTTGCCCCGGCAGCCGCGGCAGCCGGGAACTGGCTTCCGCTGGCCGTGGCGATCGCCGGTTTCGTCGCTTACTGCAACGCGGCGGCGTCGGCCCAGCTCGCTGCAGTGCACCCGCAGAGCGGTGGCACGTACGTCTATGGCCGTCGTCAGCTTGGCCCTTGGCCCGGTTTCATCGCCGGTTGGAGTTTCATCACCGGCAAGATCGCCTCCTGCGCTGCGATGGCCCTGACCTTTGGGCTGTACGCCGCCCCGGGCTTTGAAACTGCCGCAGCGGTTGCCGCGGTGGTGGGCCTGACCGTGGTGAATCTGCTGGGGGTCAGCCGGACCGCCCTGCTGACCCGGCTCATCGTATCGCTGGTGGTTCCAGTCCTCGCGTTCGTGGTGGTCGTCGCCTTCGCCACCCCCGCGCCGTCCGACTCGGTCCCTCTGCCCACCACCTGGGTTGGTGTCCTTCAGGCGGCCGGACTGCTGTTCTTCGCCTTCGCCGGGTATGCGCGGGTGGCCACCATGGGCGAGGAGGTGCGCGAGCCGCAGCGCAACATCCCGGCAGCCATCTTCGGGTCACTCGGCTTCACCCTGGTGCTGTATCTGCTGCTCTCCGTCGGACTGCTCTCGGCGCTCGGTCCAACGGCGCTGGCCGGATCGCCTGCTCCGCTCCTCGAGGTGTTCGCCGACTCGACCTCGGGGATCCCGACGGCGGCGGTCACCGTGGCTGCAGCCCTCGCGAGCCTCGGAGCCCTATTGGCCCTCATCGCCGGAGTGGGCCGGACCACCCTGGCCATGGCGCGGGAGGGCGACCTTCCCCGGGCGCTAGCCAGGATCTGGCAGCGATTCGGCGTGCCCTATGCAGCGGATCTGGCCACCGCAGGCGTCGTCATTGGCTTGCTCCTGACCACCGGTGTGCTCACGGTGGTGGGCTTCTCGAGTTTCGGTGTGCTGATCTACTATGCGATCGCCAACCTGTCGGCGTTCACCCTCACGGACCGGCCGTGGTATTCGCCGCGGGCGTTGAACGTAGTGGGATTCGCGGGCTGCCTACTGCTTGCCCTGACCCTCCCGACGGCATCGGTGCTCACCATGGTGGCCGTTCTGGGCGTCGGGGTGCTCGGCCGCGCCGTCGTCGTGCGAATACGCCGACGGCATAGCTAAGCGCGGGTGTGCAGGGTCTGGTCAGTTCACCGAACGCAGGACGGTAGGCATAAGGTCGGCCGCCGGGGGTGACCAGGTGTCAGGGTCGGCTGGTTCCTGGGCGCCGGTCCTGATGTCCTTGACCTCGTGGGTGCCGTCCTCGGCGGTGAACCAGACGAAGGGGATGCCGCGCCGGTCGGCGAACTTGATCTGTTTGCCGAACTTTTCGGCGGAGGCTGCGACCTCGGCGGATATGCCCCGGCCACGCAGGGAGGCGGCAATGTCCTGCGCGGCCGACCACGCGCTGTCATCGGTGAGCGAGATCAGCACCGCGGTGGGGACCCGGCGGGACACCACAGTGAAGTCCTGGCTGAGGATCCGTGACACCAGCCGGGTTACGCCAATGGACAGGCCGACGCCGGGGAAGGTGCGGTTGCCCTTGGCTGCGAGGCTGTCGTAGCGGCCGCCGGAGCAGATCGAACCCAACGATTCGTGTCCGTTGAGCACCGTTTCGTAGACGGTTCCGGTGTAGTAGTCGAGGCCGCGGGCGATGCTGAGGTCGGCGACGACTCTGCCCGGGGCGCGCCTGGAGGCTTCGGCGATGACCTGTTCCAACTCTCCCAGGCCATCTTCGAGCAGCGGGTGGGTGACCCCGAGGGCACGGACCTGCTCGACGAACGACACGTCGGCGGTGCGGATCGAGGCCAGGCGAAGGGCAAGGGCGGCCTGCTCCGCAGTGGCGCCGAGTTCGGTCTGGAGTAGTTCGGTCACCTTTTCGGCGCCGATTTTCTCCAGCTTGTCGATGCTCCGCAGCACCCCGGCGGTGTCCTCGATGCCGATGCCACGATAGAAACCCTCGGCGAGTTTCCGGTTGTTGACCCGCACCGTGAAGTCGGGGATGGGGAGGGCGGACAGGGCAGCGACCACCACGAGGGCCAGCTCGACGTCGTACCGGAACGGGAGGACGCCGTCGCCCACCACGTCAATGTCGGCCTGGGTGAACTCGCGGAACCGGCCATCCTGCGGGCGCTCCCCGCGCCAGCACTTCTGGATCTGGTACCGCCGGAAAGGGAAGGCGAGGTGCCCCGAGTTTTCGACCACGTAACGGGCGAACGGGACTGTCAGGTCGTAGTGGAGGGCGAGGCTGTCGTCGGCGCCGGTTGCCCGGACGCCGTCGTCGTCGGCCTGCAGTCGGGACACGGCGTAGACCTCTTTGTCGATGTCCCCTTTACGCAGCAGGTGGGACACCGTCTCGACGGCGCGGGTCTCGATGTTGGAGAATCCGTGCAGTTCGAAGGTGCTCCGCAGCGTGTCCAGCACGTGCAGTTCCACCAGACGCTCCTCCGGCAGCCATTCTGGAAAACCTGACAGTGAGGCCTTGCGTGCCATACAGCTGAGCTCCTTGCGGTACGTAGCGTTCGGGTGACTGGTGCGGCACTCATTTTAGGGGTTGTGGCGGACCCACGCGAAACGCTTCGCCCCTCCCGTTCACTACACCTCCACCCACGGGGGTCAACCTGGACCGCGGTGGGCAACTTTTCCCGCACCGCGGCTTACATACGGGGTGGGTTGACCCCGCCTGGCCGGGTTGCTCACCGCAGCAGCCTGGACCGCGGTGGGCGGTAGCAGATTCCCGCTGCCGAACCCTTATGCGTAAAGTGGCCTTCTAGGCTGCGTAGCACTGGGATGCACTGTAGCAGCTGGCCGACGATCAAGAACGGTCCCCCGGCAAGTGCTGTGACGATAGACTCAGTAGCCCTGAACTAATTGCCGCGAGGTAGCTGGCAAACCAACGAGCGAAAGACTTCTAGCGGTGACACAAAGTCAGCAATCCGACGAAACACCCCGTACCGACGAAACGTCAGGCGACGAGGTAACCCCCGTAGACCCTGGGCAGGCAATTGAGGCAGCGGAGGCAGAGCCGGCAAGCGAGCCCGAACGGGAAACGGAGCCCGCGCCAGCTGCCGACGCCCCGGCTGAGCCAGCAGTCGCGCCTGAGCCGCCGGCCCCCCAGCCGAGTGCGGCGCCCAGCCCTGCCGCCATGGCACCGCGTCCCGGCGGAAAACCCGGCGGAAAGCCTGCCGGTAAGCCCGGAGCCCAAATCGCCGCTCCCCCTGCGCACAGCACTCCCCTGAGCGAGGCGGCGAAGTTTGCCCGCGTTGAAGAGGATGGCCATGTGTTTCTGATCGTCAACGGCGAAGAGCACGCTGTTGGCCAGTACCCGGATGCGTCGAAGGATGAGGCCCTCGCCTACTTCGTCCGGAAGTACGACGACGTGGCGAGTCAGATTTTGCTGCTGGAGCAGCGGGTGCAGGCGAAGGCACCGTCAGCCGACATGCAGAAGACGGCCGACCATCTGCGGGAGCAGGTTGCCGAGAAGAAGGTGGTCGGCGACGTGCTGGCGCTCGAAGCCCGGTTGGATGCCCTGACCGGCTCGATCTCCGAGCTCGGTGCTGGCGAGAAGGCCGTGCAGGACGCCTTGAAGGCCGCCGAGCTGGTAGCGCGCGAGGCGATTGTTGCTGAAGCCGAGGAAATCGCTGGTCGCGATCCGTCCACCGTTCAGTGGAAGGCCAGCAGCACCAGGATGAACGAGCTGTTCGAGACCTGGAAGGCCGCCCAGAAGAACGGCATCCGTCTGGGTCGCGGCACGGAGGACGGGCTGTGGAAGCGGTTCCGTGCAGCGCGGACCATTTTCGATCGTCATCGCCGCGCCTACTTCTCCCAGCTCGACACCGACAACGCGTCAGCCAAGCAGGCAAAGGAATCCCTCATCCAGCAGGCTGAGGCGCTGTCGACCTCCACCGACTGGGGCCACACCGCCGGCGAATACCGTCGGCTGATGGACGAGTGGAAAGCCTCCAAACGGGCCAGCCGCAAGGACGACGACGCCCTCTGGGCGCGCTTCCGGGCCGCTCAGGACCGGTTCTTCACCGCGCGAAAAGCCACCAACGAGGCAATCGACGAGGAGTACGGAGCCAACCTTGTGGTCAAGGAGGCCCTGCTGGGGGAGGCACGCCAGCTGCTGCCCATTAAGAACCTTGCCGCGGCGAAGAAGTCGCTGCAGTCCATCCGTGACCGCTGGGAGGAAGCGGGAAAGGTGCCGCGCGCTGACATGGCCCGCATTGAAGCCGGTATCCGCGAAGTCGAGGACGCAGTCAAGTCCGCCGATGACGCCCACTGGGAGCGGACCAACCCCGAGACGCAGGCCCGCACCAACAGCGCGCTGAGCCAGTTGGAGTCCACCATCGCAGCACTCCAGGACGATCTGGGCGCCGCCAAGAAGGCCGGGGACGCAAAGCGTATTGCCGCAGCCAAGGAAGCGCTGACGGCTCGCGAGCAGTGGTTGGAGATGCTCCGCAAGTCGGCGCGGGACTTCTCCTAAAGAGTGCCGCCGACGGCCGACGGGTCGGGATGACGCCCTGAAGCCCGGTTGACCAGAGTCTGGTTGACCGGGCTTTCGGTTGTTATCCACATCTGGACGCCGGGGCTTTCGTTTTGCCGGGCAAGTCGGAATGCTTGGGTCATGTCTTTTCACCAGCAGGGCGCGACTCCCGCCACGATCAGGGCAGAGCCGGGCACCTCAAGCGGCGGCGTCTTGTTTCGTGCCAATGACATTTTCAGCACGGTGGAACTCCAAGCCATGTGCAACGATGGCCTACTCCACCGGGTGTGCAGGGATTCTTATGCACGCGCCGACCTTCACCTCGATCCGGTCTCTCGCGCACAATCCGCGATTCTGTGCGTCCCGGAACCGTTGCGCTCCAGGGTGGCCCTCGCCCGCCAGAGCGCCGCCTGGGTGTACGGCTGCGCGACGTTACCCGGCGTGATCAATCTGGTGACGGACCACCGGCGTCGCACCACCGCCCTGCCCCCGTTCAGTGACGCCCTCATGCATCAGGTGGCATTGGGGCCCTGTGACATCACGGTGCTGGGAGGGGTGGGCGTCACCTCACCCCTCAGGACCGCACTGGATGTGGCAGTTCACGGCCACGAGTCGTGGGCTCTCCCGAGCCTCATTAAACTGGCCACACACCCTTCCCTGGGCTGCGATCTGGTCCTGGTGGTCAGGGCTCTTGAGACAACCCGCCGTGTTCCCGGCAAGAACCGTGCCCTGGCGCTCCTGCAGACCGCAATGCATTCGCCGGGGCGGGACGGATAACCGGGTAAGAACGGACCACCTGCCCTAAAGCCTCCGCTGAGCCCCAGTGGTGCGGTAGACGTCAAACACGCCGTCAATTCGGCGGACGGCGTTGAGGATGTGGGTCAGATATTTCGGGTCGCCCATCTCAAAGGCAAACCGAGACAACGCAACCCGGTCCGTGGAGGTGTTGACACTCGCGGCCAGAATGTTCACGTGGTTTTCCGACAGGACCCGGGTCACGTCGGAGAGTAGGCTCTTCCGGTCAAGTGCCTCAACCTGGATTTCCACCAGGAACACGCTGGACTGGGTAGGGGCCCAGTCCACTTCGACGATCCGGTCCGGCTGGTCGCGCAGTTCCTCAACGTTGCGGCAATCATTCCGGTGTACTGAAACCCCCGATCCGCGGGTGACAAACCCAATGATCGGATCCGGCGGAACCGGTGTACAACAGCGGGCAATCTTGACCCAGACGTCCCCGACACCGCGCACCGTCACCCCGGAATCGGAGAATTTGGGCCGGCGGGGAGTGGTGGCAACCGTCGACTCGGCAATGCTCTCTTCGGCGCCTTCGTTGCCACCCATCAACGCAACCAGGTGTTCAATCACGTTCTGCGCCGAGGAATGTCCGTCACCGACCGCCGCGTACAGCGCTGCGATATCGGCGTGCCTGAGTTCCTGGGCGACTGCCAGCAGCGCGTCGTGGGTCATCATGCGCTGCAGCGGCAGGTTCTGCTTGCGCATGGCACGCGTTAGCAGTTCCTTGCCCTTCTCAATGGCCTCTTCGCGGCGTTCCTTGGTGAACCACTGCCG
Source organism: Arthrobacter sp. TMN-50 (assembly GCF_054511125.1). Classification (NCBI taxonomy): domain Bacteria; kingdom Bacillati; phylum Actinomycetota; class Actinomycetes; order Micrococcales; family Micrococcaceae; genus Arthrobacter; species Arthrobacter sp. TMN-50. The sequence continues at coordinate 21,031 of NZ_JBTNDG010000014.1, read as the reverse complement.
GATTTTGTTGCGTGCCCGGGGGCTCTTGACGAACCCCTGCCAGTCCCGGCTTGGGCCGGCGCCTTCGGCCTTTGACGTGAAGATTTCCACCCAGTCACCGTGGTTGAGCTCACTGTTTAGCGGGATCAACTTGCCGTTGACTCGTGCGCCGATGGTTCGGTGGCCCACCTCGGTGTGCACGGCGTAGGCGAAGTCGACCGGCGTCGAGCCGAACGGAAGCGCCATCACCTCACCCTTGGGGGTGAAAACAAAGACTTCACGGGCGTTGATTTCGAAGCGCAGCGAATCAAGGAACTCGTCGGGATCGGAAGTTTCCTGCTGCCAGTCGACGAGGCTCCGCAGCCAGCCCATGTCGCTGTTGTCGGGGCCATCCCCTGCTTTCGCGCCGGCACCCTTGTACTTCCAGTGCGCTGCCACACCGTACTCGGCTCGACGGTGCATGTCATGGGTCCGGATCTGGATCTCCACCGGACGCCCTCCCGGGCCGATTACCGTGGTGTGCAACGACTGGTACATGTTGAACTTGGGCATCGCTATGTAGTCTTTGAATCGGCCGGGGAGCGGATTCCAGCGGGCGTGCAACTGCCCGAGCGTGGCGTAACAGTCCCTGACACTATCCACCAGGACCCGGATTCCCATCAGGTCATGGATATCATCGAAGTCCTTGCCGCGGACGATCATCTTCTGATAAATCGAGTAGTAATGCTTCGGGCGCCCGGTGATGGTCGCCTTGATCTTGACTGACCGCAGGTCCTCACCGATCTGGGTGCGCACCACCGACAGATGCTTTTCACGTTCGGGCGTGCGGTCGCCCACCATCCGCACAATCTCTTCGTAGACCTTCGGGTGCAGCGCAGCGAAGGAAAGGTCTTCGAGCTCCCATTTGATGGTGTTCATCCCCAGCCGGTGGGCGAGGGGCGCAAAGATCTCTAGAGTCTCGCGGGCCTTTCTGGCCGACGACTCGGGTGAGACGAACCGCCAGGTCCGGGCATTGTGGAGCCGGTCGGCAAGCTTGATCACCAGCACCCTGATGTCCTTGGCCATGGCGACGACCATCTTGCGGACCGTCTCCGCCTGTGCGGCGTCGCCGAAGGACACCTTGTCCAGCTTGGTGACTCCGTCGACCAACATCGCCACTTCGGCACCGAAGTCCCGTTTGATGTCGTCCAGGGTACACGCGGTGTCTTCAACGGTGTCGTGCAGCAAGGCGGCCGCGAGGGTGGTTCCGGTCATCCCCAGTTCGGCAAGGATGGTCGCGACGGCGACCGGGTGGGTAATGTACGGGTCGCCGCTCTTTCGTTTCTGGCCTTCATGGCTGCGCTCAGCAACCAGGTATGCCCGCTGGATGAGATCCAGGTCCTCTTTGGGGTTGTTCGCCCTGACAGTCCGCAGCAGCGGTTCGAGCACCGGCGAGTACCCGGTCGATCCCCGCCCGGTGAGTCGTGCCAATCGCGAACGGGTGCGGATCTTCCGCTCCGGCAATGCGCTATGGTCGGCGCTGCCCGCCGAGGGGGCTGAGGCCGCCGAGTCCGTCGCCGTCGTGTCGCTGCGGACGGGCGGGGTGACCGCCGGGGCCGCTGGAACCTGTTCGAGTTGCGCGGTCGACGGGCGTGAGGGTACACCGGCGCGCTGGTCGTTGCCGGTGTCTGGCCGCTCTGCTGGACCGCTGGCTTCTGCCACCTATCACTCCGATTCCTCACCCGTCAGACGGCTGAAAAGACTTACACCACGCCATTTCTCCGGCGTGCATATTTAAGTTTAGACGTCCAAACCAAACCGTGCTGACCGGTTCTCCCGGCGGCAAACGGACTGGAGCCACGAACGACCGTGTCCCGGGCCCGTCGTGGGCTCGGGACACGGTCAATAATCTGTCGGCTACGAAAGTGCCACTCAGGTGGCGGCGACGGTCTCCGACGCTTCAACCGACCGGCGCTGGAGCACCCGCTTCTCTTGCCGTTTGATGTCGGGTTCCCGCATCCGCAGCCACGCGTACATGGGCGCAGCAACGAAAAGGGTGGTGATCGTGCCCATAATGATGCCGATAAAGAGAGCGAGGGACAGGTCCCGCAGGGTGCCGGCGCCCAGGAGCAGCGCCCCGATGAACAGGATCGATGCGACCGGCAGCACTGCCACCACTGAGGTGTTGATGGAGCGAACCAGAGTCTGGTTGACCGCAAGGTTGACCTGCTCGGCGAACGTCCGCTTCGTGGAGACATCAAGGTCAGCAGTGTTTTCCCTGACCTTGTCGAAGACCACCACAGTGTCGTAGAGAGAATAACTGAGCACGGTGAGGAACCCGATCACCGCTGACGGCGTGACCTCGAAATCACTCAGCGAGTACAGACCGGCGGTAACCGTCATCACCACCACCAGCGCGGTGAGTGCTGCGACAGACATTTTCCAGGTCCTGAAGTACACGGCCATCAGCACAGCGGCAAGGGCGACGAAGACCACCAGCCCAATCAGCGCTTGACGGCTGACGTCCTCCCCCCAGGTGGGTCCCACGAACGTGGAGGTGACTTCTTCCGCTGTGACGTCATAGGCCCCGATCAGCGAATCCCTGACGCTAAGGGTCTCATCGTCGGAGAGGCGCTCGGTCTGGATGCGCATCGTCTGCGGGGCGATGTTCGTGACGCTGGGAACCGCGTCGGCCACGACGTCGGCCACCGCCTGCTCGCCCAGCGCAACGTCCGTATTCTCGACGCTGGACACCGTGAACTCGGATCCACCGCGGAAGTCGATCCCCAGGTTGAACCCGCCCTTGACCACCGGGATCAGGATGGACACCAGAACAGCTACGGCCGCAATGGTGAACCACAGGTTACGCTTCCCCACGAACGGGTAGGACCGTTTGCCCGAGTAAAGGTCGTTGCCAAACTTGGCAAAGCTAAAGCCCCGCATTTACTTGCCCTTCTCGTCGGTGCCATTGCTGCGCGCGGCAAGGGCTTTTTGTTCAGCCAGCCGCCGCTCCGCAATAGTGGTGCGCCGGGCGATTTCGCCTGACACTGCCTTGTTCTTGGTGCGCCCGGCGGCAGCCGTCTCAGGGGTAGCCGAGGGCATCCGGATCCTGCCCGCACCACGGTACAACGGCATGACTCCGAGCTTCTTCGGATCGAGACCCGAGAACCGGTGTCCCTCACCGAAGAACTTGGTCCTGGCCAGCAACCGCATCACCGGCTGGGTGAAGAGGAAGACCACGATGAGGTCGGCAACAGCCGTGAGACCGAGGGTGAAGGCGAACCCGCGCACGTTGCCCACCGCTACGAAGTACAGCACGACGGCGGCCAGCAGGTTGACTGCTTTGGAGGCCAGGACCGTGCGTTTGGCCCTGCGCCAGCCATTCTCGACCGCGGACACCAGGCCGCGACCGTCCCTGAGCTCATCGCGGATTCGTTCGAAGTACACGATGAAGGAGTCGGCGGTCTGCCCGATGGCAACAATCAGGCCCGCGACGCCCGCCAGGGACAAGCGGTAGTTCTCAGTCCAGCCGAGGATACAAATGGCCAGGTATGTCAGGAGGCCGGCGACGACGAGGGAGGCGATGGTGACCAGCCCCAGCATCCGGTACTGGAAGATCGAGTAGACAGCCACCAGGATCAGGCCGATGATGCCGGCGATGAGGCCAAGCCGCAGTTGGTCTGCGCCCAGGGTGGCCGAAATCTGTTGTTCGCTCTGGATCTCGAAGCTGATGGGGAGGGCGCCGTATTTCAGCTGCTCAGCGAGTGCTGCTGCCGACTCTTCGGTGAAGCTACCACTGATCGAGGGCCGGCCGTCCGGAATCACTGCGTTGGTCGTCGGCGCGGAAATAATGGTTCCGTCGAGCACAATGGCGAACTGGTTCCGCGGATCGCCCTGCCCTAAGGCGAATAACCGCTCAGTGACTTCCCGGAACGTCTGGCTGCCTTCGGCGTTGAACTGGATGTTAACGGCCCAGGTGTTCAGCGCCTGACCCTGCGGGCTGCGCTGCATCCCGAAGTCGGCCGTGTCGATGTCGGTGCCCGGCACCTCCACCGGCCCGAGAATGTACTTGCCCTGGGTTCCCGGCTCGCAGGCCACCATCGGCTCGTCCGGTGGTGCTGCCTCCTCGGCTGGTTCCAGTGCCGCAGGGGAGGTACAGTCCAGGGTCTCGAATTCGGAGAGCAGTTCACCGGTGATCCAGTTGGGATCGCTGGCGTCGGTGGGTTCCGCAGTGGGAACGGGGAGTTCCTCTTCGGGGGTCGGCGTCTCCGCCGCGGGCGCCTGCCCCGGGCCGCCGAACAGCACCGGACGGAATTCCATCTGCGCCGAGGCCTGAATCAGCTCGCGGGTTTCCGCGTCGGGAATACCGGGCAGGGACACAATCACGTTGCGGCCGGACTGGGTGTTGATCTCGGCCTCGGCTACACCGCTCCCGTCAACCCGCTGCCTGATGATTTCGACCGCCTGGTCGAGTTGCTCCTCGGTGATCTCGTCGCTGCCGCCCTGTACCTGCGGCGCCAGGATCATCTGGGTTCCGCCTTCAAGGTCAAGGGCCAGTTTGGGGTTCCAGCTCGCGGTGCCCCAGATGGACCCGCTGCCCAGGAGAACTGCTAGTAATGCGAACATAACGCCAAGCCAAACGAGGGTCCGTTTGGCTGCCGTGCCTGGGCCGGTGCGAGGCATGTGGAATTTCCTTTTATCGAGAGAGCGCGCTGGGGTGGTTCTGGTAACAGTGGGGCTGGCACCTTCCCGGTGCCAGCCCCACCCTGGCGCTAGTTGTCCTTGTTATCCCGCTTGTTGTCATAGTCCAGACGGGCCTCGTCGTCCGGGTGGGAGGCAGGCCGTTCAGCGTCCGATCCGGCACGTATCTCATCCTGGCGCGTCTGATCCTGGCCGTCGATGGCGGCGGCCCGGGCGGCGGTGGCCCGGGGGTCGGCGACGGAGGGGTCTGTGGCCGAAGTGTCGGCAACCGAGGTCTCGGTGACTGAGGTGTCCACCACGGGGCTGGTCAGCGAGGAGGCGTCGTCGGGAACTGCTGGCGCTTCGTCGTCGTCCTCGAGGGGCTCAGGCTGGACCACCTTGGTGAGGGTCTGCATGTGGACCGTGGCTGTAGCGCCCGGGCCGAGCTGCAAGAGCGCCTTGTTGGCTTCCTCATCGAGTGAGATGACGGTGCCGAACAGACCGAAGTTGGTCATCACTTCGGTGCCGGGAACCATCTGGGTGCGCTGCTCCTTGATGGTCTTCTGTGTTTTCCGCTGCTTCCGGAACATCATAAAGATCAATACTCCGAGTGCCACCGGGAGGAGCAGGTTGAAAATGTCGAAACCTGGTTCTTGGGCGGCAGTCTGGGCTATAAGGGTGGGGAACACAGAGTAATTCCGTTTCTATATCTTGGGATCCGCGCGCACCTGACGTGCCGCACGTCATATCAGTGTAAAGGGAAACGTGATTCCGCGCGTCCTTCCATCCCGCCTATCCGTCGGTGTTGGCCCAATCCGGTATCTCTTCGTTGTCGTCGCTGAGGTTGTCGTCCCCGAGCACAGTGAACAGGTCTTCCGGCATGGCTGCGGCAACGGTGGCTGGCATGACCAGACCAAGGTGGTCCCAGGCGGCCCGGGTGGCGATCCGGCCGCGGGGGGTCCGGCCGAGCATCCCTTCCCGCACCAGGTACGGTTCGGCGACGGTCTCGACGGTCTCCGGCTCTTCGCCGACGGCGATGGCCAGCGTGGACAGGCCAACCGGGCCACCGTTGAATTTGGTGATCAGGGCAGTCAGGACCGCACGGTCGAGGCGGTCGAGGCCCTTGGCGTCTACCTCATACATATCCAGCGCCGCCCCAGCGCACCTGGCATCGATCAGGTCGACGCCGTGCACCAGTGCCCAGTCACGGACCCGGCGCAACAGCCGATTGGCGATTCGTGGGGTGCCGCGGGACCGGCCGGCCACCTCCGAAAAGGCAGCCGAGTTGACCTTCATATCCATCAGCATCGCCGACCGGCGCAGCACCAGCTCAAGCTCAGCCGTCGAGTAGAACTCAAGGTGGCCGGTGAAACCGAACCGGTCGCGCAGCGGGCCAGGCAGCAGGCCTGCCCGGGTGGTGGCGCCGACCAGGGTGAACGGGGGCAGGTCAAGCGGGATGGCCGTTGCCCCTGGGCCTTTGCCGACAATGATGTCCACCCGGAAGTCTTCCATCGCCATGTACAGCATTTCTTCGGCGGGCCGGGACATCCGGTGGATCTCGTCGAGGAACAGGACTTCACCGTCGGTGAGGGACGAAAGAATGGCGGCAAGGTCACCGGCGTGCTGGATGGCTGGCCCGGAGCTGATTCGCAGCGGAGCGTTCATCTCGGCGGCAATAATCATCGCCAGCGTGGTCTTGCCAAGTCCCGGCGGGCCCGACAGCAGCACATGGTCGGCCGTTCTGCCGCGTAACCGTGAGGCCTCCAGCACCAGCGAGAGCTGCCGGCGGACCCGCTGCTGCCCCACGAAGTCGTCGAGGTTCTTGGGACGTAGCGCCGCCTCAACTGCCCGGTCTTCGGGGTCCCCGGCGGGTGAGACCGTCGGGGTCTCCTCCCCCGCTGCGGCGTCGTCGCGGGCCATCAGCTGACCCGGCTACGTGCTGATGCCCGGGCACCATCCTGGCCGAGCCTGCGCAGGGTGAGTTTCAGGATGGCTCCGACGTCGCCTGTCGCGGCCACCTCGGGTGCTTCGGCCGTCGCTGCGTCGATGGCAGCCGTGGCGTCCTTTTCCGACCAGCCGAGTCCCATCATCGCGGTGAGGACCTGCCCCTGCCAGCTATTCTTCGGTGTCGCCCCGATGGTGCCCAGGGGAATCAGCTTGTCGGCCAATTCGAGCACAATCCGGCGGGCGCCCTTCGGTCCGATGCCGGGCACCTTGCTGAATGCTTTGTCGTCGCCCGATGAGGCCGCCACCCGGATGGCTTCCGGTGTGTGCACGGCCAGCACCGCGAGGGCCAGCCGGGGTCCAACGCCGCTGACGCCAAGAAGCGTTTCGAACACCTCACGCTGTTCGGCTTCCTCAAAGCCAAACAGCGTCATCGAATCCTCCCGGACAATCATCGCTGTGAAGACCTGGGCTTCCCGCCCGGGGCGAAGGGTGGCAAGCGTCTGTGGGGTGGCAAGGATCTGCATGCCAAACCCGTTGACGTCCAGCACGGCCGAGTTGAGGCCAACGTGGCTGACGGTGCCGCGGAGGGAACTGATCATGCGCGCTACTCCAAAATTTCTATCCGAACATATCTACGAACAGCGTACTGGTCTTCAACGACTTTTCCCTGAGCGCCACACCGTCGGTTACCTGCGTCGTCGGGCTTTCGCCTCGGCCTCGGCCCAAAGTCGTTGCGCCGCCGTCGCTGTGCCACCGCTGGCCGACGCGCGATTGGCGGCGACCCCCTGCCGCCAGGCGTGCGTGATGGCCAGGGCAAGGGCATCGGCGGCGTCTGCGGGTTTGGGCGCCGTATCGAGGCGGAGAATCTTCGTCACCATTTTGGTGACTGCCGCCTTATCCGACTGGCCGTTGCCCGTCACTGCCGCCTTCACCTCGGTGGGCGTGTGGAGGGCAACCGGGATGCCCCGCCGGGCCGCCGCGACCATCACCACGCCGGAGGCCTGGGCCGTGCCCATCACCGTGCTCACGTTGAGCTGGCTGAACACGCGCTCGACGGCGAGCACATCGGGTGAGTGGGTGTCGAGCCATTCGTCGACTTCGTCGGAAATGACTAGCAGCCGACGGTCCAGCAGCTGGTCAGCGGCGGTACCCACTACCCCGACGGCAACGAGCGTTGACCGTCGGTTGGGCTCGATGTCGACCACGGCCAGCCCGCACCGGGTCAGGCCGGGGTCTACTCCCATCACGCGCAGGGTCATGCAGCAGCCCGGCGATAACGCGGCTGAGCTGGCGGGATAGCCACCGGGTTAGTCGTCGCCGTCCAGTTCAGCCAGAACCTCATCCGAGAGATCGGCGTTTGAGTACACGTTCTGGACGTCGTCGAGGTCTTCAAGGGCGTCGACCAGGCGGATGAACTTGCGGGCGCCGTCGGCGTCGAGCTCCACCTGCATGGACGGGACAAACTCGGCCTCGTCGGTGTCGTACTCAATGCCCGCTTCTTCGAGACCCGACACCACGGCACGGAGATCCTGAGGTTCCGAAATGACCTCGAAGCGTCCTGCCGTCTCCTTGACTTCCTCGGCACCAGCGTCGAGCACGGCCAGCAGCAGGTCATCCTCGGTGAGTTCGTTGACCGGCAGAGTCACCACACCCTTACGGGTGAAGAGGTAGGCCACGGAACCCGGATCGGCCATTGAACCGCCGTTACGGGTGACCCCCAACCGGACCTCCGAAGCGGCCCGGTTCTTGTTGTCGGTGAGACACTCGATCAGCAGGGCTGAACCCTGCGGGCCGCGGGCCTCGTACATGATCGTCTGGTATTCGACGGCGTCGCCCAGCAGACCGGCGCCGCGTTTCACCGCACGGTTGATGTTGTCGATCGGCACTGAAGTCTTCTTCGCCTTCTGCACCGCGAGCTCGAGCCCCGGGTTGCCTGCCAGATCGGCGCCCCCCGCACGGGCCGCCACCTCAATGTTCTTGATCAGCTTGGCGAAGGATTTGGCGCGTTTCGCATCAATCGCGGCCTTCTTGTGTTTGGTGGTTGCCCATTTAGAGTGCCCCGACATGATCTACCGTTCTCCTTAGGATCATCTGCATCAACAATTGGTGAATCCGTCGCTCCCCGGTTACCTCGGGATGAAAGCTGGTGGCGAGGAGGTTCCCCGACCGCACCGCAACAATCCTAGCGACCCGATGCGTCTCCGGATGCTGCCCTTCCACGTCGGGTGCTCTCCCGGGTACCTGGGCGAGCACCTCGACCGAATCCCCCACCCGCTCGACCCAGGGTGCTCGGATGAATACCGCACGGACAGGCGGTACGTTTCCGGAGCTGTCAGGGGCAAGCCCCGAGAACTCAAGATCAGTCTCGAAGGAATCCCGTTGCCTGCCGAATGCGTTGCGGCGCACCACGATGTCGAGCCCGCCCAGGGTCTGCTGTGGGCGGCCCTGCAGGTCCGTCGCCGGATCGGCGATCACATCAGCCAGCATAATCATGCCAGCGCATGACCCGTAGACGGGCAGTCCGGACCTGATCAGTTCGCGCAGCGGCTCTGCCAGATCAAAAGCCCTGGTGAGCTTGTCCATGGCAGTGGATTCGCCGCCCGGGATGATCAGGCCGTCCAGCCCGGCCAGCTCGGATGCCCGGCGGATGGCGCTGGCGCGGCCTCCCAGGGACTCGATCGTGCTGATGTGTTCTCGCACGTCGCCCTGGACCGCCAACACGCCAACGTGCACGCCGGATGAGTCCGGTGCCGGGAAAATGGTCATTCGACCATTCTAGGTTGGGGTGCCCTGCTGGGGATAAACAGCCGCCCCGACTGCGATAAGTTAGGTGTCATGTTTCCCTTCAGTGTGCTGGTCGGCAAGGCTGTGCGTCGCATCTCGCGGTTGCGCGGAGGAGGCTCGGCGCTGCCGGGCCTGGTGGTCGAAAGAATTGATCCAGGATTCATGGGCCGTGCCTTGACCGGCCTGCCGCATGGCGTCGTGGTGATCAGCGGAACCAACGGGAAAACCACCACCACCAAGATGGTGGTGGAGCTCCTCCAGGGCCAGGGCCTGACCGTGTTCACCAACCGCACCGGCAGCAACTTCACCCGCGGCGTAGCTGCCGCCCTACTCGGCGAGGTGGACTGGCGGGGCGGGCTGAAAGCTGACATTGCCGTACTGGAACTGGATGAGGCGCACGCGGTCCACTTCGTGAAGCTGGTGCCACCCACCCATTGTTTGTTGCTGAATGTGCTCCGCGACCAGCTCGACCGGTTCGGCGAAATCGATCAGACCACCCGCCTGCTCGAGCAGATCGCCGCGAAAACCACCGGCACCGTCGTGCTGAACCGGGAGGATCCCCGGGTCGCAGGAATCGCGTCGACGGTGACAACTGCTGACATCGCCTACTTCGGCCTCGACTCCTCGCTGCGCAGCACCTTCCCCAACGATGACGAACTGCGCGGCGACATGGGCGTAGCTCCCCCGTCGAGCCTTCCCGCAGACGTCATCCTGGAGCGCGTCGACGGGAACTCGGCGTCGTTCCTGATCGACGACGAGTCGACCGGCGTCGACCTGCGGTTGCGCGGCGTGTACAACATCTTCAACGCAGCGGCCGCGCTGGCCACCGCGCGGGCCGTCCTTGGTGAGTCCATCAACCGTGCAGCACTGTTCGCGTCGCTCGCCACCGTGGAGCCGGCCTTCGGCCGCGGCGAGTCGCTGGTGGTGGACGGAAAGCCGCTGGAACTGGTCCTGGTGAAGAACCCCAGCGGGTTCCGGCTGGGGCTGAAGTCCTTCGATGCCGCCGGCTACGCCACGATGATTGCCATCAACGACAACTATGCGGATGGCCGTGACATGTCCTGGCTCTGGGATGTCGATTTTGATTCCCTCGGCCTGGCCGGCGTCGACATGGTCAGCGGGGTCCGCGCCTATGACATGGCCCTGCGGCTGAAGTACGACGACGTCGAGGTGCGCGCCGTCGAACCCGACACCACGGCAGCGCTGCGATCCTTCATCAGCGTGACCTCAGATCAGCCCAAACGCATCTTCTGTACCTATACGGCGATGCTCGCGGTCCGGCGGGACCTCTCCAAGATCACAACCGTCGAGGTGGTTTCCTGATGACCAAAGGCACGCTGAACATCCTGCAGCTCTACCCCAGGGAGATGAACATTTACGGCGACTGGGGCAACGTCCTGGTGCTGAAGCAGCGGCTCGCCTGGCACGGGTATACCGCGAACATCCTCGAGCACAGCGCCGGCGACGAGTTCCCCGACGACGTCGACCTGATCATCGGCGGCGGTGGACAGGACAGTGGACAACTGGTCATCCAGCAGGACCTGCAGGCCATCGCGCCGAGGCTGCGGGAGCTCGCCGACGACGGATTGCCGATGCTGGTCATTTGCGGGCTGTACCAGCTGTTCGGCAAGTTCTTCAAGACCCACGACGGCACGGTCATTCCCGGCGTCGGGATCCTTGACCTGGAAACCCATGGCACGAACGAACGCCTCATCGGCAACGTGGTCGCTGACAGTGAAGAGTTCGGCGAGATCCACGGGTATGAGAACCACAGTGGGCAGACCCGGCTGGGGCCTGGAGTCAGGCCGCTGGGCACTGTGACCAAGGGTGCCGGTAACAACTCCCGGGACGGTCATGAGGGTGCACGCCACCTGAATGTCGTTGCAAGCTACCTGCACGGGTCGCTGCTGCCGAAGAACCCGGCCATTGCTGATTTCTTGCTGCGGAAGGCCGCTGAACGGAAGTTCGGGTCCTTCGAACCGGGTGTCCTCGATGACAGTCTCGCCGATCTCGCCCGTCGTCACGCCGGAGCGCGTCCGCGCTAGAGCCGACCGGCCGCTGGTCAGCCCTGTTCGGTTGGACCTGCGCGGGTCACCTGTCGTCGGCGAGATCCCACGGGTGGGCACCCTCCTCGACAGCGCCGTAGGTGTCAACCGTGTCACGGATGCGGGCGCTGACCTCGGCTTCCCGGTCCGGTGACGTGCACTCGCCGGGCGGCTGCTCCGGGGCGAGCGGGCACCAGCGGTATGGGTCGGCGACGATAATGGATGGCACCCAGGCCAGATCGCTGACCGTCCACGCGCCGTCCACGAGTGCGAACTGGGCCCTGATCATCAACCCCTCGTTGTTGACGGCGTGGACGGGCGACAGCTCGCTGACACCGTTGCCGAGACCGTAGACAATCCAGGTGCCGTTGTACTTTTCGATCGGGAGTACCGAGTGGGTATGGTGGCCGTAAATGAAGTCAACCTCCCCGCTGTCGGCCAGGGCATGGGCCACCTCAACCTGCTGCGCATTGGGCACCGAAGCGTACTCATCACCGGCGTGGATCACGGCGATGACGACGTCGGCCCCCTCCTCGCGGGCCTGCCGCGCCTTGGCGATCATCACGTCGGCGTCGATCAGGTCAACCTGCCAGGGTTGGTCGGGGATCAGCCCGTTGAGACCGTAGGTGGCCTCGATCACCGCCACCCGTGCGGCGGGGGTTTCGAGGATCATGACGTCCTGGGCAGATTCCTCGTCGGCATAGGAGCCGGTGTGCTTGAGACCGAGCCCGTCAAGGACGTTGAGCGTTCTGGTCAAACCCTCTGTCCCGGCGTCGATGGTGTGGTTGCTTGCTGTGGTGCAGGCGTCGTAACCCACGGCCTTGGCTGCGTCGAGGATCTGGGGCGGCACGTTGAACTGGGGGTAGCCGCTGAAGGGGCCTTCGGGCACAGCCACCGGTGTTTCCATGTGGCAGAGTCCCAGATCGCTCTGGTCGAGGTATTCACGTTGCCTGGCCAGCAGCGGCTCAAAATCGAAGGCTGCGGTGTCCTCCGGGTTAGCTTCCGCGTCCGCAGCGGCCTGCTCCCATAGCCCCGGGTGGATCAGGAGGTCACCGGTGGCCACCACGCTGAAGCAACGATCCACCCCACACGGCGGGCCTTCGCCGGGCGTCGGTTCAGGTGCTGGCTCAGTCGCTGGTGCAGTAGTGGGTGCAGTAGTTGGGTTGGCTGGCTCGGTGCTCGCCGCCGGGCCGGACGCGGGGGCTGACGCCGTCGTCGTCGAACCTTCCTCTGCCGACGGAATCCCGCCGTCCACCACTGAGCAACCGCACAGCATCCCGATAGTCAGCGCCATCGCTGCCACCCTGTTCAGCCCTAATGCCATAGCAGACTCCTTCAACGGACGTACCTCATGATAGGCCTCCCCGCCTCCCGGCGGGAGATTGCCACGTGCTGGAGCGCGGGTCCGTGGTGTGTAAGGGTTAGTTGTTATGAGCAATCCCTTCCTTGCACCCAGTACCCTGCCGTATCAGCTCCCCCCGTTTGCGCTGATCAAGGACGACCATTATCTGCCGGCCTTCGAAACGGGCTTCGCTGAGCATCTCGCGGAGATTGACGCGATCGTCTCGTCGCGGGAGCCGGTAACCTTCGAGAACACCATCGTCGCTCTTGAGCGCGCCGGGGACACCCTGCGCCGGGTGGCCCTGGCGTTCTACAACAGCTCCTCGTCCCACTCCACTCCCGCGATTCAGGAGCTCGAGACCGAAGTCGCCCCGCGTAATGCCGCCCACGAAGACAATATTTTCCTCAACCGTGAATTATTTGAGCGGGTCAACGCGGTATCGTCTGACGGCTTGGACGCGGAGGCAACCCGCCTGGCCGAAGAATACGTCAAGCGGTTTATCCGTGCAGGTGCCCAGCTCGACGACGCCGCCCAGGGCCGGCTCCGGGAGCTGAACACTGAACTGTCCCAGCTGAGCACCGACTTCCAGCAGCGGCTCCTGAAGGACACCAACCGCTCCGCCCTGCTGGTTGACACCGCAGACGAGCTGGACGGCATGTCGGCCGATGACGTCGGATCGGCTGCGGCGGCCGCCGAGGCTGCCGGACAGCCGGGCAAGTACCTGCTCACCCTGATTTTGCCGACGGCGCAACCAGCGTTGGAGACCCTGACCAACCGCAGCACCCGCCAGCGGCTCTACGAGGCGTCGGTCAACCGGGGCTTCACCGACAACGAGTGCAACACCCTCGGCATCGCGGCCCGGATGGCGGAGCTGCGCGCCGAACGGGCGGCTCTCCTCGGCTTCGACAGCCACGCGGCCGCCGCCACCGATGACCAGACAGCACCCTCGCTCGACGCCATCCACCGGATGCTGGGACAGCTCACACCGGCGGCCGTCCGCAACGCACGGGCCGAGGCGGTCGAACTGGAGGCTGCCGCCGGCCACCCGATTGAGGCCTGGGACTGGGCCTACTACTCGGAAAAGGTGCGGACTGCCAAGTTCGACGTCGACCTCGCTTCGCTGCGTCAGTACTTCGAGTTGGAGCGTGTGCTGCAGGACGGGATCTTCTTCGCCGCCAACCGGTTGTATGGGCTGACCTTCACCGAGCGGGACGATCTTGAGGGCTACCACCCGGAGGTGCGGGTCTGGGAGGTCAGGGACGCCGACGGCGCGGGGCTAGGTTTGTTCCTCGGCGACTACTACACCAGGGATACCAAGAACGGTGGCGCCTGGATGAACTCCTTCGTGGAGCAGTCAGCCTTGAACGGTACCCGCGCCGTCGTCGTCAATAACCTCAACGTTCCCAAGCCGCCGGCTGGTGAACCGACCCTCCTGACGTTTGACCAGGTGGTGACCACCTTCCACGAGTTCGGGCACGCGCTGCATGGGCTGTTCTCCTCGGTCACCTACCCCACGTTCTCGGGGACCAGCGTGCCGCGGGACTTCGTCGAATACCCGTCGCAGGTGAACGAGATGTGGATCCTCTGGCCGGAGGTGGTGGCCAACTATGCCAAGCACTACCAGACCGGCGAGGCGCTGCCGACGGAAACCATCGACAAGCTGCTCGCCGCCCAGACCTGGGGTGAGGGTTTCGCCACCACCGAGTACCTCGGCGCTGCCCTGCTGGACCTTGCCTGGCACGCCATTCCGGCAGGACGCACGGTGGCCGATCCGGCGGCGTTCGAGCGGGAGGCGCTGACGGCCGCGGGCCTGGACTTCTCCCCCGTGCCGCCGCGTTACCGCACCGGCTACTTCAAGCACATCTTCGCTGGCGGGTACGCGGCGGCGTACTACGCCTACATCTGGAGCGAGGTGCTCGACGCCGACACCGTCGAGTGGTTCAAATCCTCGGGCGGGCTGACCCGCGAAAACGGCGACCATTTCCGGACCGAGCTGCTCTCCCGCGGCAACAGCATCGATCCGCTGCAGGCGTTCCGCAACTTCCGCGGCCGCGACGCACTGATCGATCCTCTGCTCACCCGCCGTGGCCTGGCCTAGGCCACCATGGTGACCATCGCGGCGTGCCAGCGCCTGCAACGTTCCTGGTTTGGCGCGGTGTCCTCGGCGACCGGCGGCCGCACCTTCACAACCCACGGGTCCGAGTGGGTGTGGCTGCCGGCGCGCCGCGAGCTGATCCTGCTCTTTCCGCAGGAGATTTCGCCCGCCGGGATCCGGCCCGCATTGGCAGAGGGCGTCCGGCTGGGCGCCCAGAGCGTGGGCGCGTGGCTCGGCGGCGGTGTCAAAGGGACCCAGTTGACTGGGCTGGGGTTCAGCCCCGGCTGGCAGCCCTGGTGGATGACCGCTCCGGTGGAAGAGCCAGCCGCGTACGCCGACGCCGGCGTCTCCCTGTCCACCGACGTCCCCGAATATAGGGGTCCACTGGCAAGGGAGCTGCGCGTGGTCAGGTCCCAGCCCAGGCAGGCGTGGCATGCCGAGGCACGGGTAGATGGCACCATTGTGGGCGCGGGGTATTCGTTTTATCCGTCAGGCGTTGCTGGGCTCAAAGGGTTGGGAGGCATCTTCAACATGGAGGTGCTACCGGACTACCAGCGGCGTGGTCTGGGAACTACGTTATTGAGCAGACTCGCCAAGGCTGCTGCTGCCTCGGGTGCCGAGCATCTGGCGTTGAACGCCACACCCCAGGGCTATGAACTGTACTCGAAACGGGGTTTTGAGCTGATCGGCAGGGGCCAGACATATTGGCTGCAGCTGTAGCTGTAGCGCAGAAAAGCGGACCACCAGAAACTGGTGGTCCGCTTTTTCATACTGGCCCGGTGCTTACCAGCCGCGCTCGGCGAGGCGGTGAGGCTCAGGGATTTCGTCGACGTTGATGCCGACCATTGCTTCGCCGAGGCCCCGGGAGACCTTGGCGATCATGTCGGGATCGTCGTGGAAGGTGGTGGCCTTCACGATGGCTGCGGCGCGTTCCGCCGGATTGCCTGACTTGAAGATGCCTGAGCCAACGAACACGCCGTCAGCTCCGAGCTGCATCATCATGGCTGCATCGGACGGGGTGGCAATGCCACCGGCGGTGAAGAGCACGACAGGCAGCTTGCCGGTTCGCGCAACTTCCTTGACCAGGTCGAACGGCGCCTGCAGCTCTTTCGCTGCCACATACAGTTCGTCCTCAGCCATCGATGACAGGCGCAGGATCTCCGAACGGATCTTCCGCATGTGCATGGTGGCGTTCGAGACGTCGCCGGTGCCTGCCTCGCCCTTGGACCTGATCATAGCGGCACCCTCGTTGAGGCGGCGCAGCGCCTCACCCAGGTTGGTTGCACCGCAGACGAAGGGAACAGTGAACTTCCACTTGTCGATGTGGTTGGCGTAATCAGCGGGAGTCAGGACCTCGGACTCATCGATGTAGTCAACGCCGAGGGACTGCAGAACCTGCGCCTCAACAAAGTGGCCAATCCTTGCCTTTGCCATTACCGGAATGGAGACAGCCGCAACGATGCTGTCGATCATGTCCGGGTCGCTCATCCGGGACACGCCACCCTGCGCACGGATGTCGGCGGGTACACGCTCGAGCGCCATGACGGCGACGGCGCCCGCATCTTCAGCGATGCGCGCCTGCTCCGCGGTGACCACGTCCATGATGACGCCGCCCTTGAGCATTTCAGCCATGCCGCGCTTGACCCGGCTGCTGCCGGTCACGGGCGCGGTTGTCGAAGTTTCTTCAACGGTGGACACAATTCGCCCCTAAGTTAGGTAAAAGATAACAGTTAATAATACGCCCGCGGAGGTGCAGGATCTGCCGCTACCGGGTGCCGCTGGAAGCCATGGCTTGTTTGTGAACTGCCGCTACCCGTTGAATCACTGTTGCCGTGCTTGCGAGAGCCAGCAGGACCAGGACGGTCAGCAGGAACACCTCGGGTAGTCCCAGTCCGGTCAGGCCGGTCACCACCAACACCGATACCAGCCGTTCGGCACGTTCTGCGATGCCAACGTTTGCTGTGAACCCCAGCGATTCCGCTTTCGCCCGGGCATAGGAGACCAGCATGCCCAGGACCAGGCAGGCCAGCGCGGCAATAGCAATTGCGGTGTTGTCGCCGCCACCGAAGAACCAGATGGCCACCCCCGCAAACAAGGCACCGTCGGCAATCCGATCCAGGGTGGAGTCGAGGAAGTTTCCCCAGGTGCCACCGGCTCCCTTAATGCGGGCCATGATGCCGTCAATCAGGTCAGAGAATACAAAGAGAGTGATAAAAATGGTGCCCCAGAACAGTTCGCCCATCGGATAGAAAACGAGGGCGCCGACCACCACGCCGAGGGTCCCGATAATGGTCACGGCGTCGGGTGAAACGCCCCACTTGAGCAGAAGCCTGGCGATCGGACGGAAAAGTCTGGTGAAGAAACTGCGCGCGTACTTATTCAGCACCGGCATCACCCGCCTGTGGGTCCTGTGGCCAGGCGACCGCCATCTGGGTCCGCACCTCGTCGAGGGTCTGGGTGATCGCCTTCGTCTGCGCGATGATCGGCAAAAAGTTACCGTCACCACCCCAGCGGGGCACCACATGCTGGTGCAGGTGCGCCGCGATACCCGCTCCACCGGTGACGCCCTGGTTCATGCCAAGGTTGAATCCGGTCGGTTTGGCCACTTCCCGCAGCACCCGCATTGCTGTCTGGGTGAGTTCGGCGATCTCGATCGTTTCGTTGGCGTCGACGTCGGTGTAGTCGGGTAGGTGCCGGTACGGGCAAACCAGCAGGTGCCCCGGGTTGTAGGGGAAGAGGTTGAGGATCACGTAGGCGTGGGTCCCACGGTGCACGATGAGTGATTCCTCGTCGGTGCGGGAGGGGGCGACGCAGAACGGACAGTCGTCTTTGTCCTTGAACTGGGACTGCCCGCCCTTGATGTACGCCATCCGGTGAGGCGTCCACAGGCGCTGAAAAGCATCCGGAACGCCAGCGAGCTCAAAGTCGTCGGTCACGCCGTCGTCGCCGGGATAACGCCCATCAGCGTTTTGCCCGTCAGCCCCCGTAGCACTCTCCATACGTTTTACTTGTCCCGGTTCCGGACGGCCTCGACGATGCGCCGCACTGCCTCGTCGATCGGCACCTGATTGTCTTGGCTGCCGTCACGGAACCTGAAGGACACGGCTCCGGCATCCTGGTCGTCTCCGCCTGCGATCAGCACGAAGGGAACCTTTTCCTTACTTGCCGTGCGAATTTTCTTTGGGAACCGGTCGGTCCCGATGTCCACCTGTGCGCGGATGCCCTCGGCCTTGAGCTTGTCCACGACGTCGAACAGGTAGTCGTTGAACGCTTCGGCCACCGGGATGGCGAGGACCTGGACCGGTGCGAGCCAGGCCGGGAACGCTCCGGCGTAGTGCTCGGTGAGCACTCCCATGAACCGTTCGATGGAGCCAAAAAGGGCACGGTGGATCATCACCGGGCGCTGCCGGGTGCCGTCAGCCGCCTGGTACTCAAGTTCAAACCGTTCCGGCAGGTTGAAGTCCAGTTGGATGGTTGACATCTGCCAGGTACGGCCGATGGCGTCGCGGGCCTGAACCGAGATCTTGGGGCCGTAGAACGCGGCTCCGCCTGGATCGGGTCGCAGTTCGAGGCCTGAGGCCTCGCCCACTTCGGCGAGAGTCCGGGTGGCTTCTTCCCAGATCTCGTCGGAGCCGACCGACTTTTCGGGGTTCTTGGTAGACAGTTCGAGGTAGAAGTCGTCCAGCCCGTAATCCTTGAGCAGGCCGAGGACAAAGTTGAGCGTCTCCGTGAGCTCGTCCTTCATCTGTTCGCGGGTGCAGTAGATGTGGGCGTCATCCTGGGTCATGCCGCGGACCCGGGTCAGCCCATGCACTACTCCCGACTTTTCATACCGGTACACGGAACCAAACTCGAACATCCGCAGCGGGAGTTCACGGTAGGACCGGCCCCGGGATTTGAAGATCAGGTTGTGCATCGGGCAGTTCATCGGCTTGAGGTAGTAATCCTGGCCCGGCTTACGCACGGTGCCATCCTCGTTCAGTTCCTCGTCGACGTGCATTGCCGGGAACATGCCGTCGCGGTACCAGTCCAGGTGACCAGACACCTCGTACAGGTGGCCCTTGGTGATGTGAGGGGTGTAGACGAACTCGTAGCCGGCGTCGACGTGGCGCTGCCGGGAGTAGTCCTCCATCGCCTTGCGGATGATGCCGCCCTTGGGATGGAAGACGGGCAGGCCTGAGCCAAGCTCGTCGGGAAAGGAGAACAGGTCAAGTTCGGTGCCGAGTTTGCGGTGGTCACGACGTTCAGCTTCGGCGATGCGTTCCTGGTGAGCCTTCAGCTCGTCCTTCGTGGGCCAGGCGGTGCCGTAAATGCGCTGCAGTTGCTGGTTCTTTTCGCTGCCACGCCAGTACGCCGCGGCGGAGCGGGTCAGGGCGTAGGCGTTGGAAATGAGCTTGGTGTTGGGCAGGTGCGGCCCACGGCACAGGTCTTTCCAGACCACGTCGCCGCTTTTGCGGTCAACGTTGTCGTAGATGGTCAGCTCGCCGGCACCCACCTCGACGGAGGCGCCATCGTCGTCAGTGATATCGCCCGACCCGCCCTTGAGGCCGATCAGCTCCAGCTTGTAAGGCTCGTTGGCCATTGCTTCGCGAGCTTCGGCGTCGGTGGCGACCCGGCGGATGAACAACTGATTGTTGTTGACGATCTTCAGCATCATTTTTTCGAGCTGCTTCAGATCTTCGGGAGTGAACGGGGTTTCGACGTCGAAGTCGAAATAGAAGCCGTCGGTGATGTACGGGCCGATGCCGAGCTTCGCATCGGGGCGCAACTGCTGGACGGCCTGCGCCATCACGTGGGCCGTGGAATGGCGCAACACTTCCAGGCCTTCAGGTGAACTGATGGTGATGGGCTCAACGCGGGCACCCGCGGGAATCGGCTGGTCCAGATCAACCAGTTCACCGTCCACCCGGACCACGACGACGTCGCGACGGTCGGCGAACAGGTCAACGCCGGTTGTGCCCGTAGTCACCTGGTGCTCTTCGCCGTCGACGAGGAGGGTGATGAGGGAGGGCGCTGACACAGTGGTCTCCTAGCTAAGGTGATACGGCGGGTTAACTCTCTGATGGTATCCGTTGTGCTTGGACGCGACCAACAGGCTGCCTAGAGCGCGCCGATACCGAAGCACCAAAGTGTCAGTAGGATCAATCCATGAAACCTCAGGTCACAGTCATTACGTTGGGCGTCCGCAACCTTGATAAGTCCTACGACTTTTACGCTAAAGCTCTTGGCTGGGCGCCGCTGGTCTACGTTCCTGACGAGGTGGCTTTTTTCCAGGTGGGCCACGGCTTGGTCCTGTCCCTCTTCAGGGGAGATCATCTAGCCGCAGAAGCGGGGAATGTCGGTCACGGCCCTATCGCGCCGCCGCTCACCCTGGGGCACAACGTCGATTCTTCCGATGAGGTGGACGCGATCCTTCAGACCGTGGTGAATTCCGGTGCTGAACTGATCGCCGAGGGGACCGCGATGAGCTGGGGCGGATACTCAGGATACTTCGCCGATCCGGACGGATTTCATTGGGAGATTTGCCACAATCCGGGCCTTATTGTTGCCGAGGACGGCACCGTGTCGCTGCGTGAGATTGTCTGACCTGCAGCGACCCGGCAACACCGAACAACAGGTGCGGAATCTAACTGACCCCGCACGTGTTGAGCACTATGCGGAGCAAGATCAATCCCGCACCTACCAACTTCAGCATTTCATCTGAAGGTTCGAACAACTCAAGAAGGAGCACCGTGGACTTCACCCCCGATGCCGGCACGATCACCATGTTTTCAACCAGCTGGTGCGGCTACTGCCGCCGGCTGAAGAAGCAGCTGGATGCAAAGGGGGTCGGCTACACCGAAATCAACATCGAAGAGGTGGAGGGCACCGCGGCCTTGGTGGAGTCCCTTAACGGTGGTAATCAGACCGTCCCGACGGTACTGTTCCCCGACGGCACGGCTGCTACCAATCCTTCGGTGTCGGATGTCATGGCCCGTTTGGGCAGCTAGCTCTTCACTCTTCGGTCCCGAGATCCCTGGCGTTACCCCAGCTCCTGCTCTGTGTTAGAAGGGTGGTGGTTGGGGCAGGGTTAGAAGGGTGGTGGTTGGGGCAGGGTGGTGTAGTTTTTGCCGGTGAGTGAGGTGGCGGTGATGGTGCCGGGTTCGGGTTGTTGGTAGTGCCAGTAGCCGTCGGTTTTGA
>NZ_JBTNDG010000013.1:0-70217 GCF_054511125.1 Arthrobacter sp. TMN-50 | reverse complement strand
ACAGCGCCGATGGTACTGCACCCGAGAGAGTGTGGGAGAGTAGGACACCGCCGGACAACCATTAGACGAAAGGCCCCACCCCACGGTGGGGCCTTCCGCACTTAACCACCAGAGCACCAACCAGACTCTCAGGTCAATACGCCTAGGCCCTACAATGGGTAGGGCGGCGACGGATGCCGCCCACATAGATTCATAGAGAAACCGAGCGGTCACCGCATTCAGTGCCGGCCCGCTCGTAATGAGAGGAACCGCGCAGCCATGGCCGACCAAGACCGCAACCACGGAGCGGACCGGGGAGAACGACGGCCCGATCGAACAGGCACCCAGGGCGGCCGGTCCTTTGACAGGCAAAGCGACTCCCCCCGAAGCTCTTCCTCCCGCGATGACAGGTCGGCCGGATACCGGGGCGGGCGCCCTGCCACCGGTGGATCGTCGGCTGGGCGTGACGGCCAGCGAGGTGGGTCGTCGGCTGGTGGCCGGAACGCAGGTGGTTCCTCTGCCGGTCGTGGATCCGCTGGCGGCCAAAGCCGGGGCGGAAGTCCCCGTGACGAGAACCGTGGTGGGTCCGAGCGGACCGAAAGCGGAAAACGCTCCTTCAACGCCCGGGATCTCCGTAGCGCCAACCGGCCCGACCGCGAACGGTCACCGGACATCGATGAAGACGTCACCGGTGCAGAGCTGGACCGGGTCACCCGCGCGCAGATCCGTAACCTTGAGGAAAAGAGCGCCGAGTGGGTGGCACGCCACCTGGTGATGGCCGGACGCCTCCTGGAAGACGAGCCCGAACTGGCCTTCCAGCATGCACTGGCCGCCAGCCGCCGCGGGGGCCGGCTCGCCGTCGTCCGCGAGGCAGTGGGCCTGACGGCGTACGCAGCGGGGCACTATGGTGAGGCGCTCAGGGAATTCCGCACCTACCGTAGGATCAGCGGGTCCAATGATCATCTACCGGTGATGGCCGATTGTGAGCGTGGGCTGGGACGCCCGGATCGCGCACTGGATCTGGCGCATTCTGAAGAGGCTGAAGGCTTGAGCTCTGCAGGCAAGGTCGAACTTGCGATGGTGGTGTCGGGCGCGCGCTCGGACCTGGGCCAACTCGAGGCAGCCGTCGCAGCCCTGGAGATCAGCCAGCTGGACCGAAATCGGGCGTTCAGCTACAGCCCGCGGCTTTTCCGCACCTACGCTGAAGCCCTTGCAGCAGTGGGTCGTACCGCTGAGGCCGAGCAGTGGCGACGCCAGGCGGCGATAGCTGACAGCGCCCTGGGGCTGGGTGACTTCGCCGAGCCCGACATCCTGGATCTCGCCGGTGACGAGGATGAGGTACCTGATGCCTCGGCCGCCCGCCGTCGGGTGGCCTCCGCGCCGGCGAGCAGCCCAGGCAGCGCCTCGGTGACCGAACGTCACTCCGGTGCTGACGATGAGAACGCCAATGACAATGGAAATCACCACGGTTCCGAAGCAGACGACGGTCGCGCGGTCGGCATGAAATCGGCCGGGCAGGAAGCGGCGGAAGCCGCAGCAGCCCAGGAACCAGTGGAAGCGGTAGACCTCCCCGAGGGCGAGCCAACAGGCGAGCCCACCGAGGAGACGCCCCGTGCGCCGGTCACCTGGCGTTCGCTGAATCGGCCCGCCCCCGTTCGCACACGTGCCGGCGACGGGCAGGACACCGAAGGGCACCATGACTGAGGCTTCCCTGATCTCGTCCTACGACGCGCTGCTGGCAGATTTGGATGGCGTTGTCTACGCGGGACCCAACGCCATCCCTGGCGCGGTGGAGTCCCTGGAGCGGCTGGCCGGCATCGACGTTGCCCTGGCGTACATCACCAACAACGCGTCCCGGTCAGCGGAACAAGTCGCAGCACACCTCCGCGAGCTGGGTGCCCCGGCAACGGCCAGCCAGGTCTTCGGGTCGGCGTTCGCCGGGGCGGAGCTCCTGGCCTCACTGGTCCCCGCCGGATCATCTGTTCTGGTCACCGGCAGTCAGACCCTGATCGACCAGGTCAAGGCCCAAGGGCTGGTCCCGGTGACGTCGGCCGACCCAGTTCCGGCAGCGGTGATCCAGGGATTCGACCCCGGCCTGGGCTGGAGGGATCTCGCGGAGGCAGCCTACGCGGTAACGGGCGGCGCGGTGTGGGTAGCAACCAACACGGACCTCTCCATTCCCCAGCTTCGCGGAATCGCCCCAGGGAACGGGTCGCTCGTCAATGCGGTCAGCGCCGCCACCGGGAAGACCCCCGCCGTCGCCGGCAAACCCGAAGCGCCGTTGTTCACCACAGCAGCCAGGCACCTCGGTGTCTCCCAACCACTGGTGGTCGGGGACCGGCTCGACACCGACATCCTGGGCGGCAATCGCGCCCAAATGGACACCGCCCTGGTGCTCACCGGCGTCGATACCGTACGCGCGGCGCTGGCGGCAGTCGCCGACCAACGCCCGACGTTCCTCCTGGCGAGCCTCGCGGGCCTGTACGATCCGTATCCGGACATCACCCACAGCGACGGCGTGTACCGGTGCGGTACGTCGTCGGCAACAGTCGAAGACGGTACCGTCCACCTGACCGGCGGCGCCGATAGCCTCGACACTTGGCGTGCTGCCTGCAGCGCCTGGTGGAGCGCCAACCCTGAAACTGCGATTGCCGCTTTGCCCACCCTGCGATCCGAAGGCAGCACGGTTCTCGACGACCCCGTGGGCCGCCGATGACCGGCGACCATCCGGGCGCGCCGTCGCCCGAGGAGCCGTCGCCCCAGGACATCTTCGATGAGCAGGCGACTGACGACGACGGCCCGGCGTTCCCGCCCGGGACCGGCGGTACCGGGGACCCCAGCGTCGATGGGCTGACCTCTCGGATGGCGAGCATCCCTGAACTGCCGATTGACGCACACAACACGCTCTACACGGGGCTCCACGACGGACTCCTCGCCGAGCTCAACGCCGATCCGTCCGCAGACCATGACGCGTCTTGACCAGGCACTGGTGGCGCGCGGACTCGCGCGCTCCCGCTCACACGCCGCCCAGCTCATCGCCGCCGGCAGGGTGCGCCGCGCCGGCGGCGTCCAGGCGAAGGCCGCAGCCAAAGTAACGGAGGCCGACCAGCTGACCGTCGACGACGGCGGAGTCCCCGACTACGTCAGCCGTGCCGGTGTGAAGCTCGACGGTGCGCTGCGGGCCTTCGACGCCATCGACGTCACCGGCAAGCGGTGCCTCGACGCTGGTGCGTCCACTGGTGGGTTCACCGAGGTGCTACTCAGGGCTGGCGCGTCGCACGTGGCTGCTGTCGACGTCGGACATGGACAGCTGGTCGACCAGTTGCGCTGGGACCCGAGGGTCGACGTCGTCGAAGGCCAAAACGTTCGTCAGCTGGAGGCGAAGGACATCGGCGGCCGGGTGGACCTGACGGTCGCGGACCTGTCCTTCATTTCCCTTACCCTGGTGGTGCTGCCGCTCGCTCAGGCAACCAAACCCGGCGGCGACATGGTCCTGCTCATCAAACCCCAATTCGAGGTGGGCAAAGGGAAACTGAACTCCAGCGGGGTAGTAGCAACGGACGATGAACGACGTCGGGCGGTCGGGCTGGTGGTCCGCCATACCCTGGGACACGGGCTGGAGGTCGCCGGGGTGATCCGTAGCCAACTGCCGGGCCAGGACGGAAATGTCGAGTTCTTTGTGTGGATAACCGTGCCGTCCGGCCCGATGGTGCCTAGGATCGAAGAGGAGCTTGATCGCATGACCCGGCAGGTGCTGGACTCCAGCCCTGCTTTTATCGATGCCAGGCTGGTGACCGGCCCGCCAGACGGCGCACGGGATACGACGGAGCTTCAATGACACGACGGATACTGGTTCTCGCCCACACCGGGCGACACGATGCGATGGCCGCTGCCCAGGAAGCCTGCACTCAGGTACACCAGTCAGGGCTGATCCCCGTGATGAGGGCCGAGGAACTCAAGGACATTCAGGACGAGTACGGGGTGCTGACCGCGCCCACCGAGACGCTCGGCGTCGACGTCGCCCTCGACGAGGTGGAACTGGGCATGGTGCTCGGCGGTGACGGAACCATCCTGCGCGCCGCGGAACTGGTGCGCGGCTCGGAAGTCCCGCTGCTCGGCGTCAATCTGGGCCATGTGGGATTTCTTGCCGAAAGTGAGCGCGCCGACCTGGCCGAGACGGTGCGCCGCGTCGTGGACAGGGATTACACGGTCGAGGAGCGCATGACTATCGACGTCCAGGTGTGGCGGGGCGACGTCCTCGTCGCCCAGACCTGGGCCCTGAACGAGGCGGCAGTGGAAAAGGCCAGCCGTGAACGGATGATCGAGGTGGTGATGGAGGTGGATGGCCGTCCACTGAGCTCCTTCGGCTGCGACGGCGTGGTGATGGCGACCCCCACCGGATCGACCGCCTACGCGTTTTCCTCGGGCGGACCAGTGGTCTGGCCCGAGGTGGAGGCGCTCCTGATGGCGCCGATCAGCGCCCACGCCCTGTTCACCAAGCCCCTGGTGATCGCGCCGACGTCGGTGCTCGCCGTCGAAATTCTGACCCGCACCGATGCGGCGGGCGTCCTCTGGTGCGACGGACGACGCACCGTCGACCTGCCGCCGGGAGCCAGGGTGGAGGTGCGCCGCGCCAGCACCCCGGTCCGCCTGGCCCGCACCCAGCTGACCCCTTTCTCGGAACGTCTGGTGAAGAAATTCTCCTTGCCCACCCAGGGCTGGCGTGGCCCTACGAGCCATGCAGGAGGCACCGGACAGTGATCGAAGAAATCCGTATCCGCGACCTTGGCGTCATCACCGATGCCACCCTCCACCTCGCTGGCGGGTTTACCGTGGTGACCGGCGAAACCGGTGCCGGTAAGACCATGGTGATCACCGCCCTGGGCCTGTTGCTGGGCGCCCGGGCCGACGCCGGTGCGGTGCGCCTTGGCGCGAAGGTGGCCTCCGCCGAAGCGGTCCTGCGGATTGCGCCGCACAGCACCGCGGCACTGCGTGCCGCGGAAGCCGGAGGTGAGCTCGACGAAGCAGAGGGGTCAGCCGAACTGATCGTCGCGCGCACGGTCAACAGCGATGGGCGGAGCCGCGCCTACGTTGGTGGGAGATCTGCTCCCGCCGGGGTGCTCGCGGAGCTGGGATCCGCGCTGGTGGTCGTCCACGGGCAGTCGGACCAACTGCGGCTAAAGACCGCCGCCGCCCAGCGCGAAGCGCTCGACAAGTTCGCCGGAGCCGACCTTACCGAGGTGCTGGGGGGCTACCAGGTGAGCTATCGGCGCCTGCAGGAAGCCACCACCGAGCTGGAGCAGCTGCGTGCCGACTCCCGGGAACGACTCCGCGAAGCCGAATCGCTGCAGACCGCGCTCGAGGAGATCGACGCGGTGGCACCGCAGCCCGGCGAGGATGACACGCTGAAAGCCGAATCCATGCGGCTGGGTCACGCCGAGGAGCTCCGGGTCGCGGCGTTCAAGGCACACCAGGCGCTTGTCTCGGGGGAATTCGCCGATGACCAGGACGCCACCGTGCTTGTTGATGCAGCGAAACGTCAGCTGGAGTCGGCGGGGGACCACGACCCCCACCTCGCCGCGCTGGCAGGTCGACTCGCCGAGGTGGGCTACATTCTCACCGACATTTCAGCCGAGCTCTCCGGCTACAGTGCCTCCCTCGATAGCGACGGGCCGGGTCGGTTGGCCGAGGTCGAATCCAGGCGGGCCGATCTGGCCGTCCTGGTCCGCAAATACGCGCCCAGCATCGACGAGGTGCTGGAGTGGGCTGAGGCGGGACAGGTTCGGCTCGGTGAGCTGGGCGACGATTCGACCAGGATCGACGCGCTCGGCGAGGAGATTGCCGCCCTTGAGCAGACCGTAGCCGGGCAGACGACAAATCTCACGGCTTTACGCACCAGCGCCGCTGCCACCCTGGCGGAGCGGGTCACGGAGGAACTTTCCGCACTAGCAATGGCTGCTGCCAGCCTGATCATCGATGTGGCGCCGGGCGAGCGTACCCTGTTCGGCGCCGACTCAATCGGCTTCCTCCTGCAGCCGCATCCCGGGTCCGCGGCCCGCCCGCTGGGGAAGGGGGCGTCAGGTGGTGAACTCTCCCGGGTGATGCTCGCCATCGAGGTGGTGCTTGCCGCCGTCGACCCGGTACCCACCTTCGTTTTCGACGAGGTGGACGCAGGCGTTGGCGGCAAAGCGGCAGTCGAGATCGGGCGTCGGCTGGCCATGCTGGCCGAACACGTCCAGGTCATTGTGGTCACCCACTTACCCCAGGTGGCGGCATTCGCTTCCCAGCACATCCGTGTGACGAAAAACTCCTCGGCCACGGCGGCGGGCGACGGTGTCACGGCCAGCGACGTCGAAGTCCTCCCCGAAGCCGAGCGGGTGCGGGAGCTGGCACGCATGCTGGCCGGCCAGGAAGAATCGGCGACCGCGCAGGCACACGCCGAGGAACTACTCGCAGACGCAGCGCGGACCGTGTCGAAGTGCTAGGCTCAAACTCCGTGGTGCAATCAACAAATTCCCGGTTCCAGAAGTCCGCAAAGACTACCAAGCACGTCTTCGTGACGGGCGGCGTGGCCTCCTCTCTCGGGAAGGGACTCACCGCTTCAAGCCTCGGCCACCTCCTTCGTGCGCGTGGCTTGTCAGTCACGATGCAGAAGCTCGACCCGTACCTCAACGTGGACCCGGGCACCATGAACCCGTTCCAGCACGGCGAGGTCTTCGTGACCGACGACGGCGCCGAAACGGACCTCGACATCGGCCACTACGAGCGCTTCCTCGACGAAAGCCTCGACGGCTCGGCGAATGTCACTACCGGCCAGATCTACTCGACGGTCATCGCGAAGGAACGCCGCGGCGAGTACCTCGGCGACACGGTCCAGGTCATCCCGCACATCACCGACGAAATCAAGCGCCGGATGCGGCTGCCCTCCGAGCCGGTCGACGCCAAGAAGGCACCCGACGTCATCATCACCGAAATTGGTGGCACCGTCGGCGACATCGAATCGCAGCCGTTCCTTGAGGCAGCCCGCCAGGTCCGCCAGGACATCGGCCGCAACAACGTATTCTTCCTGCACGTCTCCCTGGTCCCGTACATCGGCCCTTCGCAGGAACTCAAGACCAAGCCGACCCAGCATTCGGTGGCGATGCTCCGGTCCATCGGTATCCAGCCGGACGCGATCGTCATCCGTTCGGACCGCGAAATCCCCGACACCATGCGGGAAAAGATCGGGCGCATGTGCGACGTCGACGTCGACGCCGTCGTGAACGCCGCCGACGCCGCGAGCATCTACGACATCCCGAAGACTCTGCACGCCCAGGGGCTTGACGCGTACATCGTGCAGTCCCTGGATTTGAAGTTCAAGGACGTCAACTGGACCAAGTGGAACAAGCTCCTGGACGCCGTCCACCACCCAAAGCACACGGTGGAAATCGCCCTCGTCGGCAAGTACATCGACCTGCCGGACGCGTACCTGTCCGTCACCGAGGCACTGCGTGCCGGCGGGTTCGCCAACAAGTCCAAGGTCATCATCCGCTGGGTGCCCTCGGACGAGTGTGACACCCCCGAAGGAGCTGCGAAGGCCCTCGACGGCGCCGACGCCATCTGCGTGCCGGGCGGCTTTGGTATCCGCGGCCTCGAAGGCAAGCTGGGCGCCCTCAAGTACGCCCGTGAAAACTCGGTACCCACGCTCGGACTTTGCCTCGGACTGCAGTGCATGGTCATCGAATACGCCCGCAACGTCGTCGGTCTCGAAGGCGCATCATCGAGTGAGTTCGATCCCGACACCCAGTACCCGGTCATCGCGACCATGGCAGAGCAGCTGCACATTGTGGACGGCGACGGCGACATGGGCGGCACCATGCGCCTCGGCCTTTGGGAGGCGAAGCTCGACGAAGGCTCGGTCATCGCCCGCACCTACGGGAAGACCACCGTCAGCGAACGGCACCGCCACCGCTACGAGGTCAACAACGAGTTCCGCGACCAGATCTCCGCCGCCGGCATGGTGTTCTCCGGCACATCCCCCGACGGCAAGCTGGTCGAGTTCGTCGAACTCCCCAAGGAAACCCACCCGTACTACGTCTCCACCCAGGCCCACCCCGAGCTGAGCTCACGGCCCACCCGACCGCACCCCCTGTTCGCCGGACTGGTCAAGGCTGCGCTGCTCCGCCGCGGGGTCAAGGCCTGACATGAGTCACGGCCAGAACGTGGGCGGTTCCTCGGCCGAGCTGCTGGGGGACCAGCGGAGCCCCCGGCGGTTGCTGGACTCCAGGGTGGTCTACGAGGGCAGGATCTGGAACGTCGTCAGCGACACCTTCTCGCTCACTGACGAAAACGACGGCGAGCCGCTGGTGCGCGACTACATCGAGCACCCCGGCGCCGTTGCCATCCTCGCCATGAACGACGCCGGGCAGGTACTCCTGATCAACCAGTACCGCCACCCGGTGCGGATGACACTCTGGGAGATCCCGGCGGGTCTGCTGGATGTTCCCGATGAGGACTTCGTTGCTGCCGCCGCCCGGGAGTTGGCTGAGGAAGCCGATCTGACGGCCGAGCGGTGGAACGTCCTGACCGACCTGTTCCTGTCGCCCGGGTCATCCAGCGAGGCGCTGCGCATTTACCTGGCGCGCGGCGTCGCCGAAATTCACCCCGACGCACGCCACGAACGTATTCATGAAGAAGCCGAGATCGAGCTCGCATGGGTGGACCTCGACGCCGCCGTCGCCGCCGTCCTGGCTGGCCGGATCCACAGTCCCTCAGCGGTTGCTGCCATCCTCGCCGCAGCGGCGGCAAGCGCGGCAGGGTACGAAGAGCTGCGGCCAGCCGACGAACCCTGGCCCGAACATGCCAGCCAGCACCGCACCTGGCCCAACGGATCGGTCCTGAAGAACTCACCATGACGGCGCCTGCAACACGGACCGTGGCCGACGAGCTGCGGGAGACCGTCTCCGGACGGCTCATGAGCGAATATCTCCAGCACATGGCTGTGGAACGCGGATTGTCGATCAACACCCTAGCCGCGTACCGGCGGGACCTGCTGCGGTACCACCGGTTCCTTGCCGCCCGATCAGTCACCGAGGTCCAACGGATCACCCGCCACGACATCTCGGCCTTCGCGCAAGCCCTCTCCACCGGATCGGATGGGCTCGCCCCGTTGAGCCCGCGCTCCGCGGCGCGCACCGTCGTCGCCGTCCGCGGCCTGCACCGGTTCTGGGCTTTGGAGGGCATTTGTACCGCCGACCCGGCGCACGATGTGCACCCCCCGATCGCCGGGAAAAGACTCCCCAAAGCCATCTCGGTGGATGAAGTGACCCGCATCCTGGAGGCGGTGAACACTGACACGCCCGGGGGCCAGCGGGACCGCGCGCTTCTCGAGTTCCTGTACTCCACCGGCTCGCGGATCAGCGAGGCGGTCGGGCTCGACGTCGACGACGTGTCAGCGGACCAGGCGCTGGACGGGCCCGCCGTCGTCCGTCTGTTCGGCAAGGGCTCCAAGGAGCGGATGGTGCCGCTGGGCTCGTATGCGGCGAAGGCCATCGACTCGTACTTAATCCGGGCGAGACCCGCTCTCGCGGTTACCGGCAGGGGGAACCCTGCACTGTTCCTCAACCTGCGCGGTGGGCGGCTGAGCAGGCAGAGCGCGTGGACCATCCTGAAGTCGGCGGCCGAGAAGGCGGGGGTCACCCGTGAGGTGTCACCGCACACCCTGCGGCACTCTTTTGCCACACATCTGCTGGAGGGCGGCGCCGATGTGAGGGTGGTGCAGGAGTTACTGGGGCACGCCTCGGTCACCACCACCCAGGTCTACACGCTGGTCACTGCGGATACGCTCCGCGAGGTATATGCTGCTGCGCATCCACGCGCACTCTAATCCGGGAACTGTGTAACCTCGACGAGCCCGCTGGAAACTAACGGTGCATGAACAGGTTACTCACTCCAGGGGGGCCAGTGTTGCAGCATGACGAAGGCGTTTTTGCCGCAATCCACAGAGAGCATCGCCCGCGCGTTTTCAACTACATTCACCGCAGGCTCAACAGCCGCGAAGCCGCTGATGAGCTGACCAACGACGTGTTCCGCGTCGCCTGGCAGCGCAACCCGGATCCCGCAGAGCTGACCATCGCCTGGCTGCTCGCCGTCGCGCACCACCTGATCGGTAACGAATACCGACGGCGCGAGCGCTCCGAGCAGCTCATGCAACGCATCCGATCCACAGCAGTCCTGCAATCCAGGACCGCGCAAAGCGCCCAGCAGCACACGGTGGCGGACGCCTTGCTGCAGTTGCGGGACAAGGAACGGGAGATCCTTCTGCTCGCCTACTGGGACGACCTGAGCGTCGCGGACATCGCCCAGGTGCTCACCTGTAGCCCGTCCGCAGCAAAAGTCCGCCTGCACCGGGCACGCAAGGCGTTCGCCGCACTGCTACCCACATCACTGATGGCCGAGGGAGTTGCCTGAGATGGACCGCATCGAAGACCTGATCCGGGGACTTGACCCGGTACGTGCCGAGGACCGGGCGGGCAGACCACCCGCCATCAGTCCCGCAACTAATCTTGCTGCTGAGACTGATCCTGAAGTGATCACCGCTTTCCGCCCAGTGACGGCAGCGGACGAGGACGACGCCAGGGTATTCAGCGACGACCGTCCAGTCGTAGTCCCGCTGGTGCGGAGGCGGCCCGTCGTCGTGCTTGCCGGTGCTGCTGCTGCGGCAGCCGCGGTGGCGGGCGCGATTGCGCTGGGCAGCACCATGGGAGTTCAGAGTCCGCTGCCAGCGGGTACCACTGATCCCGCGCCGCGCCCCAACCCGACAACGGTCGGTGACGGCACGGACGACCCCGCCCCTGAGCCCACCGGAAACCCCACTGTTGACCCCGTCGCTGAGCCGATGGCCGAGCCGGCCCCTGATCCCACTGGTGTACCCACCGGCCCCCCAGCCGACGCCGGCTGCCAGCCACAGGACGTTGAGCTGTTGGTGGAACAGGGCAGCGACTTCGCCTCACTCACGCCTTGGACCACCAATCCGCAGTACTACCCGGTCATCGGGTGCACCGATGAGTGGATGTCGATGGACATGACCGAGGAAGGGTATGCAGTGGAAGGCAAGGACGGCGGTAACGCCTGGTTCTTCATCGCGAAACGAGTCGATGGTCAGTGGATCATCGATCCCGATACGTATGGAGCGATCCTCCGGTGGGAATTCGTCATGGAGGACCTCGATCGGACGCCCCAGGAACTGATGGATCAACGGTTCATCGATGCAGGCATCCCGGTGGAACTGCGGGAAGAACTGGTGGGTGCGGGGCCCACCGCCGACGACCTGGTGCGGGGCCTCGACGCTCCCGAGCTGGGCCTGCCTTACAAAATTCCGCTGGGCTGGGGGATCGTCGACGTGGCCGGTGGCTACAATCTTGCCGACACCAGCGGGAACGTCGTCACCACCCTGCTGCGGTCCCGTGAATCGGGGATCGGCGGCGCTTGTACGGAGGCGCCGGTGGCATGGCGTGAACTGCGGTCGGTCCCGGTATCGATTGATACCCCGAGCGGTCCGGTGAGCGCCAGGTTCACCCTGCGGGTCTTTGAAGGTGATCAGCTGGTCGGGGCGACCGGCCTGGTACTGGCCGATGCGCCGTCGTCGGGCGAGGGATGCATGCTCTACAACGCCATCTCCACCCCGGCCGTTGGCTTGCTCTCCCTGACGAGTGAGTTCCAGCTTTCACCCTATGAGGAAGGTAACGGGACGGTTTTCCCCTCCCCGGCGGATGCCGAAGCATACGCCGCGTCGGCCGAGTTCGATGCCCTGGCGACCATCGCCGACTCGATAGTCATCAGAGACTGAAAGTCCCCGCCTTTGGCGGGGTTTCATGAGGCTACACTTGGGCCTGATGAAACCCCGCCCCGTTGCACTGTGCTTCCTGTTCCGTGAGACCGCGGCAGGGAGCGAAGTGTTGCTTGGTCTGAAGAAGACGGGGTTTGGTGCCGGACGGATCGTGACGCTGGGTGGGGGAGTCGAACCCGGCGAAACCGAGGCCGAAGCGGCGGTGCGGGAAGTCGCTGAGGAGTCCGGCGTCGTCGTCGTCGAATCCCGGCTGACCCGGCTGGGAAGGATCCGCTGGAGGTTCCCGTCGCAGCCAGCCGCCAACATGGATGCGGCGATCTTCACCGCCGTCGAATGGACCGGGACCCCTCGGCCGACGACCGAGGTGGAGCCCGCCTGGTATCCGGTGACTGACCTGCCGTGGGACGGCATGTGGGATGACGCGCGGCACTGGCTCGGGTCGGTGATCGACGGGACCCCCCTGGATGTGCTCGTCACCCTCAATTCCGACAACGAAACGGTGCTCAGCGCCGTCTTCGCCACCCTCGATCCCTAGGTAGGGGAGGGATCGAGGGGCTAGGGGACCTGGCGCTGCTCCGGACCGTTATAGGCACTGAGCGGGCGGATCAGGGAGTTGGACGCGGTCTGCTCCATGATGTGGGCTGTCCAGCCGGTGATCCGGGCGGCGATGAACAGGGGTGTGAACATCTCGGTTTCGAACCCCATCAGGTGGTACGTGGGTCCGGCCGGGTAATCGAGGTTGGGCTTGATGCTCTTCGCCTCGTCCATCGCCGTTTCCAGCCCGCTGTACAGGCCCAACAGTTCGGGCCGGCCAAAGTGCTTGATCATCCCGTCCAGCGCGCCCTTCATGGTCGGTACCCGTGAGTCGCCGTTCTTGTAGACCCGGTGGCCGAAGCCCATCACCTTCTTTTTCTGGGCGAGAGCATCCTCCATCCACGCCTTCGCGCGGGCGGCAGCCTCTTCACGGGACTCGTCGGTGCGGATGCCGATCTCCTCGAACGTGTGCATCACTGCCTCGTTCGCCCCACCGTGCAGCGGCCCCTTCAGGGCGCCGATGGCACCAGTGACCGCCGAATGGAGGTCAGCCAACGTTGACGTGATCACCCGAGCCGTAAAGGTTGACGCATTGAACGAGTGCTCCGCGTACAGCACCATTGACACGTTGAACGCCTCGACTACCTCGGGCGCCGCCTCCTCGCCAAACGTCATCCACAGGAAGTTCGCCGAGTAGTCAAGATCGTCCCGCGGAGCAACGATCTCCTGACCACGACGGCGGCGCTGGTCGTAGGCGACGACGGCGGGAAACGCTGCGAACAACTCCATCGCCTTCTCAAGGTTGGCTTCGGGGGAGGAATCGCTGGCCAGCGGGTGGTTGGCGCCGAGCACCGAGACGGCCGTGCGGGCAACGTCCATCGGGTGGCACGTCGTGGACAGCAGATCGATCGCAGCCTTCACGTTGTCCGCTAGCGCGCGGTGGCTGCGTTCAAACCCCGTGAATTCGGCGAGTTGGTCCGTCGACGGCAGTTCGCCGTGCCACAGCAGGTAGGCGACCTCTTCGAAGCTGCACTTGGCGGCGAGTTCCTGCACCGGGTACCCGCGGTACAGCAACGAGTTGGTGTCGGAATTAACCATGGAAACAGCCGTGGTGTCGACTGTAACCCCGGCTAACCCTTTATAGATCTGCGGTTCTGTCATGGGGACTCCTGTTCAACAGCGGACGGGACCTGCTGCGTCGTGTGTTCCGGCGAACCGGGCACCTGAAAATTGAAAACCGAGGTGTCGAATCGGTTGTATGCCTCGTAGTCCACGAGTTCGTAGAGACGAGCCCGGGTCTGCATGGCACCGACGGCCCCCTGCTGGGTGCCGTCGGCCTTGATCGATTCCAGCGTACGCTCCGCTGCGCCCATTGCACTACGCAGCAGGGTGACGGGATAGATCACCATGTTCACCCCCACCGAGGAGAGCTGGTGCAGGGTGAACAGCTCGCTCTTCCCGAACTCGGTCATGTTGGCCAGGATCGGGACGTCGACGGCGTCGCGAATGGCCTGAAATTCACTCAGGTCGCGCATGGCCTCGGGGAAGATCGCATCGGCCCCTGCCTCCACAAGCGCCCGGGCCCGGTCCATGGCGGACTGCAGGCTGTCGGTACCGCGGATGTCCGTCCGCGCCATGATCAGGAAGTTCGGGTCGCGGCGGGCATCAGCGGCCGCCCGGATGCGTTTGGTGGCCGTGTCCAGGTCCACCACGTTTTTGCCATCCAGATGCCCGCACCGCTTCGGATTGAACTGGTCCTCGATGTGGCAGCCCGCCAGGCCGGCGTTCTCCAGCTCCTGGATGCTCCGCGCCACGTTCATCGGCTCACCGAATCCGGTGTCGGCGTCGACAATCGACGGCAAGTCGGTCATCCGGGCAATCTGACCGGCACGGGTGGCGACCTCGGTAAGCGTCGTCAGGCCAATATCCGGTAGGCCGAGATCGTTGGCGAGGACCGCGCCGGAGATGTAGACGCCGTCGAACCCCTTGTCTTCAATCAGCCGCGCTGAAAGGGGGTTGAACGCACCGGGGAACTGCTGGATCCGGCCCGAGGCCAATCCAGCGCGGAACGCGATGCGCTTCTGCTCGGGGGTCACTGAGGAGTACAACATTTAGAACAGTCCCTTCGGTGCGGTTGCGGGGTCGATGACGCCCGGTGCCGCGACCAGGTTGAGCTGATCCAGTTCGCCGGCGTCCAGCTCGGGCAGGCGTTCGACGACGGCGAGGAACCGGTCGATCTCTGCCTCGTCGACAATCCGGTGGCCGTCCTGGCCCGCGGCCAGGGTGCGTAGCTTGTTGATGTACTGCTCCCGGGCGAATGGCCGGGCGCCGAGGGGGTGCGCGTCGGCGACGGCCAGCTCGTCGGTGAGGACCGTGCCGTCGGCCAGGGTGATCTCCACCCGGCCGCCGAAGGCCTTCTCGCTGATGTGCAGCGAATGGTAGCGCCGGGTCCACTCCGGGTCCTCCAGCGTGGTGACCTTCCGCCAAAGTGCCACGGTGTCGGCCCGGCCAGCCCGCTCGGGGGTGTAGGAATCGACGTGGTGCCAGGAGCCGTCCTGCAGTGCGACCGTGAAGATGTAGGGGATCGAATGGTCGAGGGTCTCGCGTGACGCGGTGGGATCGTACTTCTGCGGGTCGTTTGCACCGGACCCGATCACGTTGTGGGTGTGGTGCGAGGTGTGGATGACGATCGACTGCACCTGCTCGGGATCGGCCGCCTCCGGGTGGGCCGCATGGAGCTTGCGGGCGAGGTCGATCAGGGCCTGGGCCTGATACTCGGCTGAGTGCTCCTTGGTGTACGTGTCGAGGATCGCCCGCTTGGATTCGCCGGCGGTCGGGAGCGCTACGTCGTACCTGCCATCCGGACCGTCCAGCAGCCACGCGATGAAACCGTCCTCACCCTCGTAGATCGGGGTCGGCGAGGTCTGGCCGCGCATCGCCCGGTCAGCAGCCTCCACTGCCATCTTCCCGGCGAAAGCCGGAGCGTGGGCCTTCCAGCTGGAGATCTCGCCCTTCCGTGACTGGCGGGTGGCGGTGGTGGTGTGGAGGGCCTGGCCGATCGACTGGAAGATGGTCTCGACGTCGAGGTCCAGCAGGGTGCCGATCCCGGCAACCGCCGATGGGCCGAGATGCGCCACGTGGTCGATCTTGTGCTTGTGAAGGCAGATGGCCTTGACCAGATCCACCTGGACCTCGTAGCCGGTGGCGATGGCCCGCAGGAGGTCCCGCCCGGACCGCCCGGCGTGCTGGGCGACGGCGAGGATCGGTGGGATGTTGTCGCCGGGGTGGGAGTAGTCGGCGGCGAGGAACGTGTCATGGTAGTCCAGTTCACGGACCGCGACGCCGTTGGCCCACGCGGCCCACTCGGGCGACGTTTTCTCGTGGACCCCGAAGATGGTGGCACCGGCGCCGTTCGAGGACGCCGGGTGGCTGGTGGCCTGCGCGCGGGCAGCCACCACGGGGGCGCGGGTGAACGAGGCGACGGCAACCGAGGCGTTGTCGATGATGCGGTTGATCACCATGTCGGCGACGTCGGCGTCGACCTCCACAGGATCGGCCGCGACCAGCGCCAGCCGGTAGGCGAGCTGCTCCTCGCGGGGGAGGTTCTCGTCGCTGCGATGGGTACGGACCAGATGATGTTCAACCATTGAGGTGAGCCTTTCGGGGTGGGACGGAACCAGCGTCGAAACTGTGTTTCGAGGCCAGCAGATGGTCAAGACTGTTATGGAGATGGATTTTGGTAGCGGCCGCGGCGAGGTCAGCGTTGCCGCCGGCAATGGACCGGGCGATCTGCGCATGCTCGGCTGCTGACGCCAGCAGCCGGTCCCTGTTGTCTTTGGCCAGGCGCCTGATCCGTACCAGTTGAGCACGTAGCTGGCCCTGCGCCTGGCGGAGGAACTGGTTGTCGGCGGCGGCGTCGACGGCGGCATCCAGCTCGGAGACCAGGGCATAGTAATCACGCTGATCCGGGTCGGAGCCGGTAATCAGCTCGCCGGCGGCCTTGAAGCGTTCGGCCAGCGCGGTGAAAATTGGTGGATTCCGGTGTGCCGCAGCCAGCTCGGCGGCCTTGCAGTCCAGAGCCAGTCGCACGTCGAAGAGCTGGCCCATCTTTTCCAGGGAGATATCGGTGACGACGACGCCGCGTCCGGTCTGGGCGGCGGTCAGGCCTTCCGCCCCGAGCCGGGCCAGGGCTTCCCGCAGGGGTGTCCGGGAGACTCCGAGCCGGGCCGATTGCTCCACCTCGGCCAGGACAGTTCCGGGGACCAGGCGCCACTCAATAATGTCGGCCCTCAAGGCGGCGTAAGCCCTGTCGCTTGCCCGCATTCATCCTCCTGCCGACGCTCGCTGTGATGTAAACACTGTAAAGCCAATGTATACAGAGAGCCCTGCAACCGCAAGAAAAAGTCCACCCTAATCGATGATTCCCCGGCTTATGTATACATGACTGGCGCTCGTCAGTAGGATGACAGCACATCACATTGACGTGGAGGAGAGCCGTATGAGCCAGGACTATCGCACGCTGTATCGCCGGAGCCTTGAGGCTCCCGACAAGTTCTGGCTGGACGCAGCACGGGGCGTCGACTGGGCCAAGAACCCGACCATCGCCTTGGACAGCGCAGCCGCACCACTTCATCGGTGGTTTCCCGACGGTGAACTCAACACGTCCTACAACGCCCTGGATCGCCACATCGAGGCCGGGCGCGGGGACACTACAGCGCTAATCTACGATTCGGCAATGCTCGGTCTGGTCCGCAAGTACACCTATCTGGAGCTCCGGGACGAAGTGGCACGCTTCGCGGGGGCCCTGCGCTCGCAGGGGGTGGCCAAAGGAGACCGGGTGGTGATCTACCTGCCGATGGTGCCCGAGGCCGTGATCGCGATGCTGGCCACGGCGCGTTTGGGAGCCGTTCACTCGGTGGTCTTCGGCGGGTTCGCCGCCAAAGAGCTGGCCTCGCGGATCCAGGACGCACGCCCCACCGTGGTGGTGACGGCGTCGGGCGGGCTGGAACCGCGCGGCCCTATCGAGTACCTGCCCGCCGTCCACCAGGCCCTCGAACTGTGCGATCACCGGGTGGACGCCGTCATCGTGAAATCGCGGGAGGGTTTCGCGAACAACAGCGTCCAGTACGCGACGACGTCGGGCACCAGCTGGCTCGACTGGGACGAAAC
The DNA here is from genome assembly GCF_054511125.1 of Arthrobacter sp. TMN-50. Taxonomy (NCBI): domain Bacteria; kingdom Bacillati; phylum Actinomycetota; class Actinomycetes; order Micrococcales; family Micrococcaceae; genus Arthrobacter; species Arthrobacter sp. TMN-50. Next base: position 52,708 of record NZ_JBTNDG010000013.1, on the reverse strand, counting down.
GCTCGCCACAGCCGAGCCGGCCGACCCCGTCCCGGTCAATGCCACCGACCCGCTCTACATCCTCTACACCTCAGGAACCACGGGATCCCCCAAAGGCGTGGTGAGGGATAACGGCGGGCACGCCGTCGCCCTGGCCTGGTCAATCACCAATATCTTCGACGTCCGCCCGGGCGACGTCATGTTGACGGCGTCCGACGTCGGCTGGGTGGTGGGACATTCATTCATCGTCTACGCCCCCCTCCTTGCTGGCGCGACGACGGTGCTGTACGAGGGGAAGCCCGTCGGCACCCCCGATGCCGGAGCGTTTTGGCGGCTGATCAACGATCACCGGATCAACGTGCTGTTCACCGCGCCCACTGCGCTCCGGGCGGTGCGGAAGGTCGACCCGGATGCTGCCCTGCGTCAGGATTACGACACGTCCAGCCTGCGGCTGCTGTTCTGTGCGGGGGAGCGGCTCGACATTGACACGTACCGGTGGGCCGGCGAGACGCTCGGCGTGCCGGTGATCGATAACTGGTGGCAAACCGAGACCGGCTGGCCCATCTGCGCCAATCCTCGCGGGGTTGAAGAGCTGACCATCAAACCGGGTTCGCCCACGCTGCCCCAGCCCGGCTACGACCTCCGAATTCTCGACGCCGACGGCCATGCGGTCCCGGCCGGGACCGAAGGCAACATCGCGTTGAAGCTGCCGCTGCCGCCGGGAACGCTTCCCACCCTGTGGGGAAGCGACGAGCGTTTCATCAGTGCGTACCTGAGCGCCTTCGACGGCTACTACATCACCGGTGATTCGGGTTATCTCGACGACGACGGCTACGTTTTCGTGATGGGCCGCACCGACGACATCATCAACGTGGCCGGACACCGGCTTTCCACCGGGGCCATCGAGCAGGTCTTGGCGCAGCACCCGGCAGTCGCCGAATGCGCGGTGATCGGGCTGGCGGACGCGCTGAAGGGGCAACGCGCCAGCGGCTATGTGGTGCTCAAAGCTGGGATCGACATCAGTGCCGAGACCCTCCAACAAGAGTTGGTGGACCTGGTGCGGCAGCAGATCGGCCCGGTGGCCGACTTCAAACAGGCAGTGGTGGTGGACGGTCTACCGAAGACAAGGTCCGGAAAGATCCTTCGGAAGACCATGCGCCAGATCGCTGCGGGTGAGGAGTACGTGGTGCCTTCCACCATTGAGGACCAGTCTGTGCTGGACGCCATGAAATCGGTCCTGCAGCCCCGGGCGGGCTAGCTGATCCAGGAGTACTCAAATTCCGGCCGGCCCCGGGTCCCGTAACGGGGCGCGCGTCGGGCGGATTGCTGGTCGGCGAGGTATTCGAGGTAGCGGCGTGCGGTCACCCGGGACAGCGCGAGGTCTGCTGCCACCTCTACCGCCGAGACGGCGGTGCCGCCCCGCTTGAGCATCAGGATCACGCCCTTGAGCGTCTCGTCGGAGAGTCCCTTGGGCAGGCTGCCCTGAGCGGGCGGACGAAGCGCGGCAAGGGCGTTGTCCACCTCGGATTGGGTGGTGGAGGACGACTGGGCCACCAGGTTCGCGCGGAAAGACCGGTAGTTCGCCAGCTTGTCGCTGAAGGCCGAGTAGGTGAACGGCTTGATCAGGTACTGGACAATCCCGGAGGAGATGGCCGCTCTGACAATGTGCAGCTCCCGGACAGCGGTGATGGCAATGACGTCGGTGGGCAGGCCAGCGCCGCGGATCCTCCGGATGATGTCCAGACCATGGATGTCCGGCAGGTTCATGTCCAGCAACACCAGGTCCACCCGATCCGCGCCCGAGCCTAAAAAGGTCATGGCCTCCGCTCCGTTGTGGGCGACCCCCACCAGGGCGAACCCATCGAGCCGCCTGACATATTCGGCGTGCGCGTCTGCGGTGATGGCGTCGTCCTCAATCACCAGGACCCTGATGTCATCAGACATGGGTGCTACCCGGGAACGGGTTGTTCGCCACGGGCGGCTGCCTCGAGACGAGGGGTAACAGCACAGTGAAGCGGGCGCCGTCGTCGTTCGCCACCGTAAGCGAACCCCCCAGGCGTTGTACCGCCTGGCGCACCAGGGCCAGGCCCAGCCCGCGGCCCACGCCGCCCACTGCGGGCTCCTTGGTGCTGAACCCCAGCGTGAACGCGTCTGCACCGGTGGCGCTCAGCCCTGGTCCGCTATCCCGCACCGTGATCATCACATTGCTGCCGCTGCGCTGAATAGTGAGACTGACCCGCCGGTCGCGCGAATCCGACGCAGCGTCCAGGGCGTTGTCCAGGAGGTTCCCGATGATCGTGACCAGCGCGCTCGGATCGAGGTGGGAGGTTTCGATCAAGCCGTCGACGGCGATCGCCAGTTCGATCCCGCGTTCGTTGGCTTGCGCGGCCTTGCCAACGAGCAGGGCGGTGATGAACGGTTCGTCGATGGCACCGAGCACATCGTCGGTGAGTTGCTGGGACTGGGTCAGGTCCCGGGTGGCAAAGTCGAGGGCCTCGGCGCGGCGGTCGAGCTCGATGAGGGACACGATGGTGTGCAAACGGTTGGCGTGTTCGTGGGTCTGAGCGCGCAGCGCGTCGGTGAGGGTGCGCATGGTCGCCAGCTCACCGGTCAGCGACTCGATCTCCGTGTGGTCCCTCAGGGTGGTGACGGTACCCATCGGCCTGGCGCCCGGCGGTCGGCTGCCCCCGCCGGGGACTGCCGCCTCCTGGTTGACCACGAGGATCCGGTCAGCGGTGACGTGGAATTCGTCGATGGCTTGTCGGCCGGTAGTCAGCAGGTCAATGAGCGACGGCGGCAGGTCGAGGTCGCGGGCAGGGGTCGGCTGCCCGGTGCGGGCCGGGGGGAGGCTGAGCAGTTGCGCTGCCTGGTCGTTGTACAACACCAGTTCACCGCGCGGATTGGTGAGGACCATGCCCTCCCGGACCGAATGGAGCACCGAGTCGTAAAAGACAAACATGTGCGAGAGTTGGTCCGTGCCAAGGCCGAGGGTGGCCCGTCGGAGGTGCCGGCTGAGCAGGAAAGACACCACCGCTCCAGCAGTCACCGCCCCCGCCGCAATGAGGAAGAGCAGGGGCAGTTGGGCGTTCCGGGCGATCGCTACCGTGTCCACGGTGACCCCGGCCGCCACCATCGCGACCACTGCGCCGTCGTCGTCCACCACCGGCACGATAGCGCGTACCGAGGGTCCGAGTGTGCCGGAGAACGTCTCGGTGTGGGCCCGGCCGTCGAGCGCCTGCTCGATCGATCCGATATAGGGGCTGCCGATTTCCTCGGGGTTGCGGTGGGTGAACCGGGTCCGGTCCGGCGCCATGATGGTGATGAAGTCGACGCCGAGGTCGCCCATCACGTCGCTGGCATACGGTTGGAGCGCGGCACTGGGATCAGGCTGTGAGACCGAGGCATTGACGTACGGATCGTCGGCAAACGTCGTCGCAATCGCGAGCATGCGATTGGCTGAGGTCTCATAGGTGCTCCGCTCGGCATCGAGGTAGAGGACCCAGGAGATGGCGGCGGTCAGCGCCAGCACGAAAACCAACTGCCCAATGAAGAATTGCCGTGCCAGGCTCCATTTCCTCACCGTTCCGCTGTTCCCTTCCTTTGATCCTGCGAACAATATGAACGCAATGGTGATTCACATCACTGTACGCCCGAGCATGGGATAGACAGCTTTGAATCATCCACCGAAGGAGTATGGCTATGGCGCCATCAAAATCCACCGCAGGTCAGCCGGCCCAGTCGGCCAGCCAGGGTAAACCACGGAAGAGGGTCGACAAGACCCATTTCCTCTACATTGCAGTGATCGCGGCGGTGATCCTTGGTGCCATTTTGGGCCTCATGGCGCCAGAGTTCGCCAAAAGCCTCAAGCCCATCGGTGCTGGCTTTATCGGTCTGATCAAGATGATGATCGCTCCGATTATCTTCTGCACCATTGTGCTGGGTATCGGCTCCATCGCCAAAGCCGCAACGGTCGGCAAGGTCGGCGGGTTGGCGCTGGGCTACTTCATGGTGATGTCCACCTTCGCCCTGGCCATCGGCCTGGTCGTCGGCAACATTGTCCAGCCCGGCGAAGGCCTTGACCTCTCCGGTGCCACCTACGACGCCGGCGACACCAGCGAAGCGGCCACCACCACCGACTTCCTGCTGGGCATTATCCCCGACACCCTGCTTGCCTCCCTGACCGGAACCAGCATTCTCCAGACCCTCTTCGTCGCACTCCTGGTTGGTTTTGCCCTGCAGCGCATGGGATCCGCGGGAAAGCCAATCCTCCGCGGCATCGGTCACATCCAGGCACTTGTCTTCCGCATTCTGATCATGGTGATGTGGCTGGCCCCGATCGGCGCGTTCGGCGCTATTGCCGCCGTCGTCGGTGAGACGGGCGTGCAGGCGATCGTGAGTATGTTCACTCTGATGGCCGCGTTCTACGTGACCTGCATCCTCTTCATCGTCGTGATCCTGGGTGGCCTGCTGAAGCTGGTGACCGGTGTCAACATCTTCAAGCTGATGAAGTACCTGGGCCGCGAGTACCTGCTGATCTTCTCCACCTCCTCCTCCGAGGCAGCATTGCCACGACTGATCGCGAAGATGGAACACCTGGGCGTTTCCAAGCCCGTGGTGGGCGTCACCGTTCCCACTGGCTACTCCTTCAACCTTGACGGCACAGCGATCTACCTGACCATGGCGTCACTGTTCGTTGCGTCCGCCCTGGGTACTCCGCTGGCCCTCGGCGAGCAGATCTCGTTGCTGGTCTTCATGATCATCGCCTCCAAGGGTGCCGCAGGGGTGACCGGCGCTGGCCTGGCTACCCTGGCCGGTGGCCTGCAGTCGCACCGCCCGGACCTGGTGGACGGGGTCGGCCTGATCGTCGGCATCGACCGGTTCATGTCCGAGGCCCGCGCGCTGACCAACTTCACCGGTAATGCCGTCGCCACCGTGCTGATCGGAAAGTGGACCAACGAGATCGACCGGGGCCGCGTGGATGAGGTCCTGGCCGGAAACCTGCCCTTCGATGAGGCGACCATGAGCGCCAGCCACTTCGATGACGACGTCGAAGACGGTTCCGCAGTCACCACTGACAGGGCCGTCAACAACCTGGGTGTCCTCGATGACGATGGCGACCGCCGGGTCGGCGCCAACCGCTAGGTTTTATTGCCTGGGTAACACCCCCGAATAGGCCTCTTCCCACCCGGGAAGGGGCCTATTCTGCTGTTTGGCTGACGCAGCGGGTGCGCCGCAAACCGTCCCACTGACGGGCCCCGACCACTGGGATTGTCTAGACAATCCCAGTGGTCGGCGTCGGCGGGTGGGCTAATGCAAAAAGTGCTTCCCGTCCCAGCCGGGAAAGCTTAGACCTCAGGTTGAAACTAAAGGCTCGCGGGTCGGTGTCAGCCGATTTACCCGTCGGAATGCAGCCCCGGTTGTAACGTGGAGGGCAGGCAAGCAAGCGATACTTTCAGCACAGCGATTAAACGGAAGCGTGGATACATACGTGAGTAGCGAACAGGGTTCCACAACTCTGACGGACGCCGAGATCGGGCCCACCGGCCGCCCGGTGACCGTGTTCCCCGAACCACCGGTTTTGTCCTCCCACGGACCGGCCCGCGTGATAGCGATGGTGAACCAGAAGGGTGGCGTCGGCAAGACCACCTCCACCATCAACCTGGGAGCGGCGCTCGCCGAGGCGGGACGCCGCGTCCTGCTGGTCGACTTCGACCCCCAGGGCGCCCTCTCAGCAGGCCTCGGCACCAACCCGCACGAGCTCGATCTCACCGTCTACAACGTGCTGATGGACCGCAAGGTGCAGATCCAGGACGCCATTCAGACCACGGCATTCGAGAACGTGGACCTGTTGCCTGCCAACATCGACCTCTCGGCAGCCGAAGTGCAGTTGGTGAACGAGGTAGCCCGCGAACAGGTACTGGACCGCGCCCTCCGGAAGGTCTCGGATGATTACGACGTCATCCTCATCGACTGTCAGCCATCGCTCGGACTCCTGACGGTCAACGCGCTCACTGCGGCGCACGGCGTTATCATCCCGCTGATCTGTGAGTTCTTTGCGCTGCGCGCCGTTGCGTTGCTGGTCGAAACGATCGAGAAGGTCCAGGACCGGTTGAACCCGCGACTGCAGGTCGACGGCGTCCTCGCCACCATGTACGACGCCCGGACCCTGCACAGCCGCGAAGTCATCGCCCGACTGGTCGAAGCTTTCGGTGACAAAGTCTTCGAGACGGTCATCAAGCGCACCATCAAGTTTGCCGATGCGACAGTGGCCGCCGAGCCAATTACCTCCTACGCGGCAAACCACTCGGGTGCCGACTCCTACCGCCGGCTGGCCAAGGAACTGATCGCGCGCGGGGGCGCCCCCTAACCATGCAGTGCGCCGCGCACCCTGGCGCCCATGCGTGACGCCGAAGCGAACGCCGTGACGCCCGACGACGGTGTAGCACGGGAGCCAACCAGGTTCACCGTCCGGCTGGAAAACTTCAGTGGTCCGTTTGACCTGTTGCTGGGGCTCATTTCCAAGCATGAGCTGGACATCACCGAGGTAGCCTTGGCCACGGTCACCGACGAGTTCATCGCGTATATCCGCGCCTTCCAGGGCACTGACGCCGATTTCTCCCTCGACGAAGCCAGCGAATTCCTGGTCATCGCCGCGACCCTCCTGGATTTGAAAGCGGCCCGACTGCTTCCTGCCGGTGAGGTGGAGGACGATGAGGATGTGGCGTTGCTGGAAGCGCGGGACCTCCTGTTCGCCCGGCTGCTGCAGTACAAGGCGTTCAAGGAAATCGCCCGGCAACTGGGGGAGCGGCTAGCCGAGGAAGGCCAGCGGTTCCCGCGGCAGGTAAGCCTCGAACCCCAGGTCGCGGCGATGATGCCCGAATTGTCCTGGCACACCACCCCCGGGCAGTTCGCAGACCTGGCGGCGAAAGCGTTGGCGCCCCGCGAACCCGCACCCACCGAGGTGGGGGTCGACCACCTACACGGGTCGGTGGTGAGCGTTCGCGAACAGGCCGAGCTGCTGGGGCTCCGGCTCCGGGAAGGACGGCCGCTGTCCTTCCGACAGCTCACCCAGGATGCTGGGGACATGCTGACCGTGGTGGTCAGATTTCTTGCCTTGCTGGAAATGTTCCGTGATGCGGTGATCTCCTTTGACCAGAGCGCGCCACTTGGAAACCTCACGATCCGCTGGTCTGTCGGGGTCGGCGACTGGTCCCCAGCCTCGATCAGTGATGAATACGACCAGCCAATGCTCACCCCGCCAGCCCTGCCCCCTCCACCCCTTGAAGGATCACAGTGAAAGCCCAGGACCCTGGCGATGAGGAGACCTTTTTCGATGCCGCGGGTGAACCAGGCGGTATCAAGGCCGCGTTGGAGTCGGTGCTGATGGTGGTTGACGAGCCAGTCACCGACGTGCAACTCGCCACTGCCCTCCTCGTTCCGGTCGCCGAAGTCCAGCTCCTGCTGGTGGAACTCCAGCAGGAGTATGACGGCTATACTGGTCAGGGCCCGGAAGGGCACACCACCGATCCGGCGGTTTCACAGCCGCGTGGCTTCGAGCTACGCAGCGTCGCCGGTGGATGGCGGATTTTCTCGCGCAGCACGTTTGCGCCGGTAGTGGCGAAGTTCGTGCTCGAAGGACAAAGCGCCCGCCTGTCACAGGCAGCTTTGGAAACCCTCGCCGTCATCGCCTACCGGCAACCGGTGTCTCGGGCAAGAGTTTCAGGGATCCGCGGCGTGAACGTGGATTCGGTGGTACGCACCCTGGCGTTACGCGGTCTGATCGCCGAAGCTGCAACCGATCCTGAAACAGGCGCAATTCTGTACGGAACAACTTCGTACTTTCTGGAAAGATTAGGTATTGGCAGCGTTGCTGACCTGCCGCAGCTTTCACCACATCTACCCGGGTTGGAAAACCTCGGTGATTTTGATGACACCACGTACTAAACACGCTAGCTAAAAGGATATTCAATGACACAGGCGCCACGGTCCGGCTCCGGACGCAACACCCCCAAACGCGACGGGTCCGCACGTCCTGCCAGCGGCCGTGAGGGGTACGCGCGTGACGACTCCGGCCGTGACAGTGCCACCCGCGACGGCGGTTCCCGAGACGGCGCGCCGCGCGGCGGGCCGGCACGCGGCGGTGCTCCCCGCGCCGGCTCAGGAACAGCCCGTGGTCGGTCGGCGCGCGACGCGTTCGGCCGCGGCTCGGCTTCCGGAGCAGGGCGCGACGGCGACGCGCGCCAAGGCTCGCCTCGCGAGGGTGCAGGGTCGGACCGCGACGGAGAACGCAGGGGGCCGGCCCGCGACGGCGCCAAGCGCCAGGGTCCAGCCCGCGGCAGTGCCGCCCGTGCGAAGCCAGGCCGCGACGGCGCACCACGCGAGGGCGGCTACTCCCGCGACGCGTCACGCGACAGTTCACCACGCAGCGGTGCACCCCGCGACACCTCAGCCCGCGGCGGTCGTCCCACCACAGGTGGTCGCCCCACCAGCGGCGGTCGTCCTACCACCGGCGGCTACCGCGGCGCTTCGGAAGGGTCGGGCGAGGCACGCCCGTTCGCTAACCGCACCCCCAAGCCAGCTGGAGCCAAGAAGAGCGGCGGCCGGCAGCAGCCAGCCGGGCCCAAGGCCTTCGGCCGGGAACGCTTCGGCCAAAGCCTCGGACCGGTCCGCCGGCCCAAGGTACAGAGGCCCAAAGCGGCACCTGTCGACCGTCTTGATGTCCACAACCCCGACGGCGTTCGCCTCCAGAAGATCATGGCCTCGGCGGGAGTGGCGTCACGCCGCGTCTGCGAGGAAATGATCGAGGACGGCCGCGTTGAGGTTGATGGAACCATCGTCACCGACCTCGGCGTCCGGGTCGATCCCACCCAGGTCGCTATCCACGTGGACGGCATCAGACTGCAGCTCAACGACCATCTGGTCTACTACGTCTTCAACAAGCCCAAGGGCGTCATCTGCACCATGGAGGACCCCGAGGGTCGTCCCTGCATCAGTGACTACCTGAAAAACAAGAACGAGAACGAACGGCTCTTCCATGTGGGCCGTCTCGACGTCGCCACCGAGGGCCTGTTGCTTCTGACCAACGATGGCGAACTCACCAACCGGCTGACCCACCCCTCCTACGAGGTCCCCAAGACCTACCTCGTACAGGTCCGCGGGCCAATGGCTCACGGCATCGGCGCGCAGATGCGCGAAGGCATCGAACTTGAAGACGGCATTGCCAGCGTCGACTCGTTCAGGCTGGTCGACTCCACCCCAGGGCACATCCTGGTCGAGGTGGTGCTGCACTCCGGCCGTAACCGTGTGGTCCGTCGTCTTTTCGAGGCTGTCGGCCACCCCGTCGAGCGTCTGGTCCGTACCCAGGTAGGCCCCATCCGGGTCAACGACCAGCGCCAGGGCAGCATCAGGGTCCTAGGCAACCAGGAAGTCGGACACCTGCTGGCAGCGGTGGGACTCTAAACACATGCCTGGCGCTAATCACGGTGGTACCCACCTGTCCGGTCCCGTGCTCATTGTGGGCACGGGGCTTTTGGGCGCCAGCATTGGCTTGGGGCTGCGGGCCCGGGGGATCGACGTCGTACTGACCGACATCTCTCCCTCCACCCAGGCGGTGGCCGAGGATATCGGCGCGGGACGGTCCCACAACCCGGCGGAAACTCTTGACCCGGAACTGATCGTTGTCGCAGCACCGCCCGATGTCACGGCGGACCTGAGTGCCAAGGCGCTCACCAAGTACCCGAATGCCGTCGTCGTCGACATTGCCAGCGTGAAAGCTTCGGTGCTGGACCACTTGACTTCGGTCGTCGACGAGTCGGCTCTGGCCCGCTACGTGGGGACCCACCCGATGGCTGGACGGGAAAAGTCAGGGCCGGTCGCCGCCCGCGGTGAGTTATTCACCAGCATGCCCTGGGTGGTCTGCGCCGGACCGAAGACCTCGGCTGCATCGATCCGTACTGCCGAAGCGCTGGCAATTGACCTGGGCGGCGTCGTCGCGCGCATGAGTGCCGAGGACCACGACCAGTCGGTTGCACTGATCTCCCACCTCCCGCAGGTGCTGTCGTCGCTGGTGGCGAGCAGGCTGCAGGACTCGCCGCCGCATGCGCTGGCGCTGGCCGGTAATGGCCTGCGCGATGTGACCCGGATCGCTGCGAGTGACCCTCGGCTGTGGGTGCAGATCCTGTCGGCGAACGCCGACCGTCTGGTCCAGATTCTGTACGGCGTGCGCGAGGACCTGAACCGGCTCATCGGCACCCTCGAAAACCCCACCGGGGCCGGATCGCGGCTCGATATGGCACAACTGATTTCCGAGGGCAACGTGGGCCAGGCCCGCATCCCCGGCAAGCACGGCACCCCGCCCGAGGCCTTCGCCCGCATGACGGTGCTCGTCGAGGACGTCCCCGGCCAGATCGCCCGGCTCCTCACCGAAATTGGCGACGCCGGCATCAACCTTGAGGATCTGCGGCTGGAACACTCGCCCGGGCGTCAGGTGGGCATGGCCGAAATCTCCGTGGTACCGAGCAAACGGCACGATCTCCTCGAATTCCTCACCGCCAACGGTTGGAAAGTGGTCCAGTGAACACCCCCCATTCCCTTTTCCGCATCGGCAAGTCCCTGGTGGTCGCCATCGACGGTCCCTCAGGGTCCGGCAAGTCGAGCGTTAGCCGTGAGGCGGCGCGGCGCCTGCATGCCGCCTACCTGGACACGGGGGCAATGTATCGGGCGGTTACCTGGCACTGCCTCGCCGAAGGGATTGACCTGCATGACGGCGCCGCCGTCGAACACGCCGCCCGTGCGATCAATCTGGGCATTAGTACTACTCCCGACAACGAATCGATCACCGTCGGTGGCCAGGACGTCACCGACGCGATTCGTGAACCGCGGGTCTCCGACGCTGTCTCGGCCGTCGCCACCACCATGGGCGCCCGCAGCGAACTGATCCGGCGGCAGCGCCAGATCATCGCCGACTCAGGGCACCGCATCGTCGCGGAGGGCAGGGACATCACCACCGTCGTCGCGCCCGACGCCGAAGTACGGATCCTGCTGACCGCCAGCGAAGCCGCCCGCCTGCGCCGCCGCGGCGACCAGCTCGGCGGCACCCAAACGGACGCGCAGCTGCAGGCGCAGGTCCTGGGGCGGGACACCAAAGACTCGACAGTCGTCAATTTTCACCAGGCCGCAGATGGCGTGGTTACCGTAGATTCATCGGAACTCGATTTTGAGCAGACCATCACGGCCGTGCTCGATGTCGTTCGAACCGTTGCACACTGATAACGAAGGAATGCACTCATGACTGACAACCAGGCCCGCCCTGACATTGAAGGGGCAGAAGAGTTCGAGCCGACCGGCGAGGACTCGATTGCGGAGCGCCTGGCCGGAATCGACGACGACGAGGCGGAGGTCCGCGCCCGGTCGCTTCGTGCCGGCCTCGACGACTACGAACTCGACGAGGAAGATGCGGCGCTGCTTGCGTTGGAGCCCGAGGATTACGATCCCGACGCCCCGCTGCAGCTCGATCCGGTCCTTGCCATCGTTGGACGCCCCAACGTTGGCAAGTCCACCCTGGTCAACCGTATCCTCGGACGCCGCGAGGCAGTCGTCGAAGATACCCCCGGCGTCACCCGTGACCGCGTCATGTATTCGGCCACCTGGAACGGGCGCGGGTTCACCCTCGTGGACACCGGTGGCTGGGAGCACGACGCCCGTGGCATCCACGCCCGGGTCGCCGATCAGGCCGAGATCGCCGTCGACATGGCCGACGCCGTCCTGCTGGTCGTCGACGCAACCGTTGGCGCCACCGCCACGGACGAAGCCATTGTGCAGATGCTGCGCAAAAAGAAGAAGCCGGTCATCCTGGTCGCCAACAAGGTTGACGACATCCAGAACGAAGCCGATGCCTCCACCCTGTGGGGTCTGGGCTTCGGTCAGCCGTGGCCCGTCTCGGCTCTCCACGGACGTGGTACTGGTGACATGCTGGACCAGGCGCTCGAGGTGCTCCCGAAGTTCTCGGCGCACGGCGGGCTGGAACGCTCCGGCGGGCCCCGCCGTGTGGCGCTGATTGGCCGTCCCAACGTGGGCAAATCGTCGCTGCTGAACAAGCTGGCGGGCAGCGACCGGGTAGTGGTGGATCCGCTGGCCGGAACCACCCGTGATCCTGTAGACGAAATGATTGAGCTCGACGGCCGCGTCTGGCGCTTCGTGGACACCGCGGGCATCCGCCGCCGCGTGCACATGGCCCAGGGTGCCGACTTCTACGCATCCCTGCGGACCCAGTCGGCGTTGGAAAAGGCCGAGGTGGCCGTGGTGCTGCTGGCCGTGGACGAGGTGCTCAGCGAGCAGGACATTCGTATTCTGAACCTCGCCATGGAGTCCGGCCGGGCGCTGGTGCTGGCGTTCAACAAGTGGGACCTGATGGACGACGAGCGCCGCACCTACCTGGAGCGCGAGATCGAACAGGACCTGGCGCACGTCGAATGGGCACCCCGTGTGAACATTTCGGCGTTGACCGGCTGGCATAAGGACCGACTGACCCCGGCCCTGGACCGTGCACTGGAATCCTGGGACACCAGGATCCCCACCGGGCGCCTCAACGCGTTCCTCGGTGAACTGGTTGCTGCCCACCCGCACCCGGTTCGTGGCGGAAAGCAGCCCCGTATCCTCTTCGGCACGCAGGCGTCGTCGCGCCCGCCGAAGTTCGTTCTCTTCACCACCGGGTTCCTCGACCCGGGCTACCGTCGCTTCATCCAGCGGCGCCTGCGGGAAACCTTCGGCTTCGAAGGAACGCCGATCGAGGTCGCCATGCGCGTCCGGGAGAAGCGCGGCAAGAAGAAGTAGTCTCGCCCGTGCACGCCTAGCGGATTGGGGATCCTCAAGGCGGCCCGGTTCGTTCAGGGCCGGGGTATGCGATAGGATTCTTCAGGTGGTTCAGCCTTCATCGGCGAGCCAATCGGGATGTGGCGCAGCTTGGTAGCGCACTTGACTGGGGGTCAAGGGGTCGCAGGTTCAAATCCTGTCATCCCGACAGCTGGAAGCCCCGATGAGACGGCAAATCTCATCGGGGCTTCGTCGTTCTGGACGCGGTATTTTAGGTCACAGTCTGGTCTCTTGGGCCTTTCTGGGTGGACGACCCACTTAAGAGCGGAACCGGTCGACCTTGGGCGTCTGAGGATAGAGGACCACAAGGGGACCAGAACGCCGTTTCCTCTGACTCGTGCTACTTGGGATATCTACCACTTTCAAGGCCTCTGATGATTTCGTCTGCGGTATCGGAGGGCTCTGGACCGAGGTCATTCGCTAATCATCGACTTAGTACGAGACATAGGTGCCGGTCCACGCCGGGACGGATGTGGCGACGACGGCATCTACGATCCACCCGATAGAGGGGGGTTGTTAGAATACCCTTCGGAACCACCCGAACGCAGTAATCCCCAGACAGCGCACCGCATTGCGGAATACCTTATCGGGTTGATCACTCTCCGCCTGACTTTTACAAGCCTTCACACCATTCCCGGTAATAGGAATTGCTCGTCCAGGGGTGGGCGCTGCGAAACCCACAGCGCCATGGATCTGCAGGACTACACCGACGTATTGATCTTTCCGTTACAACTGAAACTCACTCCGATGTCTGCATTCCGAGCCCTTCGCGGCCCGACCAGGTAACGGGCGCCGTCTACCGGAGCCGAGATAGTCGCTGGCGGCCCGGCAGCAGCCAAAGCCAAGCTGAGCTAAGCGGATACGCACTACGGAGCTTACCGTTGCGCGCCCGCCAAAATAATCGGAATGGGGAATTGCGAGGCGCGAAGGGGGTCAAGTAAATCGTCAGTGATCCCCGCAGTGAAATCATTGACCTCCAAGACCTTGAAGAGCGCCTCACGGCCGAACTTGGAGCTGTCCGCGACGAAGAAGGCCTCCTTCGCGATGGAACGCATCAGCCTTTTGAGCTCAACCTCATAGCTACTCGTGTGATAGAGGCCGTCGTCGCAGACGGTATCCGCGCCGAACACTGCGACGTCAACTCGCAGATTCTCCAGTTGAAGCACTGCAGCCGGCCCCCACGTCGTGTAGATGTCGGGGAGAAGTTCGCCGCCAATAAGTACGAGATGCGCTGAACGTCGCCGGGCAATCTCCGTGGCAACGCGCAGATCATTGGTCACCACGGTGAGACGGCGCCGAGTCAGGTGCCGCGCGACCTCGAGCGTCGTGGTCCCCCCATCGAGGAGCACTGTTTGGCCTTCAAGAATCCGCTCCGCCATTGCCTTGCCAATCGCGGACTTCTCGGCGAGATGAAGTTCCTCTTTGAATTGGTGAGGAGTGTCAGATTGCCGAACTGGGATCGCACCACCGTGGGTTCGCTGCACCAAATCCATCGCCTCAAGACGCTCAAGGTCACGCCGAATCGTCGATGAAGTCACAGCAAATCGCGCGGCGAGATCGTTGACGGATCGGAAGCCATCATCCTTGAGAACCTCGACAATCTCTGCCTGTCGTGACACGTATCCAGCTCCTTTCTTGTCTAAAGTACTGCCTGCGCAGACTAGCCTCATCGCTGGTTCGATTCTAGAGCGTCTGCGCGAAAGTGCGCATTCCGGACCAGTGCGTGTTGGCTGATGCCGATGCCGATGCGCCCGATTACCTGATCTTCAGGGAGGAGGGCTCGGAACGCGCCGAAAAAGGGGGCAAACAAGGATCCTCGGCGAGATCTTGACCCATCTATGCTCATTAATGCGCAGAAATCTGCGCGATATCGCTTGACAAGCCGGGTGTTCGAAGATATTTTCAACCAATAGCGCGCAACTGTAAGCGTGCTACATCAAGGATTTCACCTGCATTGAATCGTTCACAAGGGAGTAAACGAAATGAATAGTAAGCAAACCCTCCGTGGCACCGCGCTTCTGGTGGGAGCATCTCTCGGCCTGGTCGGCTGCTCATCAGTGGGCTCGGTCGGAAGCGAGTCGAGCGGCGAGGCCACCCCTTCCGGGGAACAAGTCATGGTGACGGTCGTAAAGGCTCAGACCATTCCGTGGTTCCAGCGCATGGAGGTAGGGATCCAGGCATTCGCTGACCGAACTGGCGTCGATGCCCGTCAGGAGGGCGCAGACGACGTCAGCCCCGAGAAGCAGGTTCAAATCGTCCAGGACCTCATCGCCCAGAAGCCCACGGCAATCACTGTTGTACCCAACTCGCCCGAGGCACTCTCTTCGGTGCTCAAGCAGGCTCGGGACCAGGGAATCATTGTCGTCTCACACGAGGCAACCGGTATCGAGAACGTCGACATCGACATCGAGGCGTTCGACAACCCCTCCTATGGTGCCGAGATCATGGACAACCTGGCCGAATGCATGGGTGGAACAGGTGAGTACGTACAGTTCGTCGGTGGGCTGACCGCTCAGACGCACATGGAGTGGGTTGATGCCGCGCACGAGAACCAGACCGAGAATTTCCCGGACATGACTCGCGTCGAGACTCCGATTGAGAGCACCGACGACCAGGGGACTGCTTACGAGCGCGCAAAAGAGGTGCTCGCCAAGTACCCGGATATCGCCGGATTCCAGGGGTCAGCCGGCAACGACGTCCCCGGCATCGCGCGTGCGGTTCAGGAGGCTGGGCTTGAAGACCAGGTCTGTGTGATGGGCACCTCCATCCCGTCGGTCGCCAACCAGTACCTCGCTGATGGTTCCATCGACAAGATCTTCTTCTGGGACCCCGCCCTCGCCGGTGAGGCACAGCTGGCCATCGCGCAAATTCTGGCCGACGGCGGAACCATCGAGGAAGGCACCGATCTTGGAGTCGAGGGCTACACCTCGCTCAAGAAGCTAGAAGGGTACGACAACGTCTTTGTCGGAGAAGCTTCGGTAGCTGCCGACGCCGAAACAGCCGCCGAGTACGACTTCTAGCCATCTCAGACCGGGTCGGGGCGCGCATCCAGTGGATGCGCGCTCTGGATCCGAGTTGGAAAGGTAATGCTATTACTTCCGCACCCAATTCCCCGCAGGGAGAACCATTCGTCTCGGCACACGGAATTTCCAAGACCTTCGGTGGCGTACCCGCTCTCAGGGACGTGTCCATCGAGCTGATCCCAGGAGAAGTGCACTGCCTTGCGGGCGAAAACGGTTGCGGCAAGTCGACTCTCATCAAGATCATCTCCGGTGCGGAGCGGCCCGACTCGGGTGAGATCGTCATCGACGGAGTCTCCCATTCCCACATCAACGCCCACGCAGCTATCCAGAGCGGAATTCAGGTCATCTACCAGGATTTCTCGCTCTTCCCCAACCTTACGGTGGCTGAGAATATTGTGCTGACTGCGGAGGTCGCGACCGGGCGTCGGATCTATTCCCCTGCTTCCATTCGGCCCAAGGCCGAGGCGATTCTGAAAGAACTCGATCTCGATCTCGATCTCGATCGCGAGGTCGGAGATATTTCGGTTGCTGACAAGCAGCTCACCGCAATCTGTCGAGCCCTGGTCAATGATGCGCGCGCTATCATCATGGATGAACCAACAACAGCCCTCACCCACTCGGAGGTGAGCCGGCTGTTCGCCCTCGTCGAGCGCCTTCGCGCCCGCGGAGTGGCCTTGATGTTCGTTTCCCACAAGCTCGAAGAGGTACTCGCCATCTCTCAGCGACTCACCATCATGCGATCCGGTCGGCAGGTCGTGAGCGGGCCGACGTCCGAATTCGATCCGCGATCGATCTCGCGCCACATGACCGGTCGTGAGGTCAACGAAGCACGAACGGTGAGCGACCTCGACCTGTCGGCGCCCCTGGCTCTCGAGGTCACGAATCTTTCCCTGGCTGGGGCCTATCGGGACATTTCCTTCGGGTTGCGCCGCGGCGAAATTCTCGGCGTGACGGGCCTCCTGGGATCAGGCCGCACCGAGATCGCAGAGTCGCTCTTCGGGGTTACCCCCGCCGACGACGGCCAGATCCGGGTCGCGGGCGAAGTTGTCAATATTCGCACCATTCAGGACGCCGTCGCAGCAGGCATCGGATATGTTCCCGAGGATCGCCTTTCCCAAGGTCTATTCCTTGAAAAATCGATTGCTGACAACATTGTCGCCGCCTCACTCGAGTCCCACCGCAGTAAGTGGGGCACTTTGAGTACCTTGGGCGTCACCGCCACGATCAAGCACTACTTCGAGGGCCTCAAGATCAACGCCCCGAACGCGCAGGCCCCGGTTCGCACGCTCTCCGGCGGGAACGCGCAGCGCGTGGTCCTCGCGAAATGGCTTGCGACTGCACCAACCGTGCTCATGCTTAACGGGCCGACCGTCGGAGTAGACATCGGCTCGAAAGAAGAGATTCTCGAGCTCCTTCGTGTCGAGGCCGCCAAGGGAATGTCCGTGATCGTCATCTCGGACGACGCCCCCGAGCTCGTAGCCTCGTGCCATCGAGTATTAGTCATCAGGCAAGGACGCCTGACCCACACTCTCGAGGGAGATCACATCACAGTGGACACAATTCAAGAGCGGATGTCGGCCTGATGGACGCGCTGCGGCGGCTCCGAGGCGCGAACAACGAGGGCGTTCTGGCCCTCGTCCTGCTCGGGCTGATCCTTGCGATGTCAATCGCCAACCCAACCTTCTTCACCCCCAACACCGGCTTCTCAATCCTCCGGAGCTCGATTGTTCCGGTGATCTTCGCTCTAGGCGTTCTCATCGTCGTGATCACGGGCGGGATCGACGTCTCATTCGCTGCCATCGCGATCTTCGCCGGATACGCAACGGTGTCGTTCTGCCTGAGCTCCGGCTACGACCCCGGCCTACTCGGGATTTTCGCTATTGCGATCGGCGTGGGTGCTGTCCTCGGACTCATCAACGGCATAGTCATCGCCCAGTTCAACCTGCCCACGCTGATCGTGACACTCGGTACCCAGGGCATCTTTTTCGGCGCGATGTACACCTATGTCGGGGCCACCTACTTCGCAGAGCTCCCGGGGTCGATGGCGGCACTGGCCACGACGAACCTGCTCGACGTCACAACGCCGGAGGGTCGTGCATACCTGCACGTGTTGGTTGTGCCGGCCCTCCTGTTGTGTGTGCTCGTAGCATGGGTGCTGAAGCGCTCTATGTTCGGACGCTCCCTCTACGCCATGGGCGGCGACCTGGAGGCGGCACGGCGTGCCGGGTTCCAGGTGAAGCGCACTCAGGTGTCCGTTTACGTGCTGGTGGGAGCACTCGCTGCAATCGCTGGCGTCATCCACATCGTGCTCAGTCGAAGCGCCAACCCCCGTGATCTGGTCGGCACCGAACTCGACATTATCGCAGCAGTGGTGCTCGGCGGCGCATCGATCTTCGGCGGTCGTGGTTCCGTGATTGGCACTGTACTCGGCGTACTTCTCGTGCAGGTAATCAAGAACAGCCTCTTGCTGGTGGGCGTACCCAGTGCGTGGCTGCGCACCGCGGTCGGCGTACTCCTTGTCCTCGGCGTCGGTATCCAGGCAATAGCGGCCCGAAGAGATTCCCGGCGGATGCGTGTGATCGAAGATCTCGACTCGGCGCACAAAGACGAACAGAAGGTGGGACCTTGAGCCCCGACATGAAGTCGCCCCGTACGAATTCGAAGTCGCTGCGCCAGTTCAATGGTCAAGTCGGGAGCTGGACCGAACGGTTAGTGCGACGTACCGGCGCAAACCGTGGTGCAGGACGGATGGTCGTTGCGCTGCTTATGGCGATCTCGCTGTTCTCCATCCTTAACCCCGGAGTCTTCCTCAGTCCGATCAATCTGCAGAACATCGCTGTCGCTGCGCCCGAAATCGGCATCATCGCAATCGGGATGATGGTCGTCATGCTCACCGGCGGAATCGATTTGTCACTGGTAGCCGTCGCTAATTTCTCCGCCATCACCATTTCGACCCTGCACACGGCGATAGCTACGAACGACCCGGACCTGGCAAACAATCTCGCCTTCGTCATTGTTCTTGCCGGTCTCGCCGTCGGAGTGCTCGGCGGTGCAATCAATGGCTTCCTGGTGAGCGTGGTGGGAATCACCCCGATTCTGGCAACACTTGCCACCATGCAGATCTACAACGGGATCGCCATCGTCTGGACGGGCGGCACGACACTCTACGGCGCGCCGGCCATACTCGGCACGATCGGGCAGGCGGCCGTCGCCAACATCCCCGTGCTTTTCATTATCTTCCTCGCCGTTGCTGCCCTCGTCGCTGTTCTCATCAATCGCACGGCCCTCGGCCGAATGATCCAGCTGGAGGGCGCCAACTCTGTCGCCGCGCAATACTCGGCTATTCCGCGACGGGCGGTGCTCATGAAGACCTACATGGTGGGTGGATTGCTCGCCGGGCTTGCCGGCTTGCTCTTCCTCGCTCGCAACCCCACAGCGTCGGCCGACTACGGCTCCTCCTACGTCCTCCTGGTGATTGTCATCGCCGTGCTGGGAGGTACGAATCCCTCCGGAGGGTTCGCATCGGTCGCTGGCGTTGTCCTCGCGACACTCACCCTGCAGGTTGTGTCCAGTGGGTTCACCGCCATCCGGCTCTCGTCGTACGAGTACGCGATCGCCCAGGGTGTAATTCTGATCGGAGTGATGATCCTCGATTCGGTTTCGTCTACGCGCACCAAACGGTCGAAGAAAGCTGGATCCCAACCGGCCACTGAGGCCCCCTCCACCGAGCCCGTCATCCACTGAACCTGATCTCGAAAAAAGGACCAAGAACTATGAAGAAGATCATTAATGAACCAAGCGCCTTCGTCGACGAGTTCGTCGAAGGAATTCTGTTGGCCCATCCCGACCTCGTAAAAACTCCCGCGGATGATCGGCGGGTGTTGGTGCGTGCCGACGCTCCGGTCGTTGGCAAAGTCGGCATCGTCACAGGCGGCGGGTCCGGGCACCTCCCGCTTTTCAAGGGATACGTCGGACGGGGCCTCTGCGACGGCGTGGCGATCGGGAACGTCTTCTCGTCCCCCTCGTCGTCTCAGGTGCTGGAAGCGACCAAAGCGGTCAACGGAGGCGCGGGCGTTCTTTACCTGTATGGCAACTACGGCGGCGATGTCTTTAACTTCGATCTCGCGGCCGACATGGCCGAACTCGAAGGCATTGCCACGGTGACCGCGGTCGGCCGAGACGATGTGGCAAGTCAGCCCAAGGAACGTTCCGCAGACCGCAGGGGTGTCGCGGGAATCATGTTTGCCTTCAAGGCAGCCGGCGCCGCTGCAGAGCGCGGCGACTCGCTCGAGCAGGTGGCCGCGGTGGCGGAAGACATCATCGACAACACAGCCACGATGGGAATCGGTCTCTCCCCGACGATCCTGCCCACGACCGGCAAGCCGAGCTTCGAGCTCGACGAGGGTGAAATGGAGGTGGGGATCGGCATTCATGGCGAGCCCGGGTTCCATCGCGGCGCCTTGGAGACGGCGGACCGGATTGCGGAACGCATCACCGAACGTCTCGTGGCTGACCTCGGTATCGGCGCGGGGGATCGGGTTGCAGTGCTCGTCAACGGCATGGGGGCAACTCCGCTCGAAGAGCTCTACCTCCTATTCCGCCGCGTGCACACGCTGCTCACCGATCAGGAAATCATTATCGACAAAATCTACGTCGGGGAGTACGCCACCAGCCTGGAAATGGCGGGGGCCTCCATCTCTCTGCTGGCGTTGAATGACGAGCGGCTTGCCCTGCTCAACGCGCCAGCCGAATCCCCGTTCTTCAAGGAAGCGTGAGCGAGTCATGAATGGAAACGAACTCAGCATCGCGATCCGCAATTGCCTTCACGAATTCACCACCTATTCGGAAGAACTTGGCGATCTTGACCAAGCCCTCGGTGACGGCGACCTGGGCATTACCGTCTCGTTGGGAGCAGCGGCAGCCGTCGAGTCGCTGGAAGCCCTGCCGACGGGCGCCACCCCGTCGGATGTCGTCCTGGCCTGTGCCAAGGCGTTCGCGAACGCTAACCCGTCGACTATGGCGGCTCTGGTGGCCGGCGCGCTACTCGCGGGTTCGCGCGTGTGGGGTGACACGCCATCAATAGCGGGCGATCAGGTTGGACGATTCGCAATCGCTGCGGCCGAATCGATCAGCCAGCGCGGCAAGTCACAGGTCGGCGACAAAACGATCCTTGACGCAATGTTCCCAGCTGCCGAAGCACTTCTCGAGGCTGGGCCGGGGGCAATGGCGCTCGACGCCGCCATAAGCGCCGCCGAAAGCGGTGTTATCGCCTCGAAGGAACTCCAATCCCGCCGCGGCAGGGCATCGTGGATGCAGGAACGCAGCATCGGACTGCAGGACCCGGGCGCAACTGCGTTCCTGAGGTTCCTGCAGTCGTGGGCCTCGGCGAACGCGCCACTGGCTTCATCACAAACAGGAGGTCACACAGAATGACGCAAATCGCATTCCTCGGACTCGGGACCATGGGTCTCGGCATGGTCAAGAACCTAATCGCAGCAGGGCACGACGTCACCGTCTGGAACCGCTCGGAGGCACCCGTCGAATCAGCAGTCGCTGCGGGGGCGACGTCCGCTCCCACCATTGCCCGTGCGGTGACGGGCGCAGCGTTGGTGATGTATTGCCTCAGCGACGACGTGGCAGTCCAGTCCGTGGTCCTTGGCGAGGACGGTCTTGCGGCCGTCATCGACGGCAACCCCATCGTGATCGACCTCTCGACCATCAGCCCGGAGGCGAGCGCGGTCGAGCGCGAAGCACTCGAGTCGAAAGGCTTGCGCTTTCTCGACGCTCCTGTCTTCGGCTCACGCGGCGAGGCCAACAACGGCGGCCTCTGGATCGTCGTCGGGGGTGACGAGGACACCTTCAAGGAAGCTTTGAGCGTGCTGGAGCCGATCAGCGAGACCGTTCACCTGATGGGTCCCGGAGGATCGGGCGTTCGGATGAAGCTCGTCGGCAACCTGGTTGTCGCATCGCAGCTTCTGGCCCTGGGCGAGTCGCTCACGTTGGCCGCTCGCGCCGGTCTGGACCTCCACAAGGTGCTTGGCGTACTCAAAGTCACAGACTTCCGTTCGCCCATTTTCGATGGCGTCGGGCCCTCGGTCCTCGCCGACGACTATTCGCCGTCATTCGCTCTCAAGCTGATGCAGAAGGACAGCCGTCTCATCCAGGCTTTCGCATCCGGTCTTGGTGTGGCTGTGCCCGGAGTCACCGCCGCAGGGAAGTATGTCGATGCTGCAGTCGACTCTGGGTGGTCGGAAGAGAACGCGTCGGCTCTGATCAAATCGATCGCAGCGGAGGCCGGGGTCTCCCTGGCCACCAGCGAGCTGACAACGCAAAGTCACTGATAGGACTGTCCACGCAAACTGGGAGAGGCGTCCCGGGAGGGACGCTCACCCAGCTGCAAGTCGAAGTGCAGCTGGCCCCGCTTTAGATGGGCGGCCGATCCACAGCCGAAAAAATCGACGCCCTCACATCCGCCCTCCTTCGGGAGGGCGGATGTGTTTTGCTTGGCCGCTGAGGACCGGGACAGCCGGCTTTAAGAAAGCAGACGCGAAGGTTCGATACGGACTTGTCATGTTCCGGTCTCCAGGCGCAAAATCTCGTCGAGCTCATCAGCAAATTCTATCGAACCGGCATCTCGTCCCAGATGTCGCACACTGACGGTGGACGCTCTTGGGCATCGTTAGTGGCCATGAAAAACTGCCCATAGGCGGCCATAGCATTCGCCTTGTCGCAGTTCATGCACCCGAGGATAATCTCATGTGGGGCGACGACGAAGGCCCGCTGGCGTTCTGCATCAACCTGCTGCGCGACGCCGATCAGTGAGGAGATGGCTATGGTCGACGAGATGCTGATGGCCAGCGCGGCACCCTTTGATCTGGCGGGCGCCGGCCGATGATGGCTGAACACCGGGGACATGGCGGTGCGCGGTTCCTGTTGGCGGTGATCGACGGCGGAGGGACCGTCCCACCGGCCATCGGTCTCGCCGCCGAACTCGTCCGGCGGGGCCATGAGGTGCACGTGCTGGCCGATCCGACGATCGAAGCGTCGGCTAGATCGGCTGGTTGCGCTTTTAGCCCGTGGAGGGATGCGCCCCATGTCAACTCCCGACCCGAGCAGACGGCCCTGATCGCCGCGTTAGAGGGGCGCAACCCCCTGCGCGCCTTCCGGGCGGCCAAAGACTTTGCCGGCGGGAAAGAAATGACCAGGCGCTTCGCCAGTGACGTCGTGGCGACCATTCGCGAGTTCCCTGTGGACGCCGTACTGGCGGATGGCTTGCCCGGAATTCTGATCGGGGCCCAGTCGACCGGCCTTCCGACCGCCGCTCTGCTTGCACAGACCTACTTGCGGCCGACGCCGGGCCTGCCCCTGATGGGGACCGGCTGGTCACCAGGCCCGGGGGTGCTTCGCCGGACGAGGGACATGCTGGTCCCGAGAACCGTTTTGTGGCTCCTGGGCCGCACCCTGCCGCGGCTCAACGCCGTGCTGGCCAGCTACGGACAGCCGCCGCTGCACGACGTATTCGAGTTGTTCGACCGATGCACGAAGGTCTTGGTCATGACCAGTCCGTCGTTCGACTTCGTCGCTCCCCGACTGCCAGCCAATGTCAGATATGTCGGGCCGCAACTCGACGACCCCGCTTGGGCAACCGCCGGGTGGCATTCTCAGGGCACCGACCCGCTCGTCCTCGTCGCCACCAGTTCGATCTTCCAACACCAGATCGGTCTGCTCCAGCGCATCGCTCGGGCGCTGGGTCAGCTACCTGTCCGGGGGCTCATGACAACCGGCCCTGCGGTAGATCCGGACGAAATCGAGGCGCCACCCAATGTCGACGTCGTTCAGGCGACGCCGCACAGCCGGATACTTCCCGAGGCATCTGTTGTCATCACTCATGCCGGCCACGGCACGATGATCAAGGCTCTCGCGGCTGGTGTCCCGCTGGTGTGCATTCCGATGGGCCGCGACCAGAAGGACAACACGGTGCGGGCTCTTCGGCACGGCGCAGGCATACGTCTGAGCGCAAAGTCGACGCCAGACAAGATCGCGGCAGCCGTTGCCGACCTCTTGGACAATCCTCACTATGCGGCAGCGGCTCGCCATTTCGCACACATCCTCGCCCAGGAAGCCACCACGATGCCCGGCGCGGCCGACGAAGCTGAAGCCATGGCGCGAAGCTGACCGCATTGTGCACTGAATGTGCTATGACGAAAGACCTGGCGCTCCTCGTCGGCCCCGATCAGCCGTACCAGACCGCCCGTCTTCGGCGAGGACTGCCGGAAAGGATCCCTTGTGAGAAGCGAACAGCCGCGGTGAGGGACCGGCTTCGCGAGCTACTCGGCTCAGACGAGCGAGACCCTCTTGCTCTATTCCGATCAGGTGGTGATCGCGAAGAAACGCGTTACGGGCCTTCGGCTCGAGGCGACTGACAGCGGCATCACCGTTGGTAACGGCGAGTGCGCGGGTGATCGGGGGACACACAGCCGGATCCGGGAACCCCGCATGCCGCCGTCGGCAATCAGCCCCAGGAACCACACACCGAGGTGGACAACAGGGTCCGCGAAGGTGAAGGACGCGAGACCCGCCGAACCAACGAGTCAACACTCTAAGGCAAAACCGTTAGGCAGCCGCTGCCTCGCCGGGGGACAGAGTCATCAGGACCCGGCGCCCCAAGTCTCATCACAACCTGCAGCCCGCGGGCGTTGCCCGGCCAGTGCTTGACCAGCGCGTCCAGCCCCGCTCGACGAATGATGAAACGAAGCATTAGAGCCACGATGATCACGTCGTCCGCGTAGCCGATAACGGTCAGGAAATCCGGAACGACATCGAGGGGCATGAGTAGATAGACCAGCAGCAGGACAACTCCGGCGCGGACACCCGCAGATTGGGATTTGTCCGCCGCGAGGGACCTGAGAAGCCGCAGAAGGTCCGGCGCAGCACCGTATAAAGGGCCACCAGTCCGCCGATGACCACCAGCGTGCTCTGCCACCAGACAAGCGCCGCCGGGTCGTCTCCGTTCACTGGCCGCTGAGCCCGAGCCACTGATCATTCAGGCAGGGTGAACGTTTACCCGCGGGCGGTCCGAAGGATCGGCGGCAGGTACACCGCGGGCCTCTCACCGCGCGCAGGGTCAACCAGATGAACCGGTGCAGGTTGTTGTAATCACCGAAGTCCAGCACGGCTCCGTCAATTTTCGGTGCGAGATCATTGCTGACGCTGAGTTGAATCGCCGTGAGGTCGTGTTCCTGGGCAGGGGGACCGGCGCCGCGATCCCGACGGTCGGCTCTTGTCCCGGCGACGGGGGATAGGGTGCCGAAAACCGGCTTCCGAGGAAGGATGAGGGAGAAATACAAGCCCTGCGAACGGCAGCCTCGACTCCTGCCTGCGGTATTGAATCCCCGCGGCGCAGTCGATAGTAGACGGGTGAGGGAGGGGTTGAGCAGCTAACGCTCAGCCCCTCCCTCCTGGCAGGTTAAATGTCTTTAGCGCTGTTTCTGCGGCCGATGAAGTAGGCAGCGGTTGCGGCCAGTACGACGACGACCGCGGCGGTGGTGATGATCATCCCGGTGGCTGTTCCTTCGTCCTGGCTTGCCGAGGCAGCTTCGACTGTTCCTGGGCCGCTCGTGCTATCGGCGCCGGCTGGTTCTCCTGCAGTGGCGCCGTTGGTGGGTGCTCCGTCGCCTGCTGGGGCGCCGGTCTGTTCGGCGGCACTGGGCATGGCTTCAGGCGTCGCTGCTGCGGATTCCCCCTCCGGGGAATAGGTGAAGGTATAGGAGCCCTCGATGGGATGGCCGTCGGCCGAGACTGTTCGCCAATCGACCGTGTAGTCGTCCTCGTGTTCGAGAAAGACGTCGGTGGAGATGGTGGCTCCGTCGACGGTCACTTCGCCGGAGCTGGAGGGGTGTCCGTCGCCGGCGGTGACTTCGATGAAGCTGGTAGTCACGCCTTCACTGCTCTGTGGTTCCGCGGTGAGTGTCAGGGAAACCGTCCCACGATCCTCGGTAATGGTTTCACCCTCGGCCGGCGAGGTCGAAACGAGCGAGTCGTGCGCCTGGGCTGGGGCGGTTCCCAGGAATCCGGCCATCATCAGGGTGAGAGCGGCAATAGATGCGGGCGCTGCAATCGCGCGCGGTGAGAATTTACTCATGGTTTGAACCTTTCGGTGGCTGCATGGTGCGGCAGATAGCGGGGGAGGTGATCAGGGGTCGATCTGAGGCGCACTTGTTCGCGTGAAGCTAGGCGGTGGCCGGGTTCATCGAGGAGGGCGGTCCCCGCAGTTCGAAGTGATACATTCGGCGAGCCGGTCGAATGATCACCGGAGTTCGCCGGGCAACCAGCCTGGGGGCGCCGGTCGGCAGGAGAGCTACGGGCCGCAGGATGTTCAGCAGTGGGGCCAGCCATTGTCGGATCCCGAAAAGGGCTTCGTCGCCTTTCGCCAGAACCAGTGCTGTAAGCAGGACAGCGGCGAGGTGTGCAATGAAAATGAAGCCTGCGGGGTGTTCCACGACGTATCCCGGGAGCGCCTGGGCCGATCCGGCGCAGCTCACCGGCTCATGGTGCGGTAGACCCGCCGAGACGGACGGCAGGCAGCGGCCGGGGAGGGACAATGCCGTGAAGGCGCCATGCAGGCTTATCTGTCCCGCGCCCATCAGAGCGATCAGCATGAGGAACGAGAACCGGCGCCCAGACAAGGCCGCAACGGGAACAACCGACACCGCGCCAAGGGCTGCCAGAATGCCGGGCGGGGGCAATACTCCACCACTGAGGACATGCGCTCCGGCGGCAATGGAGAAAATCGCTGCCGTGATGCCCAGCGAACGAGGAACGCGCAAGAGTCCGGAACTGTACATATGCGGTCCTCCCTCGCGTATTTGGGGGCGTTTTTGACTCTGGTGGTTGTTCGCTGCTGCTACGCCGAATGATTGGACCGGACCGATCAGTCGTGGGTGGGCTCGCCGGTGACCTGATGATCGGCGTGGTTCATGCCTTCCTGTACCAGCCGGGCCAGGTGTCCGTCGACGATGCTATACACCACATGGCGGCCTTCCTTATGGGTGGTCACCAGACCGGAGAACCGTAGTTTCGCCAGATGTTGGCTCACTGATGTGCGCGATGCTTCGGTCTGGTCTACCAGCGACCCTACGTCTGCCTGTGCCTGCGCGAGCAGCCACAGGAGGTGAAGCCGGGTGGGATCGGCGAGCATCCTGAATACTGCCGCGCCCGCCTCAAGGCGAAGGGAGTCAGGGGTGCCAGGATGGTGCAGGCTCGGCGCCGGACGGAGTTCACGCTCAGTCATTCAGTGTGCTTTCTGTGCTGCTGGAACCTCGTCAAGACTCGGGTGCTGGTCGCGGGGCCACAACCGCAACGCTGCCAGCGTTCCCAGTGTAGCCAAGACAGCCAGTACGACAGCTGCCGCCGGTTGCCCGGCGGCCGCACCAACCCACCCGGCAATCGGGTAGGTGAGGATGAAACAGGCATGTGAGAGGGAGAACTGGGCGGTGAAAAGGTACGCGCGGGTGTTGTCGGTGGCGGCGCGCCGCAGCAGCCGTGCCGATGGGGTATTGATCATCGACGTGCCGGCGCCCAACACGGTCCACAGTGCGAGGAGGAGAAGCCAGGAGTATTCAGTCCAGGCGATCACCGCCGCCGCTGAGATACCCAATGCCAGCACAACGCCCCCCAGAATCATGAGGGTGCGGTCCGGTATCCGCTCCAGGATCCCTGGGGCGGCGAGTGCAATCGCCATCGACCCTGCGCCGTAGCAGGCCAGAGCCACAGCCAGATCAGTGTTTGACCCGTTAAACATGTCCAGGGCATAGACGACCGTGTTGACGAGCACTAGCGCTGTCCCGGTGGCCACCACCAGGTTCAGGGCCAGCAGCCCCCGCAGCGACGGGTCGCGCAGGAAAATCCGCGTACCCAAGGTGGTCCGGTGCCACAGAGACCCGGACCGTTCCGCCGCCGGAATCTGCGGAAGCACTGTGGTCACCACCATCAGGGCGGATAGGAGGAACCCCGCCATCGTGCCCATGAACAGGTTGTTGTAGCTCATGAGCGTCAGCAACACTGCAGCGATCACTGGACTGAGCAGCGACTCGAGGTCATAGGCCAAGCGGGAGAGTGACAAGGCCCGAGTGTAATCCTTCTCCTTCGACAAAATGACCGGAATAAGTGCCTGAAACGCCGGGGTAAACGTGGCCGACGCCGATTGCAGAAGAAACACCAGCACATAAATCTGCCAGACCTGATCTATGGAGGGCAAAGCCAACGCAATTGCGGCACGCACCAGATCCGCTCCCACCAAAACGGCTTTCCGCGGTAACCGTTCAACCAGGGCGGCCATCACTGGCGCCACAAAAACGTAGGCGAGCATCTTGATCGTCAACGCCGCCCCCAACACAGCGCCGGCCTGCCCGCCAGCCAGATCGAAAGCCAGCAGGCCCAAGGCCACCGTCAGCAAGCCCGTTCCTACCAGGGCGACGACCTGCGCCGTAAACAACTTCCGATACGCTGCGACCCTTAGAACCTCAAGCATGCCAAACCCGTCTACTCAAACCTGAACTGAAAAACTGCTGGACCTATATATAGCATTAAGTGCACACCCATGCACTTATAGCGACTGGAAGCAACGACAGCTGACGAGCGTCACTTCCATCGGCGTGACGGCTGGTTGTTGGCCGATAGCTTATGGGGTTCCTATGCCCGCTTGCATCCTTGCATTTGCTCATTCACTTCTATACCCCATGGGGTATATAAATTTGGAACTAGGAGGCACGATGTGTCGGACAGCTACATGTAAACAATGCGGAAAGACCACCTGGGCAGGATGCGGCCAGCACGTCGATCAGGTGATGCGGGGCGTGCCTAATTCTCAGCAATGTCGCGGCCACGTAAAGGAAGCCAAAGGAAAGAAAGGACTCTTTTCGCGGCTATTCCTGCGGCGGTGAAATCGCAGCCAGATCTGCGCAGCCAATCCAAACCCAGTGCCACCAGTAAGCCAGCCGCTATCTGAAACGGCAATGTTTCCAGCTGTCCCGGATTGTGGGCGGGAGGGGGCGCGATCGGTCATCTGTTGCGCACTCCGTGTGGCTCGGTCGGACGTCGTCGGCGGCGACCCGGTTTCCCGGGCCGCCGCCGACGAGTGGATTCTGGTGCTGTCCGATTATGTTGCCGAGGCTGCCAGGTTCTGGTGTTCAGCCCAGGCCGCGTAGCTCCCATCGAGTTCGACGATGTCGTAGCCAGCCCGGCGCAGGGCACTAGCGGCAACCGAGTTCCTGACGCCGCTCTGGCAGTACGTCACGATGGTACCCTCGGCAGGTAGCTCGTCGAGGTGCCACATGACGCGGCCACCGCTTAGTTGGGTTGATCCGGGGACGTGCCCTGCCGCGTGTTCGGTGCGGTTACGGACATCCAGTACCAACGCTGCATCGAAGGTTTCCAGTTCCTCCGGCTGGATCAGGCGGGGAGTGCTCAGGGGTAGTCCGGACAGCGTGGTGACGTAGCCGGAGACGTTGTCGATCCCAACCCGGACCAGATGATCCCACATTTCCTGGGCCTGTTCCCTGCCGTCGGCAAGCAGCACCAGTGGGTTTTTGTCGATTTCGGGGTTGACAACCCATGCGCCGTAGGTGGCCACCGACTTGCCGGCCGGTATGTTCAGGGAGCCGGTCACCGTACCCTCGTGGACGTTGTCATGAGAGCGCGTGTCGACGAAGGTTAATGTGTCCTCGGCGAGGCCTTCGGCAACGGCGGCAGAGTCCAGTTCGGCGAGCGGGGGACGTTCGCCCATAACCGCCGGGCCTTCCCTGTTCTCACGCTTCATCCGTTCGAAATAGGCATGGGCGTCGGGCTGGCCATCGAGCAATTCGTCGATAAAACCAGCCTCATCGTTGGCGGTGAGGTACGGACCCCACCAGGCGTACAGGCGCTCGTAGCCGACCGTGGATGACGGGATGGCGCCCAGGGCCTTGCCGCAGGCGCTACCGGCACCGTGCGCTGGATGGACCTGGACGTAATCGGGCAAGGTCAGGAATTTATCCCGCAGGCTCGCGAAGAGCTGCTTGGCACCCTCGAACCGGGTGTCGATTCCGCCAGCCGCTTCGTCCAGCAGGTCCGGCCGTCCCAGATCGCCTGAGAAGACGAAGTCACCGGAGAGGAGGTAGCCGGGCTGGTCGCTGAATGCGCCGTCGGTCACGAGGAAGGATAAGTGTTCAGGGGTGTGCCCAGGGGTGTGGAGTGCCTGAATGCTGATGTTGCCGACGGTGATCTTCTCACCGTCAAACAGCCGTTCGCCGTCGAATTCGTATTGCCAGTCCGGTCCGCCCTCGCCTGAGACGTAGATCGTCGCGTCAGTGGCAGCAGCCAGCTCCCGGGTGCCGGAGAGGTAGTCGGCATGGATGTGTGTTTCGGTGACGGCAACAATTTTCATGCCGTTTTTCGCGGCCAACTCTTGGTACACCGCGATGTCACGTCGGCCATCAACAACCACGGCCGTGCCGTTGGCCTGGCAGCCGATCAGGTAACTGGCCTGGGCTAGATCTTCATCGTAAATACGCTCGATAAGCATTGGTGTCTTCCTTTGTGAAGGGGTGGTGAGGGAGTCAATCCCGTCATTCCGATATTAACGATAATACCCTAGGGGGTATATGGCAACAGGGGTTGCCCAAACTAGGGATGTGTCTTCCTGGGGAACGGGGGTGTCGTAGCGGGGGGCATCAGTTAGGAAAGGATGCCAGGTTCCTGAGGGCTTGCGTCGGTGGGGAGTCCGGTCTCGGTCCAGGCAATCATGCCTCCTGCCATCGTGTCGGCGGTGAAGCCCGCACCGTTGAGGATGTCAGCTGCGCGGGCAGATCTGTTGCCGCTGCGGCAGACGGCGATCACGGGCATAGCGGGGTCCAGTTCGGACAGTCGGTCCTGAAGTTGGCCCATGGGGATGTGGAGGGCGCCGGGGATGATACCTTCGACAACCTCGAAGTCTTCGCGGACATCGAGGATCCGGGCTTCGTTGCGACGTTGGTTGGTTTCGCTGATGGTGATTTCAGCCATGAGTTTCTCCTTCACGTAGTTGAACTGTTTGTGGGGGGATGGGTTCGCCACCATGGAGCAAATTACAGGTGCTCGTTGACTCTGTCGTGGTCAGGCCGCCGGTGAAGGCTGGCCATTCCGGTCGTGGTTTGTCCGGTGGGTTTTCCGGAGTGGGCAAGAGCTGACGAAGAACCAGCAGATCGTTGCGGCGGCGGCTGCCAGGGCTAGCGTTGCCGCAACGATGCCCAAGCGGAGGTCTGCTGGCGCCTGTTGGGTCAGGACGAAAAGGCCCATAGCCAGGACGAACCATCCGAACGCCTTCCGCAGGGCGGCTTCCGGGATGCGGCCCGCCAGCCTGGAGCCAATGAGGGCTCCCACAATCGCGGCCGCCGTTACGGACAGGGTCAGACCCCAATCCAGATGTACCGTGGTGAGGTAACCGGCAAGCCCGGCGAAGGACTTCATGGCTATGACTACCAGCGAGGTCCCGACGGCGACTGACATCGGTAGGCCGCCCAACAGCGCCAACGCGGGAACAACGAGGAATCCACCGCCAGCACCAACCAGGCCAGTGACGAGGCCGACGACGGCGCCGTCAAGCACCACCCGGCCTAGAGGGAGTTCGTGCTTGACCGGTTCGGTGGCATCATTCCCGCGGGCTTTTTTCCTGCCGCGGAGCATGGCCACGGAGGTTGCCACCATCATGACAGCGAAAGCAATCAGAAGGATCTGACCGGGAATCTGGCCGCCAAGCAGCCCGCCGACAAAGGCCCCGGCCATACCAGCTGCGCCGAAGATCAACCCGGTGCGCCACATGATCCGTCCGCCCCGCGCATGGCTGATTACGCTCACCGCAGAGGTGACGCCGACGACGAACAGGGACGCTGCAATTGCCTCCTTGGGTTCAAAGCCGGCCACATAGACCAGAATTGGCACGGTCAGAATGGACCCCCCGCCACCCAGAACTCCGAGCGAGAGCCCGATCATGACGGATAGGGCGAGGACGAGGATGAGGGTCTCAGTCACGACGCTTTGGTCTCGACCGGGGCGACTGTGCCGACGGGGAACTGGAGGATGGCGCTTTCGCGCGTGGGCTCTTCCGCTGCCTTATTCCATGGCATGGCGGAAATCGCCCGGCCCATGGCGCAGGTATTAGTCGCGGCGGAGAAGGTCAGGCCGGTGCCGATCACACCGGCGAGCAGCCGGATCTTCGGGGAGACGAACCTGCCCCCCGCCAGGCCGAGGATAACGAGAGAGCCGGCGCTCAGGCGCACCTGGCGCTCGAGGTCCCAGCGGGCCTTGCCGTGGACTACGTTTCCATTCGCAGCCGCGAATCCCGGGACACCCCCGGCGAGGACGTAAGCAGTGCTGATGCCGGAACCGCCGAGGCGTTGCCGGGCCTGCTCAGCGCGGGCTCCGGAGTGGCACACCAGGACGACGCGGCTCCCTAGTCGGGCAGCGAGTTCGTCTGTGTGCTCCGACAGTAACGGCAGAGGCACGTTGTAGGAGCCGCGGATATGCATGGATTCGAACTCAGCCGCGGAGCGAACATCAATCACCACGAGATCCTGGTGCTCCTGGATCCAGGAACTCAGGATTTCAGGCGCGAGGGAAGTGACATTTGGCGCGAAGGATGGCGAAGTCATGAAGGTCCTTTCGGGACAGTGGTGACGGAATTGAGTACTTAATGAGCATACGTATACCCCAGGGGGTAGTCAACACACCCCTTGGGGTATACTCGAGAAGTACCTAAAGTCCCGCTATCGGAGATGTCATGCAACTAGACTCAACAGAACTGACCCCTGTGGTTAACCGGCTCAAGCGTGCTCAGGGTCAGCTCGCCGCTGTGACCCGGATGCTGGAGGAGGGGCGCGACTGCAAAGATATCGTCACCCAGCTTGCTGCTGTTTCGAAGGCCCTGGACCGTGCCGGGTTCGCCATTATTGCCAGCGGTCTGGAGCAGTGCATTGTCCGTAAAGACGCAAGCATGGACATGAAGGACCTGGAAAAGCTTTTCTTATCCCTCGCCTGAACTGCCACTAAATCGGCCCCTGATCCAGTACTGGATCAGCCGATCAGCCCAAGGAGTTTCTATGAGCTATACGCACACGGTCACCGTTCCCCTCTCTTGGACTGAAGCGGTCCAGCGTACCCGCGACGCACTTGCGGAACAGGGCTTCGGAATCCTTACGGAAATCGATGTCCGCGCCACGTTTGAAGCCAAATTGGGGACCGACTCAGCCGACGCCGTCGGCGACTACCTGATCCTTGGCGCCTGCAACCCCGCTCTGGCAAGTCGTGCCCTCGCTGCGGAGCCGGAACTCGGCGTGTTGTTGCCGTGCAACGTCGTTGTCCGCAGGGGCAGAGACGCGAGTGAGACCACAATTGAGGCGATTGATCCTCAAACCATGGTCCAGCTCAGCGATACCCAGGCCGTCCGAGAGATCGCAGACGATGCGAATGGGCGGCTCCGTAAAGCCCTCGCACGCCTGGACGGCGCGCCGGGGGTTACTTCGTAGTTCGTTCGCCAAGGGGAGGAGGCACACCCATTCGTTGGGCGTCTAGCCTTTGCTGATTTACCCGGGTGGACTTGAAGGGCGCCCCGCCGCGATGTATGACGGATCGGGAAAAATAGCACGGCAGGTCAGCTCGGGTGCCCTACCCTCGACGCAAGAAAGCGGCTCCGACCGTCCAACCCGGTCGAAGCCGCTTTCCCTCCGCGCTACCCGGGAAGTATTACGGTCCGGTGGTGAAACTCCATGCCGTCGTCGTCAACGGGTTGCCGATCAGGTCCCGAATGGCGGCGGTTCCGCCGCTCAGGGTTGCTCGATAGACCGTGCCGGCCGCCAAAGTTGCCGACGGGCTGAGTGTTGCCACACGGGTGGTGGTGTTGTAGGACACCGTCGCTGTCACCGCTGTTCCGGCAGACGTTCGGAGAACAACGGTGGTTCCGCTGACTCCGGTGACTGCCTCACTGAACGTAGCGGTGATGTTCCCCGTTGTGCTGACTCCCGTGGCGTTGCTGCCCGGGGTTCGGGCGGTCACGGTGGGGGCGGGCCCGGTGGTGAACGTCCAGCTTTGGGTGGCCAGAGGGTTTCCGGCTCCGTCCCGGATCGCGGTGGTTCCACCGGTCAGGGTGGCCGTGTACCGGGTATCTGCCGGGAGAGTAGCAGTTGGATTCAGGGTCGCAACCCGGGTGGTGGTGTTGTACGACACCGTCGCACCGATGGCGGTGCCTGCCGCGTTTCTTAGGGTGAAGGTGGTTCCGCTGACCCCGGTGACTGCCTCACTGAACGTGGCCGTGATGTTCCCCGTTGCGCTGACTCCCCTGGCGTTGCTGCCCGGGGTCCGGACAGTCACGGTGGGGGCGGTCGTGTCAGAAGCGGCTCCCGTGGTGAACGACCAGGATGTGGTGGTGAGCGCGTTATTTGCTGCATCCCGGACAGCTGTGGGACCGCCGGTCAAAGTGGCTGTGTAACTTGTGTTCGCAGCGAGGGCTGCGGTGGGATCTAGTGTCGCAACCCGTGTCGTGGTGTTGTAGGACACCGTGGCGGAGACTGAGGTGCCTGCTGCGTTTCTTAAGGTGAAGGTGGTCCCGCTGACCCCGGTGACTGCCTCACTGAACGTGGCGGTGATGTTCCCCGATGTCGGGACGCCGATTGCCCCACTCGATGGGGTTCGGGAGGTGACAGTTGGGGGAGTGGTGTCCGTAGTCGTAAACGCCCACGTGGTGCCCGCGAACAGGTTCCCGGACCGGTCCGCGATGGTGTTCTTTAGCGAGACCGTGTAGCGGGTGCTGCCCACGAGCGGGTTGGTAGGATCCAGGACCGCCCGGTTGGTGGTGGTGTCCAGGGTGACGGTAGAGGGGACGATGGTCCCGGCAGGATCCTGCAGGACGAAGGAGGATGTATTAACGTTCTTGACCGGTTCGGAGAACTGGGCCGTGATCGTGTTCAGCGTCGGAACGCCTGTCGCGTTGTTCAACGGATTCTGCGAGCTGAGCGTTGGCGCCACGGTGTCTGCGGGGCCAATGGTCCAGGTGCGGGAGGTCACAGTTCCAAGGTTGCCAGCGGGATCGGTAGCACGGACGTTGAATGTGTAGGTGCCGTTCAGTTGTGCGTCATAGCTCTTCGGGGAGATGCACGTTGGATCCCACTCTGGGTTGCTGGGCATCAGTTGGCATTCGAAAGTCACGGCCGATTCCGACGAGGTGAAGTGCAATGTCGGAGTGGTGTCGGCGGTGGGATTGGACGGGAACGGTGCCACGATGCTGACGGGCGGCGCAACCGTATCCACGCTGAAGGTGAGCGTACCGGAAATGAGGTATTGAGGAATCGTCGGGTCCACCGGCGTGCCCGTGGCTGGATCGATCGTGTACTCCGGATTAGGGGTCCGGGCCTGGACCCGGTGCACCCCGGAGGCGAGGGCAGTATCCAAGGCCACGGAGTACGCTCCGGCTACCGTGGTGGTGGTGGCCGCCGGTGTCACGGCAGCATCCACCAGCAGCTCAACCGTCGCTTCGCTGGTGCCGACGCCCGGAACGGTTCCAGTAAAGGTCGGAGTGGTCACCTTGGTGATGTTGTCCGTGGCCGACTTTCCACTGTCACTGGTCGATGCGAGGTCAGGGGTCGACGGTGCAGCGTCCGCACCGTTGAAGATCAGGCCCTGGACGGTGAAGGTGCTGACCGTGAGCGTGTTGATACCAGGGCCGCCAGCATTGGGGCCATCCACCCGCACGAAATTGTTGCCGATTGGCGCACCTGTCACGGCGCGCGCCGTGGTGATGTCACCCAGTGTTCCGGCTGCTGCACCAACCTGCCGGAGGAAGGTCGACGTCGTGGTGGCTGCGTTATCTCCCAGGAACGCTTCACCGACACCCGCCCCAATCGCACGGTACCTGTGCCGTCGGTGCGCAAACTCCGGTGTCGATGGTCTGCTTGATTAGCCCGATTGTCGCCACCTTCGGGTCCTGCTCGGCGATGAAGGCGTTCACACCATAGGGATGGGTGATGGTGTAGCTGGCACCGGGTTCGAGGTTATCAACGATGAACCGCAATCGGCCAAAGCCCATCTGCTCTTCGTCCGTGACAACACCGTTCAGGTGGGCACCCTCCAGCGCCGCTTCATAGAGGCCGAGATTTCCGCCCGCAGCCTCGGCGTTGAACCAGAACGCTTCTTCCGGAAAATTATCCGGATAGGAGGCCGGCGAGGTTGCGTCCGGCGGCTCGGAAAGGCAGCCAGCCCCGGCCATATAGCAAAACTGGAGCTTGACGGTCCCGTCCGAATACCAGGTGGGAAATCCGTTCTGTGGGTCCACCGGACTCATCCCCGCCGTTGCTGCCAGAGCGGGACTTGCAGCAAGAGGGGAGAGCGCGGCAACCAGCAGTGCGCTGGACAGGGCAGCGGCCAGCCATCGCCGGGGACCGTGTTGCTGGCCCGGCCGGGCCAGCACTTTTCTTGATTGTCGAGGCCCAACGGTCCCGCCATGCTTCGTCGACATGATGACTCCTTTATTTGAACCGGCCCGGGTCCGAGGCGTTAGACCGACCACTAGCCGCTAACAATGCTGGCGCGAGTCTTATTTGCGGGCGGACCATGTGAAAACCTTTATCCAGCAGCTTTCGATTGTGTTCGGCCCCACATCGAAGATCCGGTTGGCGGTTCGCCGGCGGTGAATCTAGGTGAATATGGCGTGGGAGTATGTTGGAGCTATGGCATCTGAGGCAACTGTCTTGTCCGTCGACGGACCCCACGGTATCCGGGACGTGCGGATCTCCAGTCCCAGTCGAGTCCTGTGGCCCGATCTTGGCATCACGAAGCTGGACCTGGCCAAGTATCTAGCCGAGGTGGGAGAGGCCTTCGTCGCCGCCAACGGCGACCGCCCCCTTGCCCTGCAGCGGTTCAAGGACGGGATCGGGGGTGAACAGTTCTTTTCGAAGAATCCGCCCAAGGGCGCACCCGAGTACATCCGGTCGGTACCCGTCATCTACCCGAGCGCGCGATCCCATCCGCAACTTGTCATCGATGAACCCGCTGCCGCGGTCTGGGCCGCCCAGATGAACACGATCGTTTTTCACCCCTGGCCGTCGCGGGCTGACAACTCGGACAACCCTGACCAGTTGCGCATTGACCTTGACCCCCAGCCGGGAACAGATTTCGACGACGCCATCCCCGCCGCCGTCGAACTGCGCAAGGTGCTGGAAGAAGCCGGGCTCACCGCCTTCGTCAAAACCTCCGGTAACCGGGGGCTCCACGTCTTCGCACCCATCGAGCCGGTCCGGGAGTTCCTTGACGTCCGCCATGCGGTGATCGCTGCCGCCCGTGAACTGGAACGCCGCATGCCCGACGCCGTCACGACCGCCTGGTGGAAGGAGGAGCGGGGCGAGAGGGTCTTCGTCGACTTCAACCAGGCCAACCGGGATCGCACTATCGCGGGTGCCTACAGTCCCCGGGCTCTGGCCCACGCCCCGGTCTCCTGCCCCATCGAGTGGAACGAACTGGAGAACGCCGATCCCAAATTCTTCACGGTGCTGACCGTGCCTGAGCGGCTCAAGACCACCGGTGACCCGTGGGCCCGCTTCCACGAGAAGCCAGGCTCCATTGACCAGCTGCTCGGCTGGTGGCAGCGCGACCTCGACTCGGGCCTCGGAGAGCTGCCCTTCCCACCGGACTACCCGAAGATGCCGGGGGAGCCATCCCGCGTCCAGCCCAGCCGGGCAAAGAAGGATAAGTAACTCCTCCGCCGCGGGCGACGAGGGTCGGAACCCACGCATTCAGCACCTCCGGCCCCGTATCTGCGCAGTTGTGGCGGGTGTCCTGAAACACCTGCGCAGTAGTGGTGAGTGGAGGCGTGATCGACCCGCCACTGCTGCACAAAGGCTCCCGACGACGCCGCGCCGGACGCGGACAACCCGCCACAACTGCGCACAAGGCCGGGTCCGAGTCCTAAATTTGCGACAGGAAGGGAAGGAGGGGCTAGGCGAGGACCTCGCTGAGGTCGTAGGCCACGGGTACCTCCAGCTGATCGAATGTGCAGGATTCGGGGTCGCGGTCCGGCCGCCACCGGGAAAACTGGGCGGTATGCCGGAAGCGCGAGCCTTCCATCTGGTCGTACCTCACCTCCATCACCCGCCGAGGGTGCAGCCGTACAAAGGACACGTCCTTGCTGGAAGCGAACCGGCTCCGATCCGTCTCCCCACGAACTGCTTCGCCGTCGGCATCGCGCACGACGTCGGGCTCCAGCTCATCCACCAGCTCAAGACGGCGCTTATTGGTGAACGCCGAGGCGCCGCCCACATTGCGGAGCTCGCCGTCGTCGTATAGCCCCAGCAGCAGCGAGCCCACGCCCGCACCACTCGTGTGGACGCGGTAGCCAACGACGACGACGTCCGCGCTGCGGTGGTGCTTGATCTTGAGCATTCGGCGCTTGCCCGGCTCGTAGCCGGCGTCCAGCGGCTTGGCGACGACGCCGTCGAGCCCGGCCCCCTCAAACTCGACCAGCCAACGGCGCGCCAGCTCGACGTCCTGAGTGATCTGGGAGAGGTGGATCGGCGCAGTGAACCCGCCGCCAATGTCTTCCAACGCGGCCCGACGGTCAGCGAAGGGCGAGTCGAACAGGTTCACGGAGCCGGTCGCCAACAGATCGAAAGCGACAAACGAGGCAGGCGTTTCCTCCGCGAGCAGCCGCACCCGGCTTTCGGCTGGGTGGATCCGCTGCGACAGCGCCTCCCAATCGAGGCGCTCATTGCCCGGGGAGCCGGTGCGGACCACAATTTCGCCGTCGACCACGCACCGCTCCGGAAGGGAAACCTTCAGCGCCTCGACCAGTTCCGGGAAATACCGGGTGAGCATCTTCGAGCCGCGACTACCGATGTCGATGGTGTCGCCGTCGCGGCGGATGATGGCACGAAATCCGTCCCACTTCGGTTCGTACAGGAGGCCGCCGGCCACGCTGCCGGGTTCGGGCACATCGCTGACGGCTTTGGCGAGCATGGGTTGAACGGGGAAGGGGAGATCGGTCATGATCCGATCTTTCCTCACTCGGCGAGCTGTGGGTAGTCCATTCCTGCCCATCGTTCAATCACTATGCCTATACTCGATCAGTGGCATCCGCAGGACGTCGCACCCAGTCAGACCGGAGTACGACGAAAGGCTGCCCCATGAGCAACGTTCCCGATAACCTTCACTACACGGTCGAGCACGAATGGGTGACCCCGCCGACCAGCGACGGCGTGGTCCGCGTTGGTATCACTGACTTCGCCCAGGATGCGCTCGGCGATGTGGTCTATGTTCAGATGCCAGAGGCCGGCTCGCAGATCACGGCCGCCGACGTCGTCGGTGAAGTCGAATCCACCAAGAGTGTCAGCGATATTTACGCACCAGTCACCGGCGAGGTAGTCGCCCGCAACGAAGCTCTGGAAGACAATCCGGCGTTGATCAATTCCGATCCCTACGGGGAGGGGTGGCTGCTCGAAATCAGGGTTGCCGATCCCTCGGCGGTGGATGAGCTGATGAGTTCATCGGATTACTCACAGCAGGTAGGCTAGAGCTACCGGATCCGTCCGGCACAGCTGGCAAGATCACCGTTGTAGGGACACGGTGGCCAATCGGTCTCGCGACCGGTTGGCCACATATTCTGGGGAGGAACACCATGGTTGGCAACGAAAACGCGGCCACGTATGGCGGAACAGATAATCAGGCGCCTTCGCCCGAGACCACCACGATTGGCATCCCAGCGTTGGCGCCCTCCGCTGCGGACCCGAAGCTATCCTCCGAAGAGCAGGCAGCGGTCACCGCACTGCCCGGCACCTCAGCCCTGCTGGTCGCCCACAGTGGCCCCAATGCGGGTGCCCGGTTCCTCCTCGACCAGGACGTGACAACCGCTGGCCGCCATCCCAACGCCGATATCTTCCTCGACGACGTCACGGTGTCTCGCAAGCACGCCCAGTTTGAGCGCACCAATGCCGGATTCACAGTGATGGATACCCGCAGCCTGAACGGCACCTACGTTAACCACGACCGGGTGGACAGTGTGGCCCTGCGCAACGGCAATGAGATCCAGATCGGCAAGTTCCGCCTGACCTTCTACACTGCCCAGACCGTCGGGCAGCAGCAGTCACCAGTTCAGCCTCTCGGACAGGAATAGGTCCCGCTGCATGCCCTTACCCCAGTCAGCGCGGCGCTCCGTAGGACTCGCTCCCGAGCGAGTCCACGGCAATGTGCTCAACATTGGGGAGGTCCTCACCGAACTGTCAGGGGACTTCCCGCAGATCACCGCCTCCAAAATCCGTTTCCTTGAGGAAAAAGGATTGATTTCCCCTCAGCGAACCCGGGCCGGCTACCGGAAGTACGCACCCCACGATGTGGAGCGCCTCCGGTTTGTCCTGGCACTGCAGCGGGACCAGTACCTGCCGCTGAAGGTCATCAAGGATTACGTCGACGCCATTGACCGCGGTGAGAAACCCGAGTCGCTGCCGGGCGGCATGACGCTGTCCCCGCGGATGGTCTCCGATCAGATGTCCCGTGAACTGAATTCCTACACCCGCTCGCTGACACTGGAAACACTGACCGCCGAAGCGGGAGCCAGGCACGCCCTGGTGCTGGACCTGGTGGGGTTCGGCTTGATCGCCCCGGTCGATGGTCGCTTCGACGAACACGCCCTCCGGATCACCCGGGCGTGCGTGCTGCTGGAGGGCCACGGGATCGAACCCCGGCACCTGCGCCCGTTCCGTGCCGCAGCCGATCGCGAGCTAGGCCTCGTGGAACGAGTCGTCGCCCCGGTCGCCTCCCGGCGGGACGTCGCCTCCAAGGCCCGTGCCGCCGAAATGGCCCGCGAAATCAGCGAGCTGTGCCTGAACCTGCACACTGCGCTGGTGCAGGGCCACATTTCCCGCATGGATAGCTGAGGCGGCCCACAATGCTTGAAGTAGAAGTTGTCGGGGTTCGGATCGAACTGCCCTCCAACCAACCGCTCGTCCTTCTCAAGGAAACCAAGGGTGAACGTCACATCCCCATCTGGATCGGCGCCCCCGAAGCCAGCGCCATCGCCTTCGTGCAGCAGGGGATCGTCCCGCCCCGGCCCATGACCCACGACCTGCTGGTCAGCGTGGTCAACGCGTTGGGACGGGAGGTGAGCCAGGTACGGCTGATCTCTGTGCAGGACACCGTCTTCCACGCCGAGCTGGTGTTCGACGACGGCACCTCGGTGAGCTCGCGTGCCTCCGATGCCATCGCGGTCGCCCTCCGCGTCCCGTGCCCCATCTACTGCGCCGTGTCAGTGATGGATGAGGCGGGGGTGGAGATCACCGAGGCAGACGACGACGACGAGACGCCCGCCGCGCCGCCGGTTAACGCCGAACGGGAGCTTCGCCAGTTTCGTGAGTTCCTCGCCGACGTGGAACCAGAGGATTTCGAGCGCTAAAGGGCCGACACGCCAAACTCTTAAAGCCCCACATCTTTGACCTGGGGTGCCGGGCGATCTAACGTCGAAGCATACGGTCCATTGCACTAGCCATGAACTCAAGGCAGACTTGGGAGCAAACCCTGAGAATTCTGGTGTGCCCAGTGTTCACCGTTCAAGTTTTCCCACGGTAATCAGAACGAGGAGGCAACACGTGAGTCCCAAAGGCGACGCCGGTACGGGTTCCAACGCGGTTGTGTCCGGATCCGGGATCCCGGCCAGCGCTCAAGGCCTCCTGTTCACAGAAGACCTCCCCGTTCTCGATGAGGACGCCGGCTACCGCGGCCCCACAGCCTGCAAAGCCGCTGGCATTACCTACCGCCAGCTCGATTACTGGGCACGCACCGGCCTCGTAGAGCCAGCCGTCCGCGGAGCCTCAGGCTCGGGTACCCAACGCCTGTACGGTTTCCGGGACATTCTCGTCCTGAAGGTTGTCAAACGGCTGCTCGACACCGGGGTTTCCCTCCAGCAGATCCGCACCGCAATCGAGCATCTGCGCGAACGTGGCGTCGAGGACCTGGCCCAGATCACCCTGATGAGCGACGGCGCCAGCGTCTACGAATGCACCTCGGCCGAGGAAGTCATCGACCTGGTTCAGGGCGGCCAGGGTGTCTTCGGCATCGCCGTCGGCAAGGTGTGGCGCGAGGTGGAAGGCAGCCTCGCTGCCCTGCCCAGCGAGCACGCAGCCGACCAGGATTTTCCCGACGACGAACTCAGCAAACGCCGGGCCACCCGCAAGATCAGCTAGGACCAGGCATCGCCGGGCTGCGTTGTCAGCAAACCGGCTCAGGCACGTCGGGCAACGCGGCTTCTTAGCCGACCGGAATCCAGCAGGTTCTTCAGCAGCTCATCAAAGTATCCGGCCGCGTTTCGCGCCGATTCGCCGGGCCAATGGTGCACGGAGTGGGCGGCGCCCTGAATCTGCTGCCAGTTCGCCTGCTCAGCGATCGTAGGGCTCAGCAGCAGATCGCCGAACATCTGGCGCATTTCAGCCAGCCGGAACGTATGCTCATTGGAGCTGGCCCGCACCCGGTTGGCAACAATCCCGGCGGTCGACAGATTCGGCGCGAACTCACGTCTAAACAGTTCGAGCGCACGCATGGTCCGCTCAGTGCCGGCCACCGAGAACAGGCCCGGCTCGGCGACCAGCAGCACCCGATTACTCGCCGTCCACGCCATCCGCGTCAGCCCATTGAGCGACGGCGGGCAGTCGATCAAAACCAGCCCATACCCCTCGAGGCGGGACAACAGGGTGGCGAGACGTCGCAGGTCCCGCCGTCCCAGATCCGGCCGGTCGTAGATGCCGGAGTAGGCGGAACCCACGGCGACGTCGAGAATGGGTTTCTTATCCGACGACGGCGGGTTCTGCCTGAGCGCCGATGCCACCCAGCCGCTAGGCATCACGTTGGCCCCGAGATCGCCGCGGCGCGCATTCTTGAGCAACCGACCAATATCGAGCCGATCGGCGGACTTCACGCCCAGACCTGTGGTGGCATCGGCGTGTGGGTCCAGATCGACCACCAGGGTCGGAATTCCAGCCTCAAGTGCTGCCGAAGCCAGCCCGAGAGTCACGGACGTCTTGCCGACTCCGCCTTTGAGGCTGCTGATGCTCACTACTTGCACTTCTTAAACCAATACCTAACATTTCGTGTACACGGCCGTCAGAGGTCGCGCCAGCGGAATCCCCGGCCCCAGTCGTCTGCTGGCGGCGCTCTTGCATCTGGATCTGGTCTGAGTCGCTACGGCGGCTGACCTACCATCCATCATAGGTGAGCCGTAGCCGTTACAAGGTCAGTTTCAGCGTCGGTTGACTTCAGATGCTGGGCGGGGTTGAGAGGTCGGCGTCACAGCGCGGTAGGGTGAGAATTGTCGTGACGCAGGACACGAACGCCCAAACCTAGTGGTGAGATGCACGTACGCAGGAGAACGATGTTTTCGAAAATTCTGGTAGCAAACCGAGGCGAGATCGCCATCCGCGCCTTCCGGGCCGGCTTCGAGGTTGG
Organism: Arthrobacter sp. TMN-50; assembly: GCF_054511125.1. Lineage (NCBI taxonomy): Bacteria > Bacillati > Actinomycetota > Actinomycetes > Micrococcales > Micrococcaceae > Arthrobacter > Arthrobacter sp. TMN-50. Next base: position 9,356 of record NZ_JBTNDG010000013.1, on the reverse strand, counting down.
AGCCAAGACGGTTGCGGTGTTCCCTTACGAGGACCGCAATTCGATCCACCGGCAGAAGGCTGACGAGGCTTACCTCATTGGTGAGGAGGGGCACCCGGTCCGCGCCTACCTCGACGTCCAGGAAATTGTCCGGGTTGCGAAGGAATCCGGGTGTGACGCCATCTACCCGGGCTACGGGTTCCTCTCAGAAAACCCCGGGCTTGCCCGGGCCGCCGAAGAAGCGGGTATCACCTTCGTCGGGCCGCCCGCCGACGTGCTGGAGCTCGCCGGCAACAAGGTCCACGCGCTGGAAGCCGCCCGGAAGGCTGGCATCCCGGTGCTTAAGTCATCGCAGCCCAGCTCTGACCTTGATGAGTTGATCGCCGCCGCCGACGAGATCGGCTTTCCCATCTTCGCCAAGGCGGTGGCCGGCGGTGGCGGGCGGGGGATGCGCCGCGTCGACAAGCGGGAAGCCCTCCCGGAAGCGCTTGAAGCTGCCATGCGGGAGGCCGACTCGGCGTTCGGCGATCCGACCATGTTCCTCGAACAGGCTGTGCTTCGCCCCCGTCACATCGAGGTCCAGATTCTCGCCGACGCGCAGGGCAATGTCATGCACCTGTTCGAGCGGGACTGTTCAATTCAGCGCCGGCACCAGAAGGTTATCGAGATTGCTCCGGCTCCGAACCTTGATGAGGGTATCCGGCAGGCCTTGCACCGGGACGCGGTCGCTTTCGCCACCGCGCTGGGCTACGTCAACGCGGGCACCGTCGAGTTCCTGGTCGACACCGTGGGTGAACGGGCCGGCCAGCACGTCTTCATCGAGATGAACCCGCGGATCCAGGTGGAGCACACGGTCACCGAGGAGATCACTGACGTCGATCTGGTCCAGGCCCAGCTGCGGATCGCTGCGGGGGAGACCCTCGCCGACCTCGGCCTCAGCCAGGACACCGTCCAGGTGCGGGGTGCTGCCCTGCAGAGCCGCATCACCACCGAGGATCCGGCCAACGGGTTCCGGCCCGACGTCGGGCAGATCACCGCGTACCGGTCCGCCGGCGGCGCCGGGGTGCGGCTCGACGGTGGCACCGTGTACGCAGGTGCCGAGATCAGCCCGCACTTCGACTCCATGCTGGTGAAGTTGACCTGCCGGGGCCGCGACCACAAGTCGGCGGTCACCCGGGCCCGTCGGGCCCTGGCCGAGTTCCGGGTCCGCGGTGTGTCCACCAACATTTCCTTCCTGCAGGCCGTCCTGGATGATCCGGACTTCATCGCCGGCAACGTGGCGACCAGCTTCATTGACGAACGGCCCGAACTGCTCACCGCCAGGGTCTCCGCCGACCGCGGGACGAAACTGCTCACCTGGCTCGCCGACGTGACGGTGAACAAGCCCCACGGTGGACGTCTGGTGGAAATCGACCCCGCCGACAAGCTTCCCGTCGCTGCTGAGGGCGAAGCCGCTCCCGGTCCGGGATCGCGGCAGCGGCTGCAGGAGCTCGGGCCCGAGAAGTTCGCGGCAGAGTTGCGTGCCCAGACGGCCGTCGCGGTCACCGACACCACCTTCCGTGACGCACACCAGTCGCTGCTCGCCACCCGGGTCCGCACCCGCGATCTGGTAGCCGCCGGAAACGCCGTCTCCCGCGCTACCCCCCAACTGTTGTCGGTGGAAGCCTGGGGTGGGGCCACGTACGACGTCGCCCTGCGGTTCCTCGGCGAAGAACCGTGGGAGCGCCTCGCCGCGCTCCGGAAGGAACTGCCGAATATCTGCCTGCAGATGCTGCTGCGCGGCCGCAACACGGTGGGCTACACCCCGTACCCGGAAGAGGTTACCGAGGCGTTTGTGAAGGAGGCCGCCGCGACCGGTATCGACATTTTCAGGATCTTCGACGCGTTGAACGACGTCTCCCAGATGGAGCCAGCCATCCGCGCGGTCCGGGCCACCGGCACCGCCGTCGCCGAGGTGGCGCTCTGCTATACCTCCAACATGCTGGACCCCGAGGAAAAGCTGTACACGCTCGAGTACTACCTGGAGTTGGCGCAGCGGATGGTCGACGCCGGCGCCCACATTCTGGCGATCAAGGACATGGCGGGGCTGCTCAGGCCGGCGGCCGCGGCCCAGCTGGTCACTGCCCTGCGGGAACGGTTCGACCTGCCCGTTCACCTCCACACCCACGACACCGCCGGTGGCCAGCTGGCCACCCTGCTCGCCGCCGTGAATGCGGGGGTGGACGCCGTCGACGTCGCCAGCGCATCCCTGGCCGGCACCACGAGCCAGCCCTCGGCGTCGGCCTTGGTCGCGGCCCTGGCCAACACTGAACGGGATACCGGGATTTCTCTGGCGGCTGTCTGCTCGCTGGAACCCTACTGGGAAGCGGTCCGCCGCGTGTATGCCCCGTTCGAATCCGGGCTGCCAGGACCGACAGGGCGGGTGTACCGGCATGAGATTCCGGGCGGCCAGCTGTCGAACCTTCGCCAGCAGGCCATCGCGCTGGGCCTCGGGGAACGGTTCGAAGCCATCGAGGACATGTACACGGCAGCTGACCGGATGCTGGGGCGCCTCGTGAAGGTCACGCCGTCGTCGAAGGTGGTGGGGGATCTTGCGTTGCAGCTCGTGGGCACCAACGTGGATCCCGCCGATTTTGAGCAGAACCCGCAGAACTACGACATCCCCGATTCGGTGATCGGTTTCCTCAGCGGCGAACTCGGTGACCCTCCCGGCGGCTGGCCTGAACCCTTCCGCACCAAGGCGTTGCAGGGCCGTGACGTCAAGGTTCGTGACACCGAGCTCAGCGCCGAGGACCAGGAAGCACTGACCGGGGATTCGAAACTGCGTCGGGCCACCCTGAACCGGCTGCTCTTCGCCGGACCGACCAAGGATTTCCTGGCCACCCGCGAAACGTACGGGGATGTGTCAGTCCTGGACACCCGGGACTACCTCTATGGCCTGCAGCAGGGCAGCGAACACGTCATCCCGCTGGAGAAGGGCGTCCGGTTAATTGCCACGCTCAGCGCCGTGTCCGAGCCCGACGAGAAGGGGATGCGCACCGTGATGTGCACGCTGAACGGGCAGATGCGACCCGTCGTCGTGCGTGACCGCAGCATCCACAGCGACGTCAAAGCAGCCGAAAAAGCTGACAAGGCGATGCCGGGACAGATCGCTGCGCCGTTCGCCGGTGCTGTCACCATCACCGTTGCCGAAGGCGACACCATCGAACAGGGCGGCACGATCGCCACCATCGAGGCCATGAAAATGGAAGCCGGAATCACCTCACCAGTGGGTGGCACCGTCCAGCGGATCGCCGTCGACGCCGTGTCCCAGGTGCAGGGCGGGGACCTGTTGATGGTGATCGAAACCGCCTAGCCGGTATCCTGTAGCGGGGTCCGGTGCGCTAGTGTTTGGCTGGAGACCACGGCGCCTTTAGCGCGCCCCGCTGACCCTGTGAGGAACCATGGCCCCGCAAGATCCGTCTGGTACCGGCCCGTCCGCCAGCCCAGATAACGACCCATCAGACGATTCGCCTTTTGAAGCGCACGAGGCTGAAACGTCCGAAGGTACAACGCCAGAGGCTGATGTGCCCGAGTCTCTCATCGGTGACGACGTCGATTCCACCGACGTCGTCACCGACGCCCCTGCTACCCCGGTTGGCACGGCGCCCAGTGCGCCCAGCGCAGGGGAGCCGCGGCGCGATCATGGTGCGCTGGCCGGATCGTCGGTCGATTACGCTGCCGCATGGTCCTTCGGAACCGGCGAAACCCCGGCCGCGGCACCATCAATGACTGCGACTTCTTCAATGCCCGCAGCGACCCCGCCGGCAGATGTGCCCGCGGCGACCCCGCTGGCGGCTAACCTTCCCGCAGCCCCCGCAGGGATTCCCGAAGCGGCGTCGGACCTTGGCGGCTGGTTTCCGTCGGCAAATCCCCCAGCGAACTCAACCGGCAAGGCCGCGCCTCCGGCGGACCGGCCTGTCCCAAAGACCGCTGAGGCGCGCCGCGCCCGCCGGCGGAAGGAAGCCGGCCCTGAGACGGCTTCATCCCTGACGGCCGACAGGCTCCTTGAAGTGACGAAGCGGCCACCCGTCGACGGGTGGCGTCGGCTGCTTCACACGCTCACCTTCGGCTACGTAAACCTCGGCGACTCGGATGCCGTTCGCATTCGACGGGCGCTGGAGCACCGGATTGCGATGCGGCTGGGCGAGCGCACCCGCTTCGTCCCGGTGCTGTCGCGGAAAGGCGGTGTCGGGAAGACCACCGTCACCACGCTGCTCGGCATGACCCTGGCCCAGATCCGCGAAGACCGCATCATCGCCATGGACGCCAACCCGGACCGGGGGACGCTCTCCGATCGCTCACCTGGCAAGGCGGACTTCACCGCACGCCAACTGGTCCAGAACCGGTTCATGGTCGACTCCTTTGCCCAGCTTTCCAGCTATGTGGCCCGTGAAGGGTCACGGCTGCACGTGCTGGCGTCCGACACGGATCCCGCTGTTGCCCAGGCGTTCGACGACGCCGACTATCGTGCGGTTACCGACATCCTGAGCCGCTACTACTCGATTGTCCTCACCGATTCGGGCACCGGCATGGTGCACTCGGTGATGAAGGGAACACTGGAGAAGGCCGACGCCGTGGTACTGGTTTCCGGGGGTAGCGTCGACGAGGCGCGGCTCGCCTCCGAGACTCTGTCCTGGCTGGAGGCGCACGGTCGGCAGGATCTGGTGGCTAGCGCCATCGTGGTGATCAACTTGTCCTCGGGCAATGGCACTCAGGTGAATGTCGCAGAGATCGAGGATCATTTCCGGTCCCGGGTCAGCACCGTTGTGCGAATTCCTTATGACCGTCACCTCGCTGAGGGGTCCCGCATCGATCTGGCCCAGCTCAAACCGGCCACCCGAGATGCAGCCATCGAATTGGCGGCCCTGGTAGTCGACGAGCTGCAATGACTCACTACGACCTGGCGATTATCGGCTCCGGATCAGGGAACAGCCTGATCACCCCCGAGTGGGACGGCCGAAAGGTGGCGCTGATCGACGGCGGCGTCTTCGGCGGAACCTGCCTCAATGTCGGCTGTATCCCGACCAAAATGTTCGTCTTCCCGGCGGAACTTGCCACCGGCGGCCACGAAGCGGCAGCGCTCGGGGTGGACCTTGAGCTACGCGGTGTCAGCTGGCGTGCCATCCGGGATCGGATTTTCTCCCGCATCGACGCGATCTCGCAGGATGGCAGACGGTACCGGGCCGACGAGCTCGAGAACGTGACCCTCTACGAAGATTACGTCCGCTTCACCGGAGACAAGTCGTTCGTGACCGGATCCGGCGAAGAGATTCATGCGGATCAGGTGGTGATCGCGGCCGGGTCCCGCGCGGTGCTGCCTGATATTCCCGGCATCACCCTCCCTCAGGTTCACACCTCGGACACCATCATGCGGTTGGACGAGTTGCCCGACCGCATCCTGATTATCGGCGGCGGCTACATTGCCGCCGAATTCGCCCACATTTTCGGTGCGTTCGGATCGGCTGTCACGGTGGTCAACCGGTCCGGTCAGCTCCTACGAGCCCTCGATGACACCGTCTCCGCGGCGTTCACCGCGGAGGCGGCACGCCAGTGGGACGTTGTCCTTGGCCACACGGTTGCCTCGCTGACCGCCAACGGCGACGGCTCTGTCCGCGCCGTCCTCGCGGGAGACAGCGCACGGGAACTCGACGTCGACGTCGTCCTCGTGGCCGCCGGAAGGGTGCCCAACACCGATCGGCTGGATGCGGCCGTCGTCGGCCTCGATCTTGAAGCCGACGGACGTTTGGTCGTGGACGGGCAGCAGCGGGTGCTTCGCAACGGTACGCCGGTGGATGGGCTGTGGGCGCTCGGTGACGTCAGCAGCAAGTTCCAGCTCAAGCACGTCGCTAACCATGAGGCGCGGATCGTCTCGCATAATCTGATGCACCCGGAGGACCTACGTACCAGCGATCACCGGTTCGTTCCCGCCGCCGTGTTCACCCACCCGCAGGTCGCCGTCGTCGGACTGACCGAGTCGGAAGCGTTGGCGAAGGCCGAAGCGGAAGGCTTTGAGATCACCGTGGCAGTGCAGCAGTACGGGTCGACGGCCTTCGGCTGGGCGATGGAGGACACCACCGGGTTCGTGAAGCTGATCGCGAATCAGGGCACCGGTATCATCCTGGGCGCCCACATCATGGGTCACGAGGCGTCAATGATCATTCAGCCGGTGATTCAGGCAATGTCTTTTGGGCTCGATGCCCACACCATGGCGAGCGGCCAGTACTGGATCCACCCGGCCCTCACGGAAGTAGTCGAAAACGCGCTACTGTCCCTGAAGACCGGGTAACCAGCCCCGACAGAGGGTTTGGCTAGGCGCGCGGAGCCGAATAGATCCCCTCGACAACTGCCGAGTAGTCCTTGAGGACCTGCGCCCGCTTGATCTTCAGCGACGGTGTCAGATGCCCGCTGGTCTCGGTGAAGTCGGTTGCCACAATCCGGAACGCCTTGATCGACTCCGCCTGGGACACGTTGGCGTTGGCTTGATCGACCAGCTGCTGCACCTCTGCGGTGACCAGTGGGTGCTCGGAGGCCTGTGCCATGGTGGTGTCCTTGGGTAGCTGGTGGCGTTCCAGCCAGCCCGGCAGCGCCTCCTCGTCAAGGGTGATCAGGGCTGAGATAAAGGCACGATGGTCGCCGACCACCACGCACTGGGACACCAGGGCGTTGGAGCGGATGGTGTCTTCCAACAGCGCCGGGATGACGTTCTTGCCGCCCGCGGTGACGATGATTTCCTTCTTGCGCCCGGTGATCTTGAGGAAACCATCGGTATCCAGTTCCCCAATGTCGCCGGTGCGGAACCAGCCATCAACAAAGGCTTCCTCGGTGAGGTCGTCGCGCTTGTAGTAGCCGCGCATCACGCACACGCCCTTCGCGAGGATTTCGCCGTCGTCGGCAATCTTCACTGAATTGCCGGGAAGGGGCGCGCCAACGGTGCCGATCTTGATCCGCTTCGGGGTGCTGACGGTGATGGGGGCGGTGGTCTCGGTGAGTCCATACCCTTCAAGGACCATCAGACCGATGCCGTGGAAGAAGTGTCCCAACCGGTCGCCCAGCGGCGCGCCGCCGGACACTGCGTGCTCCACGCGGCCGCCCATGGCGTCGCGGATCTTGCTGAAGAGGATCCGGTCGAAGACCGCGTGTTTCACCTTGAGCGTCAGCGGGACCTTGCCCGCCTGGTCGGCTTTGGACCACTCAATGGCCACCTTGGCTCCGGCGTGGAAGATTTTGCCCTTGCCGCCGTCCTCGGCCTTGAGCATCGAGTTGTTGTAAACCTTCTCAAACACCCGGGGGACTGCGAGGATGAAGGACGGCTTGTAGCTTTGCAGATCGGGGAGCAGGTTCTTGACGTCGGGTGTGTGGGCCACTGTCGCGCCAGACGCGACGCACAGCACCGAGATGAACCGGGCAAACACGTGGGCCAGGGGGAGGAACATGATGGTCTGCGCGCCTTCGTGGGCTACCTCCGGCAGTGCTGCTGCGGCATTGACCGACAGGTCCACGAAGTTTCCGTGGGTGAGTTCGCAGCCCTTGGGTTTGCCGGTGGTGCCCGACGTGTAGATGATGGTGGCGATGTCGTCGAGCCCGGCTGTCACGCGCCGGGCCTCCAATGCCTGGTCGCCGATGTCGCTGCCCGCACTGCGCAGCGGGTCGAGGCCGTTGTTATCGAGTTGCCACACGTGCTGGACACCTGGAATATTCGCTGCGGCGGCGGCTTGACGGACTACGTTCTCGTGGCGGGATGACTCGACAAACGCGGCAACGGCGCCCGAATCCTCGAGGATCCAGCCGACCTGTGACGGTGACGAGGTTTCGTAGACGGGAACCGAGATGGCGCCCGCAAACCAGATGGCAAAATCCACCAGGGACCACTCATACCGGGTGCGAGCCATGATGGCTACGCGATCCCCGGCCTGCACGCCGCTTGCCATCAGGCCCTTGGCGAGGAGATGGACGTCAGCGAGGAATTCAGTCGCCCGAATGTTTTGCCATTCGCCGGCACTGTCCTTCTTTGAGAACAACGCGGGGTTGGAGGGCTTTGCAGCCTGCTTGACAACCAACTCCGTGATATTGCTGTCACGGGGGGTGTCCACCAGAACGGGGACGCTGTATTCGCGCACGATTATCTCCTTTGATATCTCCAAGACCTGCGGGATTTTATTAGCCTATAGGTTCGGCGAGCGTTAGTACTCTCCAGTAATGTACGAATCGGTAACGGTCACACAACGCCTAGAGCTGGCCCAGGGACGAGGACTTACCATGATCAGGCAGACGGACGCAGCGGCGCAGCCACGGTTGCGAAGCCAGTTGCGGGCGCCCGGGGCTGGTGGCAGTGCCGTCCGACGTCGGCCCGAGGCCTTCACGACAGGCTCGCCGGCCTCGCCGACCTTCCTGCGGCGAGGTCTCGCCATCGGGATCGACATTGGCGGGACGAAGGTGGCGGCCGGGGTCGTCGACATCCGCGGGAATATCCTGGCCGAGGCGCGAAGGGACACCCCCGGACACGACCCTCGCCAAGTGGAAGCGATCATCGCTGAGCTGGTGACCGAGTTGTCCGCTGGATACCGGATCAGGTCCGTGGGGATTGGTGCGGCGGGCTGGATGGATCTAACCAACGGAACGGTGCTGTTCAGCCCCCATCTCGCCTGGCGCAACGAGCCACTTCGCTTCAATCTGGAGCGGATCCTGCGGCGCCGGGTTACCGTGGTGAACGACGCCGATGCCGCGGCCTGGGCGGAATGGCGGTTCGGTGCTGGCCAAGGCGAAAGCAGGCTGGTCTGCATCACTTTGGGGACCGGGATCGGCGGAGCCATGATTATGGACGGCGTCCTGGAGCGGGGGCGCTTTGGTGTGGCGGGAGAGTTTGGGCACCAGATCATCGTCCCGCAGGGGCACCGCTGTGAATGCGGGAACCGTGGGTGCTGGGAGCAGTACGCGTCGGGCAACGCGTTGGGGCGGGAAGCGCGCGAGCTCGCCATGGCCAATTCACCAGTGGCGCAGGCCCTGCTGCGGGAGGTCGACGGTGACCCGGAGCTCATCACCGGTGCCATTGTTACCAAGCTGGCGCTGGAGGGTGACCCTGCCTGCCGGGAACTGGTCGACGACGTCGGGCAGTGGCTGGGGCTCGGGCTAGCCAACCTCGCAGCAGCCCTGGATCCGGGGACCTTCGTCGTCGGTGGTGGGCTTGGTGCTGCGGGAGAGCTGCTGCTGGAACCCGCCCGCCGAGCCTTTGCCCGCAACCTGACCGGTCGCGGGGTCGACACGGATGGCCAGGGGGGGATAGAAAGACCGCGGGCGCTCGGCGAGAGGGGGGGGGGGGGGGAACGCCCGAGAGTGGG
>NZ_JBTNDG010000012.1:0-72454 GCF_054511125.1 Arthrobacter sp. TMN-50 | reverse complement strand
CGAACCCGGGACCATCATCGCGATTTCCCCTGCCGGGGAAACCTACCTCACCAAACCAGACCCACCACCAACACCACCAACACCATCACCGGAAACCCCACCACCCTTCTAGGGTGAAGTTGACAGTGGAGCCCACCTCAACGGCCTTGACCTGCATCGCCTGCGGCTATAGCCCTGTCAGGCGTTGCTATCCGGATTGAACCGGCACCTGGTGTGAGCCCCCACTGTGACGATGTTCCGACGTCCCGAAACAGGTCTGTCTCTTCGGCCATAAGATTCCGCCCTCGTCGCCTCACGACTAACCTTGACGGAATGAAGCTCTCGATTCGCTCTGAGACCTTTGCCGACCACGGGTTGATCTTTGACGTACTGGCGGCCGCGTTCCGTTCGCACTCCGGGCCGATCACCGAACCCCTCGAGGTGGGCCTCACCCGCGAACTGTTCGCCAGCGCTGCCTACCTGCCCGAACTTTCGCTGGTTGCCGAAAAGGCCGGAACTGTGGTCGGCTTCGTGATGACCACGCGTGGCTGGATCGGTTTGGAGCCATCCCTCGGGCTGGGCCCTATCGGGGTGCACCCCGAGGCGCAACGCCTGGGGATAGGGGCGGCTTTGATGAGGGAAACCATCACGTGCGCCGAAACGCTTGGTGAAACGTCTATCGCTTTGTTCGGCGCCCCGGCGTTCTACAGTCGCTTTGGGTTCGGCCCAGCGTCCGGGAGCGGCGTGCTGGCACCGGATCCATCCTGGGGCGACTATTTCATGATCAGGACCCTGGGCGGGGCCAGCACGGGCCGGGGGACATTCGCTTACGCTGCGCCGTTCACGCGCATCTAGCGGTGTCGCAGGAAGCTTTCGCTGCCGCGCTCGATCACGTTCCCGCTCGCGATCACGTATTGTGGGGGAGACGATTCAGCCCGTCAGCGCCCCAGTAGCCCAATGGCAGAGGCACCAGACTTAAAATCTGTTCAGTGTCAGTTCGAGTCTGACCTGGGGCACCGCTCTACGTTCCTGCCATCCACTTGTGGCCAACGAAAATTTCAGAGGACCGACCTGTCGGCATTTTCCTGCTGAGACCATTTTGAACCGCCCTCTGCTGTGCCGATGACCCGGCGCCGGGTAAGTGAATTTCTCATGAAATGCTGATAAGAAGACTCTCATCTGTGTCTCATGATCATCTTTTCTTAGCATCCTTAACTGGAGTGACTGCCACCCTCCTATCTCCCGCTAAGGAGCTTCATCATGACTTCAACCGTTGACCCAGTAAGTTTGACCATTTCCGAACCCCTTGCCGCTGCAACCGAGGAATCACTCGGAGAGCTGGCAAACAAACCGAACGTTGCGCGAACGGTGGGGGTGGCGAAGAAGGTGCACGACACAGGTACCGACTGCGCAATGCCGGTTGACGCCGAGCGGTTACAGCAGGCAAAGAGGGCCTATACGACGCGCTTTCTGTCCGCGTCGCTGGACGAGGACGCGAGTGGGTACCTGCTTCGCCAGGACGCTCCCCACCCCGGGGACATTGTTTTGGCGCGCGTAGTCGAGCTTGGTTCACACCTCAAACTGGAAAGCCCAGTCTCGCGCCGACAGACGATATTCGTGGGGGATGAGATCCTCGTCGCTTATGGCAACCGGTACGCGCCCGACCAGTTCCTTGCAGAGGTTCCAGGGGATCTTGACCAGTGCCAGCTCGTTGCCGGCGGCGGCGTCGCTGGGAAGGTTCTCGAGCAGCACGCCGGGATGAAGGAGGCCACCACCATCCAGCCTATCGGCCTACTTGCCACGACCGAAGGAGTTCTCAACCTGAGACACTTTGCCCCGGCCGATGGACCTACCGCACCCGCTGGTGCCAGAAAACCGACGGTTGTCGCGGTGCTGGGTACCTCCATGAATTCAGGAAAATCCACCACCCTCGCGTGCCTCGTGAACGGTTTGACCAGTGCTGGGCTGAGCGTGTCGGCGGGCAAGGCGACGGGTACTGGATCAGGCAATGACCCGCGATTGTTTACTGATGCTGGAGCACGTCTGGTACTGGATTTCACGGATTTCGGTTACCCGACGACCTTCAGGCTTCAATACACGGAGGTGCGTAACCTTCTCGTCAGGCTGATTGCACGGTTGAGCAGGGAGGAGACGGACGTCATCGTCGTGGAGATTGCTGATGGTGTGTACCAGGGCGAGACGGCGCGACTGCTCGCCGACCCAATTTTTCACGGCCTGGTCGATCATGTCCTATTTTCTGCAGCTGACGCACTCGGTGCGTCAGCGGGCGTTCAGGTACTGCGCGAGAGCGGGGTGGAGGTCGCAGCAGTTTCTGGGTTGCTCACAGCCTCTCCGATGGCCACCGCGGAAGCCACGGCGGTACTCGAGATCCCGGTCATCAACACCTTTGATCTCTGTCAGGCTGAGGTTGCGCGACGGATCGTGCCGATGACTCAGCCCGTGGTGGCGCAGGCATCGTGAACGCTGCAAGTGACGCCGAGCTGGCTTCGGCGGGGCTGCCAAAACTCGTCGAACGGGATCGGAGAAGCATTCTTGCCCTGCTCATCGGCACAGGATTGCTGATGGCGGGTCTGGCCGGGCTGACGGCCTGGTTTATGACGATACTGCTTGGCGGAGGCACGGAACCCTACGTGGCCTTCCTCGCGGGAACAGGTCTCGTCACTGTGGCCTGCGGGATCGGAGGTCTCCGATCGGTTGAGCGCGTGCTGGCTGAGCGCCTCGGTCAAAGCTACATCCAGCAGATCAGGCTCAAACTCGTCGACGCGGCCCTTACCGCGGAGAAGCCCCCGCCATCTGGCATCACAATCGCCAGGGCCACCAATGACCTGACCAGCGTCCGCAACTGGGTGGCGCTGGGCATAGCGCCCCTCACGGTTGGCATTCCGATGATTCTGGGGTCTGCCCTGGGTCTGGGGCTCCTCAGCCCCGTCCTTGCCCTCGCCGCTCTGGTCCCCCTAACAGTTCTGGCCGGGTTGATGGTGGTCCTAGCTCATGCGGCATTCGACCGAGCGAAGATCGTCAGACGCAAGCGGGGTCGGCTCGCGTCGCTGCTCGCGGACACCGTTGCAGCGGCACCCGCCATCAAAGCGGCAAGCGGGGAGAGGCGTGAGTTGCGCCGCATTGGCAAGGCCGGTCAGGAGGTTGTCGATGCGGCGGTCGACCGTTCGCGGATTACCGGTCGCATCCGTGGTTCCGCCGCGGCGGCAGCGGCACTTGCTGTTGCCGCAGTCGGAATTGTTGGGGTTTGGCAGTCGATTGACACGGCCTCCATCGCTGGCGCGTTGACGATCGTTGGCCTAATGTCTGCGCCTGTCAACGACCTGGGGCGCGTTGTTGAATACCGCCAGAATTTCAAGGCCGCACGCCGGATCCTAGGCCCGGCGCTCAACCACGCCAAAGCGCCTAACCGGGACCAGTCACCGACAGGCCAAGCAGGGAACCCCATGCGACAACTATCACAGCGCCTTCCTGAGGGCGATGGTGTGGTTTCCGTCGTCGGTCCGTCGGCGTGTGGTGCCTGCGCAGCTCCGACGTTGCGTGCCGCGCCAGGGGATCTGGTGGTCGTCGAAGCTGCCGACCCGGCACGCGTCGACGCCGTCTTCACAGCTCTGCTGGGCTTGCGAGATGCAGCGTCAGTGGCTGTGAGCGTCGATGGCATTGATCTTTTGTCCGCGCGCCCCGAGCAGAGACGGCAATTGGTGGGCTACGCCTCCGCGGGCTCCTATCTTGAGCGGGGAACGATTGAACGTGCCGTCCGGTATCGCAGGCCGGACCTACACCCCGATGAAGGGAGACGCGCGCTGGAACGCGTCGGCCTGTCGAAAACCATCGACGCCCTGCCCAAGGGCTCCCGCACTCAACTGCGCCGCGGGGGTGAGCCCCTGACCGTCTCGGAGCGGGCGCGACTAGTGTTAGCCCGGGCGGCCCTGGCCTTCCCACCCTTGCTTGTGCTCAACAGGATTGACACCGAGCTGGACGATGACGGTCTGACCTCATTGAGGGACCTTATTAGCGACTACCCCGGAGTGATACTCCTGGCACCCGGGCAACCCGGCGGCGCGACTCTGCCCAGCCCCGGACGTAAAACGGTGATGTGGTCGCTTGACTGCCACAACCTCGTGGCGGACACCCATCAGGGCAGCGCTGCAGATTAGCGGTCCCGGGACCTATCTGAAAGAGGGCGGGAGCCTTCCTGTGACGAGAGTTACAAGGATGTGACCGTAATTGCTTAGTTTCGACACTTTTTTGCATTAGCTTTTCTACATATCAGGAACACCTGGTGATCGCATCAAAGGCACAGAATGCCTTTCGGTCGAGGAGAAAACATACATGACTGCAACACGCAACTCCGTGCGGTTCGGCATTGGGGACAATGCACCGCGCGTGGCGAAGGTCGCTGCCTTGGGGCTGGGCATCGCGCTCTTTGCATCTGCCTGCGGCGGATCGACTCCTGAAGGAGACGGCGGCGAAAGCTCAGCCGCACCCGCCGCAACCGGGCTTAGTTGTCCGGAGAGCCAGGGCGGCGAAGCGCCCGAGGCTAACCCGAAGGGTGACCCGTCCGCTGTCCCCGAGGCAACCACAACTTCCGACACACCTTTGGTGCTGGGAACGCTGCTCCCCACCACGGGTGCTCTGGCGTTCCTCGGCCCACCGGAAATCGCTGGCACTAACCTGGCAATCCAGGAGATCAACGAGGCCGGCGGCGTGCTCGGACAGGATGCCGAGATCATCCACCGCGACTCGGGTGACACCACCACTGACATTGCCACGCAGTCCGTCACTGACCTCCTGTCTCAGGACGTCAGCGGCATCATTGGCGCTGCTTCGTCCGGTGTCTCGCGTACGGTGATCAACCAGATCACCGGTGCCGGTGTCATCCAGATGTCCCCGGCCAACACGGCTCCCGACTTTACCGACTGGGACGACAACGGACTGTATTGGCGGACTGCACCGGCAGACGTGCTCCAGGGAGGCATCCTCGGCAACTACATCATGGAATGCGGCGCTCAGACCGTGGGCATGATTGTTCTCAACGACGCGTACGGCACCGGACTGCAGGGATTTATTACCGACGCTGTCGAAAGCGCTGGCGGACAGGTGGTCGCCAACGAGATGTTCAATGAGGGCGATTCACAGTTCAGCAGCCAGGTCGACGCGGTGGTAGCCGCTGAACCCGACGCCGTCGTCGTCATCAGCTTTGACCAGGCAGCCAGCATCGTTCCGCTGCTCACCGCGCAAGGCGTGGACCCGACCTCCATGTTCTTCGTGGACGGAAACACCAGTGACTTCAGCGAGGACCTCGACCCGGGCACCCTCGAGGGGGCCCAGGGAACCATTCCTGGCCCCTTCATCGGAGACGCCTTCCAGGAAGCACTTCTGGAAATCGATCCCGCGCTCACTAGTTGGAGCTATGCCGGTGAAAGCTACGACGCTGTCAACCTGATCGCGCTGGCTGCTGAGGCGGCAGGGTCAACCGACGGTGAGACCATCGCTGCGGAACTGCAGGGAGTGTCACAGGAGGGCGAGAAGTGCTTCGACTTCGCGGCCTGCGTGACTCTGTTGCGTGAGGGTGGAGACATCGACTACGACGGTATCTCCGGTCCGATCAGCTTTGACGAAAACGGTGACCCCACTGAGGCATTCATCGGGATCTACGCATTCGACGGCGACAACGTCCCGCAGCCGAGCCGCTCCGAAACAGGAAAGCTCTAAGCGGACCAGCCAGTCCAACTGAATAAACGCACCGCAAAACGGTCGTTGCAACTCCCGAAACACTGGTAGTTGCGGCGACCGTTTTGCGGTGCTCTCTTGCGGTTACGTGCCTGCGGGGGAGCAACCTGGACAGGATGGGCCGCCAAGATGCCCGCCAACGCACAACGCCCGGCTGGAATCCCAGCCGGGCGTCTTGCGGTATCGACTGCCTGCTATGCGGTGTCGGCGAGGGTGCCCAAATACAGCTGGATCACCTTCGGATCCTTCATGAGCTCGCGGCCGGTCCCCGTGTAGGCGTCCTTGCCCTGATCAAGCACATACGCCCGGTCACAGATCTGGAGACACCGGCGGGCGTTCTGCTCCACCATGATCACCGAAACCCCTGCACGGTTAATCTCATGCACCCGCAGGAAGGTTTCATCCTGTTTCACCGGCGACAGCCCCGCTGAGGGCTCATCGAGCAGGAGGACCGCCGGATCCATCATGAGAGCACGACCCATCGCCACCATCTGGCGCTCACCGCCGGAGAGTGACCCTGCCCGCTGCGCCCGCCTCTTCCCCAGTTCAGGGAACAGGTCGGCGACAAAGTCGAACCGCTTCTTGAAATCCTTCGGACGCTGGTACATGCCCATCTCTAGATTTTCCTCGATGGTCAGCGACGCGAAAACGTTGTTGTTCTGGGGGACGAACCCAACTCCCTGGCTGACCAGTTTGTTGGCTTTCAACCCGGTGATGTCCTTGTCCCTCACCACTACAGTGCCGGAATGCACCTTCACCAGCCCGAACATGGCCTTCAGCAGGGTGGACTTGCCGGCACCGTTCGGGCCGATGATGCCGATCAGCTCGCCCGAGCGGGCTTCGATGCTGCACCCGTTGAGGATGTTGACGCCCGGCAGGTAGCCGGCCACCAGGTCAGTGACCTTGACCACTGATGTGCTGTTGTCCTCGCTCATGGTCGGGTCTCCTTACTGTCGGGCGTGGTATCTGGTCCGGTGGTTTCCGTTGCCGTGGTGCCCGGGTGCCCGGTCTCCGGTTGGAGACCGCCCGGGTGAGCGAGGATCCCGGCGTCGGCGGTCCCGACGACAGAGTCCTCATCCTGCGCGAGCTCCACCTCAAGCATCTCCACGCCCTTCGAATCGCCGAGGTCGACGTCGTGATGGGCACCCAGGTAGGCGTCGATCACCGCTTTGTCCTTCATGACCACCTCTGGCGGCCCTTCGGCGACGATCTTTCCCTCAGCCATCACCACCACCCAGTCGGCGATGTGACGGACCATATGCATGTCGTGCTCGACGAAAAGGACGGTCATGCCCTCTGCCTTGAGATTCTTGATATGGTCCAGCAACGACTGGGTCAGTGCCGGATTCACCCCAGCCATCGGCTCATCCAGCATGACAAGTACCGGCTTGACCATCAGGGCCCGCGCCATTTCGAGCAGTTTGCGCTGACCGCCGGACAGCGACGCCGCGTAGTCGTCCTTCTTGGCATCGAGTTTGAACTTCGTCAACAGGACGTCGGCCTGTTCGGTGATTTCCTTCTCCCGCTTGCCCCACATCCCCTTGAACAAGGCACGCGCGAGGCTCTCGCCAGGCTGGCCCGTGGCGCCGAGCCGCATGTTTTCCATGACGCTCAGCTTGCCCATCACCTTGGTGAGCTGGAAGGTGCGGACCATTCCCATCCTGGCCACCTTGTAGGAGGGCACACCGGCGATACTGCGATCGTCGAACCGCCACTGCCCACTGTTGGGGGTATCGAACCCGGTCAACAGGTTGAACAGCGTGGTCTTTCCTGCACCGTTGGGGCCGATCAGCGCGGTGATCTTGTTGCGGGGCACTTCAAGGTACTCGACGTCGACGGCGTTCATCCCGCCGAAGCTTCGGGTCACTTTCTCGGCGACCAAAATGGGATCCCTTTTTTTGCAGCCTGGCCCCGTCTCGCCCGCAGCGATATCGCGTGAATCGGTCATGTAGTCAACCGGTGCGGCAACTTCACCCACAGCGTTCGCCGACCTCGCCGCCACAGCTGCGCTGTGCTTGGGGGGACGCTGGTCCCCGGTGGTATTCGGCTGCGGTTCCTGTGGTTCGGTCATGCGAACGCCAGCTCCTTCTTGTTACCCAGGACGCCCTGGGGTCTAAACACCATCAGCAGCATCAGGGCAACACCTACGAGGATGTACCGCAGCTGGCCGGCCTGCACGTTGGACAGGAAGGTAATGGCTCCAATTTCGATTGCTCCATACAACAGACCCTGGGTCAGCGACAGGACCACCCAGAAGATCATCGCGCCGATCACCGGGCCGAGAACCGTTGCCATGCCACCGAGCAGGAGGCAGGTGTATAGGAAGAATGTTAGTTCGGTGGCGTAGTTGGCAGGCTGCACAGCACCACGGGGGAGGGTGAAGATCATGCCGGCCAGGGACCCGAGCAGGCCGCCAATGACGAGGGCCTGCATCTTGTAGGCGTAGACGTTCTTGCCCAGGGCGCGCACAGCATTTTCGTCCTCCCTGATTCCCTTCAGGACCCGGCCCCACGGGCTGCGCATAAGCAACCAGACGGTCAGGCAGGCAAGGGCCACAACGGTCCAGCCCACGATCCTGATCCACAGGTCGCGCTCGTTCATCGCGATCGGTCCCACATTGTAGGACCCCGGTGCCAGCGGGTTCAATGCGAAGAAGCCATTCTCGAAGTTGGCCAGTCCGTTGGCTGACCCAGTGACATCCGTCAGTCCGTTGGTGGTCACGATGTACCTGACGATCTCTGCTGCGGCAATGGTGACGATCGCCAGATAATCGGCCCGCAGACGAAGCGTGGGGATACCCAGGAGGAGAGCGAACAGCACCGAAGCCGTCAGCGCCACCAGGACGGCGACCGGCAGGGGGGCGTTGAACGTCAGCGTCGAGATGGCGTAGCCGTAGGCGCCGACCGCCATGAAGCCGGCCTGGCCAAAGTTCAGTAGACCAGAGTAGCCAAAGTGGACGGCCAGACCGAGGGCGGCCAGTGCGTAGGCGGCGGTGGTGGGGCTGATCATTTCGCCGAAGGCGAGTGCAAGTATATTTCCGAAATCCATGGTGTGAGCCCCTAACCGACGCGCTCTTTGCGGCCGAGGATACCCTGCGGCCGGAACAGAAGGACCAGAATCATGATTAGAAGCGCACCCACATATTTGAGGTCGGCCTCCAGCCAGATGGTGGAGATTTCAACGAACAGTCCCACGATGATGGACCCGATGAGAGCGCCGAACACGGTGCCGAGGCCGCCAAGGACGACGCCGGCGAAGATGAGCAGCAGGATCTGCTGACCCATATTGAATGAGACCCCGGGACGGTAGTACGCCCAAAGGATGCCGCCGAGTGCAGCAAGGGCGCCACCAACCATCCAGACGATCCGGATCACCCGGTCCACGTCGATGCCTGACGCGGCTGCCAAAGCCGGGTTGTCCGAGACGGCCCGGGTGGCCTTACCGATGCGGGTGCGAAGCAGGAGGAACCCGACGAGCAGAATGATCACCAGCGAGATCAGCAGCGAATTGAGGTTGTTTTGGGAAATGGAGACCGGGCCGAAGTCCAGGCGGGCGCTTTGGGCGCCGGGCAGTTGCTGGGTAGCGCCACCGAAATTGAACTGAATGATGTACCGCAGGGCCAGCGCGAGCCCAATGCTGACGATCATCATGGGGACCAGCCCCGTACCGCGGCGTCGCAGCGGCTTCCACAGACCAGCATCCTGCACCCAGCCGAGCAGGGCCCCACAAAGCACCGCCAGGGGGATGGCAACGAAGACGGGCAACCCCAGGGCAGCAAACCCGAAGGCGACGACAGCGCCAAAGGTGACCATCTCGCCGTGGGCGAAGTTGGTCAGTCCGGTGGTACCGAAAATCAGGGATAAACCGACGGCGCTGAGAGCGAGCAGCAAGCCGAAGCTCAGCCCTGCAAGGGAACGCTCAGCGAGTGTGTCCCAGAAGCTGGTGGTATTCGTGACGATTCCCTCGCCAAAAAGGAACAGCGTGGTGACGTTGGAGGTCCCGGTGAAGGTGACGGTGCGGGGGTTGGCTTGTCCCTCAGCCAGAGCTGTGCCCTCGGGGAGGCTCTCCTCGACGAGGGTCACCTCGTAGGCGCCCTGCTCCGGGACACCGACGGACCAGGATCCGTTGGCGGCTGAGGTGGTTTCGCCCTCGAACCCGTTGCCCGTCACCGAGATGGTGACGTCCGGAAGGGGGCCGTCGGCGTTCCTGAGAACGCCGCTGATCCGATCCGTGAACTCCTGTGCCACGATCTGGCCAGCAGGAACTGATGACGATACCAGCGTGCTGGGAGTGGTGGCAGGGGTCCCTGGGTGGTATCCCTGGGCTGCAGGGGCGCTGAGCAGCAGGATGGCTATGACGCCGGCTGTGAAAGCCAGCAGCCTCCTGATCCACGCGGGCGTCGGACGGGTTATCAAGTTATGAACCTCACTATGGGGCTGCCCCACCGGCGATCCGGCGGAGCAAGGACGGCTTGTGACACATGTCACCGAGTGTGAGTTCATGTTACCCGTGCAGTGTTTCGCCCGGTACCCAAATGGCTACCGGCGGGTAGCGATTAGATAACGACTGTTGTGAGGCGCTCTGCTGCAAGGGAACAAAATGCCCCAGGGAGCGTTGAAATTGGTAAGGTTAAACACACATTCAGCCCCATTGGAGGACTAGTTCACATGGCACTAGGCGGTAACCCAGTATTCAACGGAAAGAACTTCCGTTCCGCTGCACGCGGCGACAATCCGGCCGGCAACAGATCAGCAGGGTTCGGAGCCACGGCACTCGCTGGCCAAAGCGCGATGAGCACCACCCAAATGGAGGACCTGTACAACCAGCCGTCAGCCAGCCCCTCAGAGCTGGGGCGAATGACCTTCGACGACGTCATCGTCAAGACGATCCTGTCCATCGGCGTCGTTTTGCTGGGTGCGGCAGTTCCAGCGTTCCTGTTCCCGGGTCTTGCGGTGCCGCTGATGGTGGTCGGCATGATCGGCGGACTGGTCCTCGGGCTGGTCAACTCGTTCAAGCGCGAGCCAGTCCCAGCGCTGATCCTTGGCTACGCGTTCCTTGAGGGCCTATTCGTCGGCGGTCTCACCATGATCCTCGAGGCGATGTACCCGAACATTGCCCTGCAGGCGCTGCTCGGCACGCTGACCGTCTTCGCTGTCACCCTGGTGCTATTCAGGAGCGGCAAGGTGCGGGCATCGCCCAAGGGCATGAAGATCTTCATGATTGCGATCATCGGCTACGCCGCGTTCAGCCTGATCAACCTCGGCTTGATGCTCTTCGGTGTCAGCCAGGATCCCTGGGGCCTCCGCGGCGCGAACATCCCCGGTACTGACATCCCCTTCGGGTTGGTCATCGGAATCTTTGCGATTGGCCTTGCGGCGTTCTCACTGGTCATCGACTTCACTTCGATCAGCGTCGGCGTGCGGAACGGTGCCCCGCAGAAGTACTCGTGGACTGCGGCCTTCGGCCTCACCGTCACCCTGGTCTGGCTGTACGTGGAGTTCATCCGCGTCATCGCCATCATGCGTGGCAACGAGTAATCACAGCACCACCGGAGCTTGAAAGGACGGCGTTCGCAGCGACTGCTGCGGGCGCCGTCCCCTTTAGGGCGGCCGATTTTGGTGAACCGGAGCGTTTAGGCGATGCGCCTGGCTCCGTCGGCCGGCAGCACCGCGAAGATCGAGGGGGCAGCGTATCCTGCTGCGCCGAAGGCCTCCTCCACGGCGGCGGTGACGCGTTCGACGTCGTCATCGGATGTCAGTGCGATCGCTGCGCCGCCGAACCCACCCCCGGTCATCCGGGCACCCAGGGCGCCGTTACTCCGCGCCGATTCGACGGCGAGGTCGAGTTCCGGGCAGGAAATTTCGAAGTCGTCCCGCATCGATGAATGGCTGGCGTCGAGCAACTGTCCAATCGCCGTCGGGCCCTTGGTGGCCAGGAGCTCTACCGTTGCCTCAACCCGCGCATTTTCGGTCACCACATGGCGGACTCGGCGGAACGTTTCCTCGTCGAGAGTACCGGCGGCCTCTGCCAGGTCTGCTACCCGCAGGTCGCGCAGCGTGGACACCCTCATCAGTTCGGCACCGCGCTCACAGGATCTGCGTCGGTCCGCGTAGCCGCCGGTTGAATGCGAATGACTGACCCGCGTATCGATGACCAGGAGGGTCAGCCCCGCCTCGGCGAGAGGGAGAGGCACCAGTTGGGCCTCAAGACTGCGGCAGTCGAGGAACACTGCGTGCCCGGATTGGCCGAGCAGCGACGCCGACTGGTCCATTACACCGGTTGGCGCACCGACCATTTCGTTCTCGGCCCGCTGGCCCACCAGCGCCAGTTTGGGGGCCGTTAACCCGATGCCCGCCAGGTCATTGGCTGCCACGGCGACGGCGCACTCGATAGCCGCCGATGAGGACAGGCCGGCCCCCACCGGAACGTTTGAGTCGATGAGCAGGTCCAGCCCGGACAACCGATGCCCCAATTGCTCCAGCGACCACAGGACCCCCAGCGGGTAGGCTGCCCAGCCGTCGACGCTGCCCGGCTGCAGGCCGTCGAGCTCGACCGTCACGTCGCCGCCGCCGCTGAAGGTCGACGCCACCCGGACCGTCCGGTCTGTCCGGAGGGCAGCCGCAACGCGCGTTGACTGGTTGATGGCAAAGGGCAGCACGAAGCCCGAGTTGTAGTCGGTGTGCTCCCCGATCAGGTTCACCCGGCCGGGTGCCGACCAGACACCCGCCGGTTTGCTGCCGAACCGTTCGAGGAAGGCTGCTGCGAGATCGGTCGCTGGCGGCGTCACGGGAGGCTTCATGGGGTTTCCTTCACTGTCGGCCTGGCGGCGTGCGTTGGCCCGGCCGCAGACCGGAGGTTGGCCGCCACCTGCTCGGGAGTGGTGTCGTTGATGAAGGCGCCCATGGCGGCCTCCGACCCCGCAAGGAACTTCAGCTTGTCCTCTGCCCTACGCGGGGAGGTGAGCTGCAGGTGAAGCCGGCTCGCAGGGCGCAGGGTTTTGTCAAGTGGGGCCTGGTGCCAGGCCGCAATGTAGGGGGTGGGGGTGGAATAGAGCCGGTCGACCCGTCCCAGCAGGTCCAGGTAGATGGTGGTCAGTTCGTCGCGCTCATCGTCGGCCAGGGCCGCCAGATCGGGAACCTGGCGGTGCGGTACCAGATGCACCTCCAGCGGCCAGCGGGCGGCGAATGGTACGTAGGCGCTGAAGTGTTCGCCCTCAAGGATCATGCGTTCGCCGGACTCCCGCTCCGCGGCCAGCATCCCCGCCAGCAGTGTTTCCCGCCCATCGACGGCGTCGTAATACGACCGCGCCGCCCTGGCCATGACGGCGGAGCGGGGCGGTATGAAGGGGTAGGCGTAGATTTGCCCATGCGGATGCAGGAGCGTGACGCCGATGTCTTCGCCCCGGTTCTCGAAACAGAAGACCTGACGAATCCCGTCGAGCGCCGAGAGGGCCTCCGTCCGGTGTGCCCACGCATCGACGACGGTCCGGGCACGGGCAGGGGTGAGCGACCCGAAGGAACCCTCATGGGCGGCGTCGAATGCCACCACCTCGCAGCGGCCATGCGCGGGGGCAGTGGTGCCCCACCCCGCGGTCTCGGGGAGACTGCCGAGGGAGGGCCCGAAGGAGGAAAAGCGGTTTTCGAACACGACCACCTCATAGTCCGGGGCCGGGATCTCCGACTGGTTGTGTTCGGTGGTGGGGCACAGCGGGCACTGATTCGCCGGCGGCAGATGCGTCCGGGACTGCCGGTGCGCCGCGACGGCCACCCACTCCCCGGTGAGCGCGTCGAAGCGCGCGTCACCGGTACCACCGCGCGCAGGCAGCCCCCGGGTATCAGCGACGGCGGTCGGGTCCCGGTGCAGGGCAGCGGACGCGTCCGACGCGTCGAAGTAAATCAGTTCACGACCGTCTGAGAGCCGGGTCGGGGTGATCTGGGTCATGGGGCTTCCTAGGCTGGAACGGTGTTGGGGGTGATCAGGGTGGTGTGCAGGGCCAGTTCGACAAGGGGATCGGGGGCGACGACGACGGCGTCATCCCCGGGTTGGACCTTCGTCGAACCGTCGGTGACCACACAATTGAGCTCGGACAGGTCGGCAATGTGCGCCAGACTGACCACTCCCACCTTGGTGGAGTCAGCGAGAACCACCAGCCGTGCGCAGTGCTGCGCAAAGGCACGGTTGGTGTCAGCCTCGGCCAGGTTCGGCGTCGTGATCCCGGCGGCGGAATGGATCCCGTGGACACCCATGAAGCAGATATCCACATTGAGACTGCGAACGGCCGCTGTGGCGAGGGGACCCACCAGTGCCTCCGACGGTGACCGTTCACCACCGGTGAGGAGCACGGTGATCCCGCCGTGCCGGTCTGCGGCCAGGCTGTGCAGCAGGTCGGCGGCGGGCAGCGAATTGGTCAGTACGGTCAGCGGCCCGTGCTCCGGAAGGAGAGCAGCGAGCTGGTACACGGTGGTGCCGCCTGTGAGGGCAATGGTCATCCCGGGACGGATCAGGCGGCTGGCTGCCTGCGCGATCAGTTTCTTCGCTGCCGACTGCCGGTCCGAATTGGTCGAGAAGCCCGGTTCGAGCGCGCTGAGTGCCGACGTGCGGGTCGCGCCGCCGTGGACCCGGATCAACGCACCTGCGGCGTCGAGAGCATCGATATCGCGTCGGATAGTCATGTCGGACACCCCGAACCGCTCCGCCAGCCAGGCGACGCGCACCGCCGGTTTGGACTCCAATTCGTTGACGATGGCGTCCCGGCGTTCAGCTGCCAGCATCCAACCCTCCCAATGTAACTTTTTCAAACAGTTTCAAACATATCCGATAATTGTTCGGACGACTAGGGGAAACCGTTCACCGTCGTCCCCGGGGCTGTCATCCGGCGTCATTCGGTCAGGAACGTGTGGAAAGATTGCAGCATGATTCGCCCCGCGCAGCGGAAGTCCCCGGAAGCACTTCAGGGTGCCTCCGACCACGTCCCGAAACGTGCGTTCGCCCGGGACGTCCCCTATGCGCTGAGCCTCTCGGCCGCCTGGGCCTGGCGGGTGGGGCTCATCATCCTGGTGGCCGGAGTATTGATCTGGCTCCTGGGCCACATTTCGCTCCTGATCATCCCGCTTCTCCTGGCTGGCCTCCTGGCAAGCCTACTGCTGCCGGTGATGGGTTTGCTCAGGAGGGCGAGGATTCCCAACGGTCTGGCCGTCGCCCTCACGGTGGTGGTGTTCCTCGGTCTGGTGGGGTCGATGGCGGCGCTCGCCGGACGACAGCTCGCGCTTGGGTTCGCCGACCTCTGGGATGAGGCAGTCGAGGGGATTCAGCAGGTCCAGGGCTGGCTGCATGATGGGCCGCTGGGTCTGACGACCATCCAGATAGACCAGTTCATTGACGAGGGCGCCAACGCCGTCCAAAACAACAGCGGCACCATCGTGACCGGGGTAATTTCCCTGGGGAGCAGCGCAGGCAGCTTCGGCGCTGGAGCGTTGCTGACCGTCTTCGCCCTGATTTTTTTCCTGTTGGAGGGCGAGCGGATCTGGCGTTTTATCGTTGGCCTGATGCCCCGCGACGCCCGAACTGCCGTCGACGGCGCCGGCCGCCGCGGCTGGTCGTCCATGGCCAACTACGTGCGGGTGCAGATGCTCGTCGCCTTCGTCGACGCGGTGGGCATTGGCGCCGGTGCCGCCCTGATCGGCGTCCCCCTGGCTCTGCCGCTCAGCGTCCTGGTGTTCCTCGGGTCCTTCATCCCCATCGTGGGAGCCCTGTTCACTGGGCTGGTCGCGGTGCTGTTGGCCCTGGTGGCCAACGGCTGGGTGAATGCGCTGATCATGCTCGCCATTGTGCTGCTGGTGCAGCAACTGGAGGGGCATGTCCTGCAACCGTTGATCATGGGCCCCGCGGTGTCGCTGCATCCCCTGGCCGTGGTCCTCGCGGTCGCCGGCGGAACACTGATCGCCGGCATCCCCGGGGCACTCTTCTCGGTGCCGCTCCTTGCCGTGGTGAATACCGTGGTGCGGTACATTGCTGCCCGCTCCTGGGAAACCGATCCCGCGGTGGGTGGCGTGCCGCCCCCACCCGCCGACCTCCCCGCACCGCCCGGGCACCAACCCCACATCGATCCGTATGACAGTGAAGAACCACTGACAGTGAAGCACCACGAAAGGCCCCCCAGTGACTGATCTTCTTGATCTCGCGGTGACGCTCGACGATGTCCAGGCCGCGCAGAAACTGCTGGATGGCGTCATTGCCCGCACGCCCATCGAGGAATCGAGGGCTCTGGGGCGGCTGATCGGCGCCAACGTGTCGTTGAAGTGCGAGAACCTGCAGCGGGCAGGATCGTTCAAGATCCGCGGTGCCTATGTCCGGATGGCGAGGCTCTCCGACGCCGAGCGTGTCCGGGGTGTGGTTGCCGCATCCGCCGGTAACCACGCGCAGGGGGTGGCCGTCGCTGCGGCGCGTCTCGGTATCAAGGCACGCATTTACATGCCGCTCGGTGTCGCCCTGCCCAAGCTGGCGGCGACCCGTGGCCACGGCGCGGAGGTGGTGCTGCACGGGCACAACGTGGATGAAGCGCTCGCCGAAGCCAAGCGGTACGCCGAGGAGACCGGCACCGTGTTTGTGCACCCCTTCGACAACGTTGACGTGGTAGCCGGACAGGGGACTATCGGCCTGGAAATTCTCGAACAGGTGCCCGACGTCGACACCATCCTGATGGGGGTGGGCGGCGGTGGTCTCCTGGCCGGCGTCGCTGTCGCCGTCAAGGCCCGGGCGCGCGAACTGGGGCGGGAAATCAGGATCATCGGCGTGCAGGCGGAGAACGCTGCCGCCTACCCACCGTCATTGGCGGCCGATGCGTTGGTGCCGTTGACCAAGGTGTCCACCATCGCCGATGGTATTGCCGTCGGGCGGCCGGGCCAGCTCCCCTTTTCCATCATCAGGGAACTCGTTGACGACGTTGTCACCGTCACCGAAGATTCGCTGGCGCGCGCCCTGATTTTTCTGCTCGAACGCTCCAAGATGGTGGTTGAACCCGCTGGTGCTGTGGGCGTTGCAGCGCTGCTGGATGGCAAGCTAACCGAGAACGGTGCGTCGCCCGGCAATACCGCTGTCATCCTCTCGGGCGGCAATATCGACCCCATGCTGATGCTGAAGGTCATCCAGCGCGGTCTCGCCGCGGCGGGCAGATACCTGGTGGTGCGGATGCTCCTGGATGACCGGCCGGGCTCCCTGGCCACCATTTCCCGCATCATCGCTGAATCCGATGCCAACGTGACCGGCGTCGATCACACGCGGGTGGGCGGGTCGATCAGTATGGGGGACGTCGCCATCACCATCAACATGGAAACCAAAGGTGAGGAACACTGCCATCTCATCCTGCACAACCTGCGGGCCGAAGGCTTTCAGCCCATGGTTATCGAGGGTTGAGCTTGCTCGCGGCGCGGGCCCGCAAAGGATTGCTGCTGGTCGGCGCGTTTACCGTGCTGCTCTGGGTCGTCCATCTGATCAATGTACTGACCGGTGCCCGACTGATCGGCTGGCTGGGGATCGATCCACGGGAGCTGGCGGGGCTGGACGGCGTGGTGTTTGCGCCGTTGCTGCACGCGGGATTCGGTCACCTCCTGAGCAATACGCTGCCGCTGCTGGTACTCGGGTTCCTGACGTTTCTGGAGGGGACCAGGCGCTTCGTCGTTGCGGTCGCCGCTAGCTGGCTAGCCTCGGGGCTGGGGGTGTGGATTTTTGGTGGAGGACTCACCATCGGCGCTTCGGGCGTGGTCTTTGGCTTGTTCGCCTACCTGATCGTCAGAGGCTTCTACAACCGCAGCCTCCGGCAGATCCTGCTGGCCGGCGTGCTGTTTCTGATGTACGGCTCAATCCTGTGGGGGATTCTGCCCAGCGTTGGCTCCAACGTGTCCTGGCAGGCGCACCTCTTCGGGGCGCTCGGGGGAGTCCTTGCCGCCCTGATACTGAGACGGCGGCCCGTCCCGGGTGGGACGGACCGCCGTCGGCAGTCACCGGCGCGGTAGCCGCGCCACTGCAGTTCTAGCCTACGTACGGTGTGGCCGACAGTACCTCGACGTCGATCGACTTGCCGTTCGGGGCCGTGTAGGTGACCTTGTCACCCGATTTCTTGCCCTGGATAGCTGCTCCCAGGGGAGACTTCTCGCTGTAGACGTCGATGTCGGTGTCGCCAGCGACCTCGCGGCTGCCGAGCAGGAACGTGGCGTCGTCGCCGGCAATTTTGGCGTGCACCAGCATGCCGGGCTCAACGATTCCGTTGTCCTCCGGGGCTTCGCCCACGTGGGCGCTCTCAAGCAGGGCCGTCAGCTGGCGGATGCGCGCCTCAGACTTGCCCTGTTCCTCCTTGGCTGCGTGGTAGCCGCCGTTTTCCTTCAAATCGCCCTCGGACCGGGCCTGCTCAATGCGGGCGACAACCTCGGTCCGGCCGGGACCGGACAACTGTTCCAGTTCGGCCTTGAGGCGGTCGTAGGACTCCTGGGTAAGCCATGCGACAGGTGCACTGTTGGTGGACACGGGCATCTCCTTAGCTAGGTCCGAAACCCGTCAGCTCAGTGGTTCCGGCATGGTGGCAGCCTGCACAAGGTGCTGTAAGCAGGCTCAGCAACAAATAAAGGCCCCACCCTGGGATGACCACATACACCGCTGATCACCGGTTGGGGGAGCCGAACGTCTTACCCCCAGTGTAGTCGTGATGCCCGACATATCCCAAGGGAGCGCAGGGGGGTGCGGCCTGAAACGTAGCGAAACTGAGACGTTACAGCCTTGGAGGAGGGCCTAGGACGAGGAGGGCTCTTCCAGCACCCAGCAGGCGTTGACCCCGCCGGAGACGCCTTCGGATTCGGTACGGAGCTTCGCCCGGTGCGCGGTAGTCCGTCCGCCGTCGGTCCCCTCATCGGTATCGTTGGGACCAATCTCCACCACATCCCACCCGACCACTGCATAGGTCTCGCTCAGCACCTGGACGGCGCACTGCACACTGGCGTCGGGTGCCTTGGTCACATCGAAATCCACCGTGGCATTACCGGGGTCCTGAATGCTGAAGCCAACGTCCTTGCTCGCCACCTCGGGGATAGATGTCTGGAGGCTAAACAGGGCCGTGGCGACCACAGCGACCGCCAGAGTGGCCCAAATGATCCGCTTCCTGGTCCGCCCGGGAATTCCCGGCTTGGGGGTGCCGTAGCGATTGGCTACTCTTGATACTGGCGGTTGGTTGGTATCCATCGCACCCCATTTTATCCCCGCCGGATTTTATTGCCTAAAGCGATAGCCGAAATCACAGGAGCAGTAATTGCCCAGCCCGGAAAACACCTCATCCTCCAGTGCGCCAGCCCTCGGCCGGGGATTCCGGTTGCTGGCGGTCCACGCCCACCCGGACGATGAGTCGAGTAAGGGCGCCGCCACCATGGCACGCTACGCGGCCGACAGCGTCGACGTCCTCGTTGCCACCTGCACCGGCGGTGAACGCGGCGACATCCTCAACGAGAAGATCGCCGGCGAACCGCACGCACTGCGGGACCTGGCCGGGCTCCGACGAATCGAGATGGCGAGCGCTGCCACGGCGCTTGGCATCCGCCAGCGGTGGCTGGGCTTCGCCGACTCCGGCCTGCCGGAGGGAGACCCCCTCCCGCCGCTGCCCTTCGGGTGCTTCGCCCTGCAACCGCTGGAGCGCGCGGCCGCCCCGCTGGTCAAACTGATTCGCGAGTTCCGTCCGCACGTGATCCTGAGTTACGACGAGAACGGCGGCTACCCCCACCCCGACCACATCATGGCGCACAGGGTGGCGGTCGAGGCCTACCACGCAGCGGGCGACGCCGAGCGGTACCCCGGCACAGGGGCGCCCTGGGCCCCGTCCAAGCTGTACTACGATCGCGCTTTCAATCCCGAACGATTCCACGCCCTACACAACGCCCTGGAGGAAGCCGGGCTGCAGTCGCCCTATGCCGCCCGGATTGCTACGTGGCTGGAAGCCGACTCGGAAGGCCACCAGGCGCCCGCACCAACCCATGAAACCACCACCCAAATCGAGTGTGGCGGGTTCTTCGACCACCGTGACCAGGCCCTGCTGTCCCACCGCACCCAGGTGGACCCGGAGGGGTTCTTCTTTGCCGTGTCGTCGGAGTTGCAGCGGAAAGTCTGGCCGTGGGAGGACTATTCACTGATTCACTCCCGGGTTGAGGCCACACTGCCCGAGTCTGACTTCTTCACTGGCATAGAATAGGTAGGGTGGGTCACGCTGCCCGCCGTTCCTCTGAAAGTGGTGCATTGTGTCTTACCTGCTCAATCTGGTGTCCGCCGTGAGCCCCGCCCCCAATCAAGAGGACGGGCTCAGGCCGGGACTGGACCCCAGCCAGGTGACCCCTGGTCTGTGGGGGTTCATCTTCACGCTGATGATGGTGATAGCCGTGATCTTTCTGATTCGCGACATGTCCAAGAGGATCCGGCGGGTGCGCTACCAGGGGATGCTGGACGAGGCGGCCGCAGCGGACGCCACTGCGGGCGAGCAGGACGACGACGGCGATTCCCGCACCCGCACCGGCGCCGACCGGGTCCGCACCGACCGCGGACCCAGCGACCGCGGACCCAGGAGTTCCGATACCGCTCCGGGATACCCGCCGGCGAACCGCTGATCCGCTGCGGATACCAGGGTAGCCGCAGCAGTCAAAGGTTTGGATGGCGAACCCGTTCCCCCTGACCGTGTGAAACAGGCGGCGAAGGGTTTAGGTGGCGCCGTCGGGACCAGGTCTTCAGAGCGGGTTGAGAACGGCAATCATGATCGCAATGAAGTGAACGGTGAACGCCGCGATGGTGAGGGTGTGAAAGAGCTCATGGAAACCGAACCAGTTCACGCTGAAGTTGGGCCGCTTGAGCGCGTAGCACACCGCTCCGGCGATGTAGAGGGCGCCGCCGATGCAGATCAAAACGGATGCAGCGGGGCTGGCGGCGAAAAAGTCGGGGAGGTAGAACAGGGCAGCGAGCCCCAGAGCCACATAGACGGGCACATATAGCCAGCGGGGAGCATTTACCCAGAGCACCCTGAAGAGCACTCCGGCGATAGCGCCGGACCAGATCACCCAAAGCAGCACTGTCGCCTTCTCGGGTGCCAGGAGTGCCCACGCAAGCGGGGTGTAACTGCCGGCGATTACCAACATGATGTTGGTGTGGTCAAGACGTTTCAGGACCACCCTGGTGCGGTCGGTCCAGGTGCCCGTGTGATACACGGCGCTCACGCCAAAGAGCAGGACCCCGGTGAGTGCGTAGATGGCCGAGGTGATCTTGCCGGCCGCGGTGGGGGCTACCGCGATCAGGACGATCCCGGCGGCCAGCGCCAGCGGTGTCGCTCCTGCATGAAGCCAGCCCCGCAGCTTCGGCTTCAGGGCGCCTGGAGTAGTCGAGGTCATGCGTCAATTCTAACCGGCAATGGGCCTAAGTTACCGACCGGTAGCGCCGACATGGTGAGGATGTGGGAGCACCAGCCGGGCGCCGTCGGCGGTGCAGCGGGTCCTTGGCGGTACCGTAGGAGTGAACCTACCCGACCTCCAGTTGGTGCAGCCGGAAGACGAAAGGAAGAGGGACAGGTGAACCGCCCAGTGAAGTTCCCAGGATTCGCCTACAACTTCTATGAACGCCGGCTACAGCGGTCCCTGAATTCTGACCGGATCCCGCACCACATTGGCGTGATGGTCGACGGCAATCGGCGGTGGGCCAAGTTGGCCGGAGCGCCCACCCGGGATGGACATCAGGCTGGCGCCGACAAGATTCACGAGTTTTTGGGCTGGTGCGAGGAGCTCGGCGTCGAAGTGGTGACGCTGTATATGCTTTCCACCGACAACATGAGCCGTTCCCCGGAGGAGATTGAGCAGCTCCTCGATATCATCGCCAACACCCTCGACCGGCTGGGGGAAAGCAACCGGGTTCGGGTGCAGCCGGTGGGAGCCCTCGAACTGTTGCCCGACAACCTCGCTGCCAAGCTGTGTTCCCTCGCCACCCAGACCAGGGAGATCGACGGCCTGCATGTGAATGTGGCCGTCGGCTACGGCGGGCGTCGGGAAATTGTCGATGCAGTCAAGGAACTGATGCGTGCCGCGGCGTCGAAAGGCGGGTCGTTGGAGGATGTCGCCGAAGGGCTGACCGATCAGCAGATCTCGTCCTTTCTCTACACCCGCGGGCAGCCTGACCCGGATCTGGTCATTCGTACCTCGGGAGAACAACGTCTGTCCGGGTTCCTTATGTGGCAGAGCGCCTACAGCGAGTTCTACTTCTGCGAGGCGCTCTGGCCCGATTTCCGTAGGGTGGACTTCTTGCGCGCGCTGCGTGATTACGGACGGCGGCAGCGGCGTTTCGGCGGCTAGAAGTTAACGGCAAATTCTTCTTCGACACGCCGCATCAGGTCCCCTCGACGCCATTGCCGGGCGTATTCTCGACTCCATCAGGAGGCACCCATTGCCGACTGGTCGGGAGGCTACCGATGCAGCGAACAGCGCAGATCAGCACAGCGCGGATCAGCACAGCGCCAACGTCAGGGGAGGCCGTGCCAGGCCTCACGGCCTCACTGTCTTGCCCACCCCATAACAAGTCGGGGATTGCACGCCCCGCCAATGGAGTCCACATGGCCATATCTGACACACCACAGCGTTCATTTGACTCAGGCCACACCCTCCCTCCGGCAGCCACCAACGAGGCCCGCACCAGCACGGATGACGACATAATCCTTGCCGAGGCGGGCCTTTCGTCGGTCGAAAGCCTGGGTAGCCGGAGTTACGTCGTAGACACGTCGGTGCTGCTCTCGGATCCGCTGGCTATCACGCGGTTTGCCGAACACGAGGTGATCCTGCCGATCGTCGTCATCAGCGAGTTGGAGGCCAAACGCGACGACCCCGAGTTGGGGTATTTCGCCCGCAAGGCGTTGCGGTTCCTCGATGACCTGCGGGTGCAGCACCACGGGCTCAACCGGGCGGTCCCTCTCGGGGAAGAGGGCGGAACGCTGCGGGTAGAGCTGAACCACATTTCGCCGGCAGTGCTGCCGGCCGGATTCAGGGCCGGCGACAACGACTCCCGGATTCTTGCCGTGGCCAAGAATCTTTCGGACGAGGGCCGGAACGTCACAGTGGTGTCGAAGGACCTGCCGATGCGGGTCAAGGCGTCGGCGATGGGCCTGAAGGCTGATGAGTACCGCAACGAACTGGTCAAGGACTCGGGGTGGACCGGCGTCGCCGAACTTGATGTCGCGGAAGACGACGTCAACGCGCTGTACGACCACCAACCAGTATTCCTGCCCGAAGCTGCCGAAATGCCAGCCAACACTGGGCTGGTGATGCATTCCCTCCGTGGGTCGGCGCTTGGTCGGGTGGGAGCGGACAAGCAGGTGCGGCTGGTGCGGGGGGACCGGGACGTTTTCGGACTCCACGGCCGGTCCGCCGAGCAGCGCCTGGCGATTGACCTGCTGATGGATCCCGAGGTGGGGATCGTGTCAATGGGCGGCCGCGCGGGCACCGGAAAGTCGGCGCTGGCGCTGTGCGCCGGGCTGGAGGCCGTCCTGGAACGCCGGGAACACCGGAAGGTGGTCGTCTTCAGGCCGCTGTACGCGGTCGGCGGCCAGGAGTTGGGATACCTTCCCGGCAGCGAGAGCGAGAAGATGAATCCGAGGGCCCAGGCTGTCTTCGACACCCTGGGAGCGCTGGTGTCACAGGAAGTGGTGGAGGAAGTGATGGACCGCGGCATGCTCGAAGTGTTGCCGCTGACCCATATCAGGGGCCGTAGCCTGCATGATTCGTTCGTCATCGTCGACGAAGCGCAGTCGCTGGAGAAGAACGTGCTGCTCACGGTGATGAGCCGGATCGGTCAGAACTCTCGGATCGTGCTCACCCACGATGTGGCTCAGCGCGACAACCTGCGGGTGGGGCGCCATGATGGGATCGCCGCAGTAGTCGAGACCCTGAAAGGTCACCCGCTGTTCGGCCACATCACGCTGACCAGATCCGAGCGGTCCCCCATTGCCGCGCTCGTCACTGAACTTCTGGAGGGCGCCGAAATCTAGCTGGGTTACGATCAGGGGCGGTGCGCTGAGGGCTGAGGGTCAGGACACATCCCACGGGATGTGCGCGGTGACGTCAGTCGGGCTCATCACGGAGTCCACGAAGTGGTCATCGACCAGGTACTCGTCGACACCCAGGATACGCAGCCGGTGCCCGCCCCCGGCGAACGGCCCGTCAAGGGCAAGGGTAGACACGCAGATGCCCGTCCCCACATCCACCTTGACCTCGGTGTGGCCGCGTCCGATCAGGGGGTAGCCCGGGGTAAACGGTTGGTAGGAGAGGTTGGGGGTGGCCGTCGCACTGAGGACGGGCCGCCCCTCAAAGACTTCCTCGACAATATTTTCCAGTTCCACCCGGTTGGCGAAGGGTGATTCGAAAGCGACCGGTGCATTCCCTGCAAACTCGACCGGGTCCAGCATCGCCGCCCAGCGGGGGTCGCCGAACGCTGGTTCACCATAGGCAGCATCCGGTCGCCGGAGCACAAAACCGACGTCGTTGTATACCGGGGTAATGAGCCGGGGCGCGAGCAGCCAGGATTTCCGGGTGGCGCTTACATAGAGGGCATCCCGAGAGCCTGACGTGCCGGTGCTGCTGTGCAGGAGTACGCCGTCGTCGTCCTCGACCCGGAGCGCCGCTGGCCGACGCAGCCAGGCCTTGAGCGGCCGGGTGTCTCCCTCGGGCCGGCGCCAGGCCACAGCGAACCGCAGGGTCTCCCATTTCCAGGGGGAGGATCTGCAGAGCGACCGGAAGGTGGCTGCGGGAGATCCGCTGTGTGTTGCCGACATATCCACAGTGTAACCGCCGCTATAGGAGCCTCAGCGGGGGTCAACTACCGTGGTTTCCATGACCGACATTTTCGTCAGGAACCTTGCGGACAGTCCGGCGGCCGCGGCACTCCTCGCGCTGGCACTGGTGGTCTTCGGGGTGGTCGGCGTGTGGCTGAGCGTCATCGACGCCCGCAGCCACCTGCTGCCGAACCGGATCATCCTCCCGGCCTACCCGATTGCCGGGTTGCTGTTGGGAGTGGCTGCCCTACTGGCCGGGGAGGGGGCCAGGGTGATCACCATGGCCGGGGGATCGGTAGTGCTTTGGCTGGCGTACTTTCTGCTGCGCCTGGTGTACCCGGCGGGCATGGGGTTTGGGGACGTCAAGCTCGCCGGGCTGCTGGGGCTCTATCTGGGGTTCGTCGGCTGGAGCCAGCTCCTGTGGGCGACGATTGCCGCGTTTGGGTTTGGCGCGCTCTGGGGGCTGGTACTGATGGTTCTCCGCCGTGGCACCCTGAAATCGGTAATCGCGTTTGGCCCGTTCATGATTGCCGGGGCTGCGCTGGCAATGACCATGCCCTCGCTAGGCTGAACCCATGCCTATCCCTGACTTCATTCTGTCCCTGCGCGAGAAAATCGGGCACGGGCCACTCTGGCTTCCCGGCGTCGGTGGTGTGGTGCTCGACGACCACGGCCGGGTGCTGCTGGGGAAGCGCACCGACAACGGGCAGTGGACAATCATCACGGGCATCCTGGAGCCGGGTGAGGAACCCGCCCCCGGGATTGTGCGCGAAATCTTCGAGGAGACCGGGGTGACGGCACGGGTCGAGCATTTGCTCCGGGTCGAGGTGGTGGGTCCGGTAACCTTCCCCAATGGGGACGTGTGCACCTTCCTCAACACTGACTTCAGCTGCCGGTACGTGGCGGGGGTGGCAGGCGTGAACGACGACGAATCCACCGACGTCGGCTGGTTCGCCCTCGATCAGTTGCCGGAGCTAAACGACAGGCACCGGCAACTGATCGAGTCAGCGCTCGCTGCCGACGGGGTCCCGCACTTCGTCCGTTAGCCGGCGCCCGGAATCTACTGCGGCGGGCGGGTCATGGACAGCACGTCGAGGGAATCATCGAGCTGCTGCTCGGTGAGCTCCCCGCGCTCGACAAATCCGAGGGCGACGACGGCTTCGCGGACCGTGAGCCCCTCGGCTACAGCTTTCTTCGCGATTTTCGCCGCATTTTCGTAGCCAATGTACTTGTTCAGCGGTGTGACGATCGAGGGGGACGCCTCGGCCAGGAACCGGGCGCGCTCCTCGTTGGCGGTAATGCCGTCGATCATCTTGTCGGCCATCACCCGGGTGGACGTGCTCAGCAGCCGCACCGATTCCAGCAGGTTGCGGGCGATGACCGGGATGCCGACGTTCAGTTCGAACGCGCCATTGGTTCCCGAGATGGCCACCGTTGCGTCGTTGCCCATCACCTGGGCGCACACCATGATGACCGCCTCGCAGATCACGGGGTTGACCTTGCCCGGCATGATGGAGGATCCCGGCTGCAGATCGGGCAGGGCGATCTCCCCGAGGCCCGTGTTGGGGCCGGAGCCGAGCCAGCGCAGGTCATTGTTGATCTTGGTCAGTGACACGGCGATGGTGCGCAGCATCCCCGACACCTCGACCAGGCCGTCACGGTTCGCCTGAGCCTCAAAGTGGTCGCGGGCCTCGGTCAGGGGCAGGCCGGTGTCGTTGGCCAGCAGTTCGATCACCCGCGCCGGGAAGCCGGCCGGTGTGTTGATGCCCGTGCCGACGGCCGTGCCGCCCAACGGCACCTCGGCGACCCGGGGGAGGGACGCCTTAATGCGCTCCACGCCGTACCGCACCTGGGCGGCGTACCCACCGAACTCCTGGCCCAGGGTGACCGGTGTGGCATCCATCAGGTGGGTGCGGCCGGATTTAACCACAGCCTTGAACTCCTTAGCCTTGCGCTCAAGGGATGCTGCTAGGTGTTCGAGGGCCGGAATCAGGTCCTTGGTGAGCGCGGACGCCGCCGCGACGTGGACCGAGGTGGGGAAGACGTCGTTCGAGGACTGAGAGGCGTTGACGTGATCGTTCGGGTGGACCGAGGTTTCGCTGCCGGCGGCGGTCAATGCCCGGCTGGCCAGCGTGGCGATGACCTCGTTGATGTTCATGTTCGACGAGGTGCCGGAGCCCGTCTGGTAGATGTCGACCGGGAAGTCGCCGTCGTAGAGTCCCTGTGCCACCTCTTCGGCAGCAGCCTCGATGGCCCGGGCCCGCTCGTCATCGAGCACTCCCAGTTCCGCGTTGGCAGTGGCAGCGGCCTTCTTGATCCGGGCCAGTGCCTCGATGTGCGCTCGCTCGAGGCGGGTGCCCGAGATCGGGAAGTTTTCCACTGCACGCTGGGTCTGTGCGCGGTACAGGGCATTGACCGGAACCCGGACCTCCCCCATCGTGTCGTGTTCGATACGGAATTCGGCGTCGGATCCAGGCGTTTGAGTCATGCGCCAATTCTTGCCGGTGGGACTACGAGGTACCAAATCCGGAAACGATTTCGGCGATGCCGTCCTCCAGCCGGTAGGTAACACCGATCACCGCTGTTGAACCCTGCTCGACGGCGTTGGCGATGACCCGCGAGGAATCGACCATGCGCTGGGAGGTCTGCTTGATGTGTTCCACGACAGTGGCGTTGATGTCGGTGACGCCGTTGCGTCGGGATGTGAGGACCGAAGGAGTGATCCGCTCCACCAGTTCGCGCAGGAAGCCCACCGGCATCACACCAGAGTCGAGGGCGTCAATGGTCGCCGACACAGCTCCGCAGCGGTCATGTCCGAGTACCACGATCAGGGGGACGTTCAACACGCTGACACTGAACTCGAGGGATCCCAGGACGGCGTCGTCGATCACCTGACCTGCCGTGCGCACCACGAACACGTCACCGAGGCCGAGATCGAAAATAATCTCGGCCGCCAGCCGGGAATCCGAGCAGCCGAAGATGACAGCGAAAGGATGCTGGGTGTCTACCAGCGAGGCGCGGTGCAGGGCATCCTGGTTAGGGTGCGATGACTGCCCGGAAACGAATCGCACGTTTCCTTCGCGGAGTCGCTGCCAGGCCAGAGCGGGAGTCGATTGGTTGTCCACGCCCCCACCTTACGCCGATTTAGGGCACGGATTGCAGACTACGGGGAGTCAAGGTCCCCGACGATGGCGGTACCAAGCACGTCAAACTCCGCCAGATCGGCGGTCCCGTTGAGGATCAAAGTGAAGTCACCGGTCTCGGTGGTGAGGAACGAGTCGCCCGATGAACTATCCAGCAACTCCCAGTCCAGGGTTTCGATGGTGCGTTGCCCAGAGATCTGAGCTTCATCGAGCCGCTGGGCCGTCCAGGTGGGGTTGGCACTATCGGTCTGCGTGAGCTGGATAAATTGCTGCTCAGGGGTGAGATAGCCCACCTCCCAGAACGGGACGCCGTCGCTGCCCCCAGCGTTCCAGCGGGCAAAGTTGGCGGTCCAGCCCTCGGGAAGCTCGGGCGCCAGCGGAGCGTACCCGGCGCTATCGGTAGCCTCGGCCGAGACATTCTGCACGTCGATGTCCCGAGTGTAGGTTTCTGCGGTGTGGGTGGGGTTCAACAACAGGACCGGAAGAACGAGCCCAAAGGTGGCGGCAATCGCGATGAGCATGCCGACGACCGTCGAATTGGCCCGCTTCGCCTGCTTCGGGGTCAGGACCGGTGTAACCTGCGGTTCGGTGTCACGGCGCAGGTCAGTCGTCACACGCGGGTCGCCGTCGACGGGGCTTTCTGATGATCCGGGCTGGAGGTTGCTCACCGGTCCATTTTCCACCATACCGGGGGTGCCCGCCTAAACGACTCCGCCCTCCCGCATGGTCCCCATCTGCGAAGGGCCACTATGATTGGGCGCAGGGGATAAGTCCCGCAGCTTTCGCCAGCAATGGCACAGCACCGCTTCGACGATGAGGATTGACGTGTCCGATACCGCCAAATCAGCCCAGTATTCAACGCTTTCCCGCTCACTGGCAGTCGGCGACGACGAGCCGGACCGCAACCTGGCGCTGGAGCTGGTGCGCGTCACGGAGGCAGCGGCCATTGCTGGCGGCCATTGGGTGGGCTACGGCGACAAGCTCAAGGCCGACGGCGCCGCAGTGGACGCCATGCGCTCGCTGCTTTCAACAGTCCACTTCAACGGTGTGGTGGTCATCGGTGAAGGCGAGAAGGACGAGGCCCCAATGCTGTTCAACGGCGAGCGGGTCGGGGACGGTAGCGGTCCAGAGTGCGATGTAGCAGTTGACCCGATCGACGGCACCCGCCTGACCGCCCTCGGGATCAACAACGCGATCGCAGTCCTCGCCGTCGCCGAGCGCGGCACCATGTTCGATCCGTCGGCAGTGTTCTACATGGAGAAACTGGTCACCGGCCCCGAGGCCGCCGACATGGTTGACCTGCGCCTACCGGTCAAGCAGAACCTGCACCTGATCGCCAAGGCGAAGGGAAAGTCGGTCAACCAGGTCACCGTGATGATCCTCGACCGCGACCGCCACCGCCCCCTGGTCGATGAGATCCGTGCCGCCGGGGCGCGCACCAAGTTCATCATGGACGGCGACGTGGCTGGGGCCATCGCTGCCGCCCGCGAGGGGACCGACGTCGACGCCCTGATGGGTATCGGCGGCACCCCCGAGGGGATCGTCGCGGCCTGCGCGATCAAGTCCCTGGGCGGTGTCATCCAGGGTCGGCTGTGGCCCACCAGCGACGAGGAAAAGCAGAAGGCGATCGACGCGGGCCACGACCTCGACCGCGTGATGTCCACCTCCGACCTGGTGACCAGTGACAACTGCTACTTCGCCGCAACCGGTATCACCGACGGTGACCTGGTGCGCGGGGTGCGTTACAACAAGGGGAAAGTTCTCACCCAGTCCATCGTGATGAGGTCCAAGTCCGGGACCATCCGGGTGGTCGACGGCGAGCACCAGGCCCACAAATGGGAGAGCTACGCCCGTCTGAAGTAGACCGTCTGAGGTAGCGCTTTTGGGGTAGCACTGTACAGGGGTCGCCGAGGGTGCACGGCGATCAACGCTAGGGTTGAGGGCATGACCCTTACTGTTGTGCAGTGCACCGACGAGTCCCGGTGGGACGCCGCCGTCAACGCCTTGCGTGGGCACCCCCAGCAGCTGTGGGGCTGGGGCAAGACCAAGGCCTCCCATGGCTGGAGTGTCGACCGGGTCCTGGTGCAGGACGACGGCGTGCTGGTGGGCTGCGCCCAGGTCCTCCTCCGCAAACTTCCCCTGCCGTTCAGGGCTCTCGCGTACTGCCCGCGCGGTCCGCAGACCACCCCCGGCCGCGACGCCGAGGTCCTGCGGGCGCTCGAGGTCTACGTCCGTCAGGCACACCGCGCGGTGGCGTTGAGCATCGAACCGGATTGGGAATCAACCACCGCCCCTGCGGCGGCGCTGGCCGCCGCAGGATGGCGCAGCACCGGGAACACCATCCTGATTGGCCGTACCCTCATTCTCGACCTCACCCAGTCCGAGGATGAGCTGCTTGCCGAGATGAGTAAGAAGCACAGGCAATACATCAGGAAATCCGGCCGGGAGGATCTCGATTACCGTGAGGTGACCCGCGACGAGCTGACCGAATGCCTTGCGGTGTACCGGCAGACGGCCGAGCGGGCCGGCTTCGGCATCCACGAAGACCGCTACTACCTGGACATCTTCGACAACCTCGGCGCCGCCTCGCCGGTGTTCGCCGCTTTCAAGGGTGATGACGTCGTGGCATTCCTCTGGCTGTCATGCAGCGATCACACGGTCTTCGAGCTCTACGGCGGGATGACCGCCGAGGGCGAGCAACTGCGCGCCAACTACGCCTTGAAGTGGCTGGCCATCCAGGCCATGAAGGAACGGGGCGCAGTGCGCTACGACTTCAACGGGCTATTGAACGACGGCGTCTCGAAGTTCAAGATGGGCTGGGCGAAACATGAAAACCAGCTGGCGGGGACCTGGGACAAACCCCTCTCGCCGCTATATCCGCTGTACTCCCGCGCCATGCCACTGGCTCGTGACGGGCTGCGGTTCGCTCAAAGCGCAGGGGCGAAGCTGAAGGCGAAGGTCCCCGGACGGTCCTAGATCAGCTGGTGCTGACCCGTCCACCCTCAACGCTCCACCGGGTGTCGAGTTGTACATTTTCGAGCAGCCGGCGGTCATGGGAGACCAGGAGGAGCGCGCCGTCGTAATGCTCAAGTGCCTCCTCCAGCTGTTCAATCGCCGGCAGGTCGAGGTGGTTCGTCGGCTCGTCGAGCACCAGCAGGTTCACTCCGCGGGCCTGCAGTAGTGCCAGCGCGGCGCGGGTGCGCTCGCCCGGGGATAGGCTGTCCACTGGTCCACTGACCTGGTCGGCTTTGAGCCCAAACTTGGCGAGCAACGTGCGTACCTCAGCCCGGTTCAGGCTGGGCACCAGAGCCTCGAATGCGTCGCCCAGCGGCTCGGTCTCCGCAAACACGCCGCGGGCCTGGTCGATTTCCCCGACGGCGACACTTGCGCCGAGCGCGGCGCCGC
This sequence comes from Arthrobacter sp. TMN-50, assembly GCF_054511125.1. Classification (NCBI taxonomy): domain Bacteria; kingdom Bacillati; phylum Actinomycetota; class Actinomycetes; order Micrococcales; family Micrococcaceae; genus Arthrobacter; species Arthrobacter sp. TMN-50. The sequence goes on along the minus strand of NZ_JBTNDG010000012.1, from coordinate 41,353 downwards.
CGTCGTCGGGCACCAGCTGGCCGAGCAGCAGGGCGAGCAGAGTGGACTTCCCTGCGCCGTTGGGTCCGGTGATCCCGATGCGGTCACCGGCGTTGACCTGCAGGGACACCGGGCCGAGCGTGAACGCGCCGCGTCTGACCGTCGCTCCGTTCAGGGTCGCGACCACCGAGCTGGAGCGTGGGGCGGCGCCGATGCTGAACTGAAGCTGCCACTCCTTGCGCGGTTCCGCAACCTCATCGAGGCGTGAAATCCGCGACTCCATCTGCCTGACCTTCTGCGCCTGCTTCTCAGAAGATTCCATGCTGGCCCGCCGCCGGATCTTGTCATTGTCCGGAGCCTTCTTCATCGCGTTCCTGACACCCTGGGAGCTCCACTCCCGCTGGGTCCGGGAGCGGGAAACGAGGTCCGCCTTCTTGTCGGCAAACTCTTCGTATGCCTCCCGGGCATGCCGCTTCGCGACAGCACGCTCCGCCAGGAACGCGTCATACCCGCCGTCGTACACGGCGACGCTGCGCTGCGCCAGATCCAGCTCGACCACCGTGGTGATGCAGCGGGCCAGGAACTCGCGGTCGTGCGATACCAGGACGACGCCCCCGCGCAGGCTCCGCACAAACTCCTCAAGACGATCCAGACCCGCCAGATCGAGGTCGTTGGTGGGCTCATCCAGCAACACGATATCGAACCGGCTCAGCAACAATGCGGCCAGGGCGACCCGGGCGGCCTGACCGCCCGACAGCCCGGTCATCGGGGTGTCCAGGCCGAGAGACAACCCGAGCTCGGCCAGGACGAGTGGGATGCGGTCGGCAAGATCGGCTGCCCCGCACGCCATCCAATGATCGAGCGCCGTCCCATAGGCATCGTTGGCGGCGTTGGTGCCGGAGGCCAGCGCTTCGGCAGCGGCCTCCATCTGCGCGGTGGCTTCCGTCGTCCCCGTGCGCCGGCCGAGATACCCCTCGATGGTTTCGCCGGGAAGCCGATCCTCTTCCTGCGGCAGCCACCCGACGAACGCGTCGGTGGGGGTGGTGGTCACGGTGCCGCCCAACGGTTGATCGACGCCCGCGAGCAGCCTGAGCAGCGTCGACTTGCCAGCACCGTTGGCGCCAACGACGCCGACGACGTCGCCCGGCGCGACGGTCAGGTTCAGGCCGGAGAAGAGCGTGCGATGGGCGTGACCTCCGGAGAGGTCCTTCGCCACGAGGGAAGCAGTCACCCGTCTATCTTAGGGAAACCCGGTGAAGGCACGGACCACTGGTGGTCTCCGGCGTCGTGCGCCGCAAACGAGTGGCTGCGCCGCAGTAGTTCCGCAAACGAGTGGCTGCGCCGCAAATACGTGGTGGGGCAACCACTTCGATGCGGGTCAGCCACTTTTTTGGCGTCGGGCGGGGGCGTCGGGCGGGGGCGTCGGACGGAGGTGTCGGGCGGGGGGGCGGTGGATCGGGTTGGGTGCGACTCGGCCAGCTGGAGGGACTCAGCCGCCGAGAGTTACGGCGAACGCCAGGGCGCCGTCGTCGTCCTGGTCGGACTCGGGTCCGGTACCGGCGGCGAGCTTCACCATGACGGGGGCTTCGGTGGCTGGAACGAACGCGCTGCCTCCGCGCGGCACCAGGAGGTCGCCGCGGGGGGAGTCGAGGACGATGCTCCCGGAAACCGCGAGGACCAGGACCGGCCCGTTCTGGGCCAGCGGCACGTCGGACGACGCCATCGACCCCGATCCGGCACGCAGTTCGAGGCGCTGCAGGGCGAACTCTTCGAACGGCGGGCAGTACAGTTCCTGGCCGAGCTCGGTGTGGCGAGCCTCGACCGCCGGCACGGTCATCGCCGCGAAAGTCACTGTCTTCAGCAGCTCCGGCACGTCGATGTGCTTGGGGGTGAGCCCACCGCGCAACACATTATCCGACGACGCCATCACCTCAATTCCCAGGCCGCTCAGGTAGGCGTGGATGTTCCCGGCGGGCAGGTAAATGGCCTGGCCGGGACTCAGCGACACCCGGTTCAGCAACAGGGATACCAACACTCCGGGATCGGCGGGGTAGTGCTCGCTCAGCTCACGGACCGTGGCTGCCTCCGGACTGTCAGCGGTCGCGAGTGCGGCAGCAACCGTCTCCGCCGCCTGTGCCGAAGCCTTCCCACTGGTCAGCAGGCGGGTGAAGGCGCTACGCAAACCTGAGTGCTGGTCGGAACCGCTGAGATCAGCGACGACGTCGGTCAGCAACTGGGGAACGCCAGCGCCGGAGGCCTCGACAGCCGCCACCAATTGCTCAAATACTGCCGTAGCCTCGGGTGCCTGACGGAACCCGCACAACGCTTCGAATGCGGTGAGCGCGAAGATCATTTCCGGCTTGTGGTAACCGTCGTGGTAGTTACGGTGGGGCGCATCAGGGGGAAGCCCGGCAGCGTTCTCGGCGTCGAACCCCGCCGTCGCCTGGGAGCTGCTCGGATGCACCTGGAGAGACAGCGGCGCTGCCGCGGCGAGGACCTTAACCAGGAACGGCAACCGTGCACCGAAGCGCTGCACGGAGGCGTCACCAAGTGCCCGCAGCGGATCGGAGGCAATCAGCCGGTCGAGGTCCTCGCGAGTGCCGTCGTCGAGCAACGCCCGTGACGGGGAGTCCGGGTGGGCTCCCACCCACAGTTCTGCTTCGGGACCGCCGGAGGGCACCCGGCCGAGGAGCTCGGCGATGGCTGTCTCGGATCCCCAGGCGTAGTGCCGCAGGGTGTTCTCCAGCAGATACATGGGACTCGTTTCCTTAGGCGGGACTGCATTCTCCGTTGTTGTCCAGAAGGGTGCTCAGCGTTGCATCGTCTCCGATGGTAGCCAACTGCTGGAGGTATTCCTCGGTGATCTCCGGCTCGGTCACCTGCGCCGGGACGGTGCCGGTCAGTGGCATCGGTTGGAAGACCCGCACCATGGCCGGCTCATCGAGCGGAGCACCCGGAGCGTCAGCGGCGGGTTCGGCGCCGGTGGTGTCGGCGAGCGTCTCCTGGACCCTGGCGTGGATCTCCTCGAACACAGGGTAGGTGACGAAGTTGTCGGCGGGCGTGCCGAAGTCGGGTGGCCCGATGGTCAGGCGACGGGTTTCGTGGTCCTTGGCCTTCAGCGCCAGATCAACGAAGCTTCCCAGCTGATCCAGCGGAATGTCAGTTTCGACGATGGCGGCGCCGGCGCTTGCCAAGTCCTGGAATCGGGTCAGCACGGTGGCGGGGTCCAGTTGAGCGATCATTGCCTGCTGCACGCACTGCTGCCGGGAGATCCGATGGTAGTCGGTGACAAATTCGCGGGATCGTGCGTACCAGAGCGCCTGGTAGCCGTCGAGCGTCTGAACCCCCGGGGCGATCCACCCGGACGGTGGATAATGCCGGATGGGGTTGGTACCCGGAATCTCCGCGGCGGTGATGGGAACCCACCCACCGGCGTCGATAGAAATCCCGCCCATGGCATCGATCACCTGGGAAAAACCCTCCATGTCCACGAGGATGTAGGCCTGAATTTCAATACCCAGGATGCCACCCGCGGCATCCATCATGGCCTCCGCCCCCGGGTCGTCTGAGTCGGGGTACAGGTCGGCGTGATCCTGGGCGACCACCGGGTAGAGGCTGTTCACGATGCATTCGTCGCCACAGCTGTACCCTTCCGGGTAAATCTCCCATAGGGGCGAATTTTCGGTGAAGGGTGCGTTCTGAAAGTTCCGTGGAATGCTGAACGTCACCGCCGCGCCAGTTGCCGCGTCGACGCTGATCACCGAGATGCTGTCAGGCCGGCGACCAGTGCGGTCCTCCCCGGCATCGCCGCCCATGAGCAGGAAGTTGTAGCGCCCGTCGACGGGATCGAACGCGGGTCCGGTCTGGAAGATAGAGCCGAAGGTGCCACGGCTGACATTGAGCAGGTATGCGCCGTAGGCGAGGGACCCACTGGTGACGACCATGAGCGCTACCAGGGCCCCGGCGACCACCGGGCGCATCGACCGGTCCAGCAAGGGAGGCCTGATGATGCGCAGGGTGTTGAGAAACAGGATGGCCCAGGACACTGCGAGCACCAGCAGCACGATGATGAGCACCAGTGACCACCACTGGTGCGTCACCAGACTGACCAGCAGGCTGCGGTTGGTGACGGCGACGACGGCGGTGACCGCGATCGCCAGCCAGGCGGCGAACGTTACGAGGAGGGCCCGCCGGCCCAGTTGTCGGTCACCGGCAACAATCTGCGCCGAGCCAGGCAACACCAGGGTCAGGAGCAGGAGGACGAAGGCGCGTTTGGTGCGGATTTTTGGGGTAGCCGACTGTGGGTAGCGAACCGGGTCAGTCAACAACCACTGCCCCTCAGGGTGAGGTGCCTGACTCATACGCTGCTCTCCGAGGGGTCGGCCGCTCGGGCACGAAGAGACTCGCCCTTGTGAATGGCTGTCTCCCGCAAACCAGCGGCGAACTCGACGAGGTCCCTCCGGAGGCGCCCGGCGAGCGTACCCTCGCCGGCAGCGAGCATCCGCACGGCGAGGAGCCCCGCGTTGCGGGCGCCACCGATGGACACCGCCGCTACGGGAACGCCTGCGGGCATTTGAACGATAGACAGCAAAGAGTCCATGCCGTCCAGGTACTTCAGAGGTACCGGCACGCCGATGACCGGCAGGGGAGTAACGGAGGCCAACATCCCTGGGAGGTGAGCGGCGCCGCCGGCACCAGCAATAATGACGCGAAGCCCCCGCTCCTGAGCCTGCTGGCCATACGCGATCATTTCGGCGGGCATCCGGTGGGCTGAGACGACGTCGGCCTCAAAGGGCACCCCGAATTCCGTCAGCGCCTGAGCTGCTGCCTCCATGACGGGCCAGTCCGAATCGGACCCCATCACTAGTCCTACCAGCGGGTTAATCACGCGTTGTCCTTTCGGAGCTCTGTGCCGTTGTGCCCATCACGAAGAATGGCGGCAGTTCGTTCCGCCCGGTCACGGACGGTGTCAAGGGTTTCGCCAGGCAAGGCTACAGCCGTGACATGCCCAATTTTGCGGCCTGGCCGCACATCCTTGCCGTAGGCGTGGATCTTCGCTTCGGGCTCGGCGGCCAGCGCCGTCGGATAGGCGCTAAAGAGGTCAACGTTGGCGCCACCGAGATAGTTCTTCATCACCGTCACGGTCCCCAGCGTTGCAGTGCTGCCCAACGGCAGGTCAAGGATTGCCCGCAGATGCTGCTCAAATTGCCCAGTCACCGAGCCGTCCATGGTCCAGTGGCCTGAATTGTGGGGCCGCATGGCCAACTCGTTGACCATGAAACCAGACTCCGTGTCCGGAGTCTGGAACAGTTCAACGGCCATCACACCGGTAACCCCGAGTTGGTCGGCGATCCTGAGTGCGGCGTCGCCAATCGACGTCGCAAGCTCCGCGGAGAGGTCGGCGGCCGGCGCGATCACCTCGTCGCACACCCCGTCCACCTGGATGGAGTGCACCACCGGCCAGGCGCGGGAGGCACCCGACGGGGTGCGAGCCACCAGGGCTGAGAGTTCGCGGCTGAAATTCACTTTGGCTTCGGCGAGCAGGGGGCTGCCCCGGAACCAGGAGGCGGCACGTGCAATATCGGCTGGCGTGTCGAGCACCATCACTCCCTTGCCGTCGTATCCGCCACGGGGAGTCTTCAACACGATCGGCCAGCCGATCCCGTCCCCGAAAGCGCGCAGTTCCTCGATCGTTGAGACCTCAGCCCACTCCGGGTTCGGCAGGCCCAACCGGTCGATGGCCCGGCGCATCACGATCTTGTCCTGCGCGTGCGCCAGAGCCTCAGGGGGCGGCTGCACATTGACACCGTCGGCCTGCAGCGCCCTAAGCAGATCGCCAGGTACATGTTCGTGGTCGAAGGTCAGCACATCGACGCCCCGGGCGAACTCCCGCAGGTCGCCAAGGTTGCGGAAGTCGCCCACCGTTGAGGAAGCCACCGCCGCCACCGCCGACACATCAGGCCCTTCGGCGAGAACGCGGAGGGTGAAGCCGAGCTGGACAGCGGGAGGGGCCATCATGCGGGCCAGCTGGCCGCCGCCAACCACACCGATTACAGGAAAAGTCACGTACTCAGGGTACCCACTGCCCGGCGGTGCGCTGGCATGCTGCGCCTGCGCCGGGCAGGTTTCTAGGAAACTCCATGCTGGGCAGCTAAAATGGCTCACTGGCCGTTATGCATGCAGCATGGGGGTACTACCTCCACGGTTGCACGTCCGCGATCATGGTGAACCAGACATGCAACCGGACCACGGAGGGTCATGTTTTCCACAGTGGCAGATCGCATCAGGGGCCTAGCCTCTCTGTTTTGGCGTGAGGTTGCCAAGTTCGGTGCCGTTGGCGGTGTCGCCTTCGTCATCGACAACGGATTGTTCTGGTACCTGATCCACGGCCCCATGTCCGACAGCGAGGTGAAGGCCAGATTCGTTTCAGCGTCGGTGGCGACCGTCTTTGCCTGGATTGCCAACCGCTACTGGACCTTCAGACACCGTCGGCAGCCGAACCCGGTCCGTGAACTGAGCATGTTTGTGTTCATCAACCTCATCGGAATGGGGATTGCAGCGGGGTGCGTGTGGATCGCCAAGTATCCGATGGACATCACTGACCGGCCGACGCTGTTCTTCGCCGGCATTGTCGGCACGGTGCTCGCCACGGTCCTGCGTTTCGTCGCGTACCGGTTCTGGGTGTTCAACGTTGAACTGGACGAGGATCCGGCGTTCAGCCAGGACCGGGAACTGTTCGGCCATCCGGACCCCCGAATCGCCGAAGGTCCGGCCACGGCGTCGACAGTGGTCCCGGCAGGGCCCCGGCTGGTCGACCCGACCGATTCCACTCCGGCCGAACCTATACGCCCACGAGATCAGTAACCCGTTCGCTGGCCACCAATTGCTCTGACAAGGCAACACTCGGGTGGGCGACGATCAGGGTCCCCCCGGTGCTCCATGCGTGCACTGCCGCCGCAAGGATCGTCTCAAGCGCCAGATCGGCAGGAAGCAGGAGCACTCCGCCCGGAGTCCAGCCGCAGGCGGCGGCGCGGTCGAAGAGCACCGGCATGCTGAGATCCCCACTGTCCTGCTCCACTGCTGTCTGGGAAGCATTGGCTGGAGGCAGATCGAAAAACTCATCGCCATAGCCACGCACCTCCGCAGCGTAATCAACAGCGCCCGCGGGGAGGAGGCCCGGCCATTTGAGGTCGAGTGCGCCCAAAGCGACCAACACCAGTAGTGGGGATGGGTCGCCATCGGGCGCAGTAGCCGCTGAGCTGACCACAATGTCCACTGGCCGGTCGGGTCTCGACGCCCCATCGACCGGGACCGCCCCAACCTGCCAGCAAGCCAAGGCCCAGACCAGGGTCTTCCAATGACCCGGCAGCTCCAACGCAACCCGGATGCCGGGTTCGGCGTCCAGTTCCTCAACCAGCAGATTGGAGGTTTTGGCAACCCAGTTGTCGAGCACCCGGCCGGAAAGCTCAATCCGCTCGCTGCCTGGCCCGTACCAGATCAGGCGAGGCTCCGAGGGGCTCAAGGTGCGGAGCTGATTCATGAGCTGGGGGACTGCGGTTGATGGATCCATGACCGGTTGGTACCTTCCTGATGACATTTATTTTGCTGCCGATTTTGACGGAGAATCCCGGGGCAGCGGATTCGCCAGTGTCACAGGGGACACGCCGCCGCCGTAGTGAGAAACTCTCAGCGTGGCGTGAACGGGTTCCCAGGAAATAACTCTATAAGATTCCCCCTGGCGCTTGACTGAACACGTATTACACGCGTGTAATTAGGTATCGGAAAGTTCCAGCACACCGGATACTTGGGCCGCATTGCCTCTCGCAAAACATCTTTTGCTCAGCAGTCGTGCCTGAATCCACCACAGTAGCTGCTGGAGCGGCAACACCGGGAGGGCTGACATGGGACAGGTAGAGAAGGTCCACGACCGCACAACCATCGAGGCACAGGCGTCTGCCCGCTACGGATCACGTGGCGTTCCAAGCGACTGGTTTGTCGATCCGGCAGACCCGGACGCCGCGGAGCGGCACCGACAGAGGATTGAAAGCTCACTCGAGGACCAGGCCACTGCCTTCCTCACTGCCCATGAGGCCCTGGCTGAACTCCCTGCCGACGTAGTGGAGTCAACCCCCTCCGCGCTCATGACGCCCGAGCGCATCTCGTCGCCGTCGAGGCAAGTGCCGGGGCGCAGCGATCAGCCGGTGTGGATTGGTCTGCCCGGTATCGGCCAGGACTTCGACGACGAGGGTGAACTCGGCTGGCAGGCTGATTCGCTCTGCGCCCAGACGGACCCCGAGGCGTTCTTCCCCGAGAAGGGCGGCTCAACCCGCGACGCCAAGAAGGTCTGCGGCGCCTGCAACGTGCGCTCGCAGTGCCTCGAGTATGCACTCGCCAACGATGAGCGTTTCGGCATCTGGGGCGGCCTGTCCGAGCGCGAGCGACGCCGGCTACGAAAGCGAGCAGTCTAATTCTGCAGCACCCCCGTGTCACAGCCGTTGTGGTCGCCCACAACGGCTCTGCTTTTCTATCAGCAACTCTGGCCGCGCTCCGGGCGCAGCGGCACCAGCCCAGCTTTGTGATCGGCGTCGACGCCGGTTCCACTGACGACTCAGCGTCGATCCTGCAGCTGGAACTACCCGTTGGTAGCCCAGTGGTTGGCTCTGCCTCACGCGCAGGGTTTGGCTCGGCGGTTCGCGTGGGTCTTGCCGAAATTCCCGCGCGTCCCCGGCCCGCCGGGGAGGAAACCGCCCACGAGTGGCTCTGGCTGCTCCACGACGACTCGGCGCCCGAACCAAACGCCCTCGACGAGCTACTCCTCGCCGTCGAACGTGCTCCCTCGGTCACCGTCGCTGGGTCGAAACAGGTTGAGTGGGACAATCGCCGGAAGGTGGTTGACGTCGGCCTGTCCATCAGCCGATGGGCCGAACGGTTGACGCTGATCGACGTCGACGAACTCGACCAGGGCCAGTATGACTCCCGCAGTGACGTCTTTGCCGTCAATTCGGCGGGCATGCTGGTCCGCCGCGATGTCTGGGACACCCTTGGGGGATTCGACCCGGCGCTTCCTGGCACCGGCGACGACGTGGACTTCTGTTGGCGCAACCGGCTCGCTGGGCATCGCGTGGTGGTGGTGCCGAGTGCCGTGGTGCGCCACGCCGCCCCACGCACACATGCCACCGCCGCCCAGCGCGCGGCCCGGAAGGCCGAGGTTTACCTCCGGCTGAAACACGCGACGCTGTGGAAGGTCCCCTTCCTTGCAGTGGGCGCAGTGATCGGCGGTTTCGGCCGGCTCCTGATGGGGTTGCTTGCCAAGGACCCCGGCTATGGGTTCAGTCAACTCTTTGCCAGCATCGCCGCAGTGCTCCGCCCGGTGGACCTGTTCAAGTCCCGGCGTCGAGCCGCAGCCACCAAGAAACGCCCTCGAAGCGTGGTCCGCGCGCTCCGGACGTCGCGCCGCGAGGTCTGGTCCCACCGACGGTCGGTGCTTGACGCGTTCTCCGCAGAGTGCCACCTCAGCGACGCAGCGATCGCCGACGAGCAGAGCGCCTATATTCCCTCCGGTGACGCCACTGAAGACTTCAGTTCCCTCGCCGCACCATCGCGCACCTGGGTGGGACTCGGCGCGGTGGCGGCAGGCCTGATCCTCACCGCGGTCTCGTTGATCGGGCTCCACCGCTTTGTTGGAGCGCCGGCCCTGGCTGGAGGGTCTCTGCTGCCGGTGTCTACCAGCATGGTGGACATCTGGAACAACGCGTCAACCTGGTGGATTACTCTCGGGTCCGGGATGCCCGGCCACGGTGATCCGTTCGGGTATGTGCTGTGGTTGCTGGCTGCCCTCGGGGTGGGCAACGGCAACGCGGTAATGGTCACCCTGACCTTGCTCGCGCTGCCCCTGGCCGGGCTGTCCGCGTGGTTCGCGGCCGGGGCGCTGACCCGGAGCCGGGGACTACGGTTCTGGGTTGCGTTCTTCTGGGCCGCCGTGCCGACCCTTCAGGTAGCGCTGGGCAGCGGCCGGCTCGGGGCCCTCCTTGCCCACGTACTCCTGCCGTTGGCCGGGCTGGCCCTGCTGCGTGCGGTCGGTGCGGCGCGAGCTCCACAGCTGGCATCCCAGCGTCAGGCTGGCGCCACCGCGTTCCCCGCCGATGTGTCTAAACCGTCCCCCCAGCACGACGACGCGTACCAGCGCCGTCGACCCGTCGAAATACTGCTCAAACCAGGTATCAACGGGGTACCCAGCTGGACTGCCGCGGCGACTGCGGGTTTGCTGCTCGCGGTGATCACAGCGGGGGCGCCATCCCTGCTTCCCTTGCTCGTGGTGGCAGTGCTTGGTGCCATGCTTTTTCTCCGCCGTCGGGCGAAAACCCTGTGGTGGTCGCTCCTTCCGCCGTTGGCCCTGTTCGTTCCGTTTATTGGCTCGACCGCCGACCAACTACGCGCTGTCCTTGCTGACCCTGGCGTCCCGGTACCCTTCGCGGGTGCCGCGCTGTGGCAGCAGATGCTGGGCTATCCGGTTGCTTTTGACCCGATGGCGCCACTTGCCGCCCTCCCCTTTCTTCCCGACGGTCCGTGGGCCCTGGTGACCGCGGTGCTGGTCGGTGGGCCCGCCATTCTGTTGGCCGCTGCTGCGCTCTTCATCCCTGGCCGCGGCACCGCGATGGCTCGAGGACTTTGGCTACTCGGCCTGGCCGCGCTGCTGCTCACCACAGTGTTGTCTTTCGTCGCAGTGGCGGTGGGAGCTTCGGCGCTGATCACCCCGTTTACCGGCCCCCTGGTGTCAGTGCTGATGCTGGCGATGGCCAGCGCAGCAGTCATTGGTGGCGACAAGACGCTCACCGCCCACCACGCCCGCACCGCTTCCCGAGGGCTAACGGATACCTCCGCTCCGCGACGCCGCACCGGGCCCGCACTGGCGGCAGCCGCCGTCGTCCTTGGGATGGGTCCTGTCGCTAGCTTTGGCTTGTGGGCAGTACCGTCCCCAGTCGAGACCACAGCTGCACCAGCCGTCGCCGCCGTCTCAGGCACTGCCGCCGGAGCGGATCCGGCCGCGATACAGGTCCCTGGCACCCGGTTTGGCACCGATGTCCTGCTCGCGCCGAGCGCCGAGCGCACCCTCCCCGCAACCGCCGCTGACCGCGGAAACAGCCCAGAGCGCACAAAGTCGCTGGTGATGAACGTTGATGGCAACAACAACGTCAGCGCCGCTCTGATGCGCAGCGGTGGCACCACGCTCGACCAGCTGTCGCAGATCTACTCAGCCCGGGGACTTTACGGTCCACTCGGGTCGGCCGAGGTGCGCGAGGATGATGAGGCTACCGCGGCCATCCGCAGCACCGTCGCGGTGATCGTTGCTGGTACGGGCTTCGACCCGCGGGAGGAATTGGATCAGCTGGGCATCGGTTTCGTGGTGCTGCAGCAATCAGATTCGGCCGCCGAGGTCCTCGCTGCACAGATCGACGCGGTGCCTGGTCTTGTTGCGATAGGCAACACCCCCTCAGGCTGGCTGTGGCGGGTAGTCCCGACCACCGCAGCCGAGGATGCCGCTACCGTCAACGGCACCGGTACCGAGGGTACTGCTGCGGGTGCACGCGCCCGGATCGTCGATGCTGATGGATCCACTGCCGCGGTCCTTGAATCCGGGCCGATCAACCTCGCCGCAGACATTCCAGCCGGGCCCACCGATCGTAGGCTTGTCCTCGCCGAACGTGTCGACGCCGGATGGCAGGCCACGCTCGATGAGAACGCGCTGGAGCCTACATCGGCCGGTTGGTCCCAGGCCTTCGCAGTTCCAGCCGAGGGCGGCAGCCTGGAGATCCGCTACGTGACGGACTGGGAGCCCTGGGCGGCCATCGGTTCGGCCGTGGTCATCGGATTCACTATCCTGCTGGCCATCCCCATGCCGTCGCGGGCCCGTTTCGTGAGGGCCGATCCGGGTCGCCGTGGACGGCAAGCAGTGCCGACCGCCCCCACCCCGACCGCCCCCACCCCGACCGCCCCCACCCCGACCGCCCCCACCCCGACCGCCCCCACCCCGACCGCCCCCACCCCGACCGAAGAATCGATCCTCAGCGGAAGGGGCAGGTCATGACAGAACGAGAGGCTGAGGTATCGGCAGCCACGCGCCCCAGCACCAAGCAGCGGCGGGCCTCAGCGCTTCGCCGGGCCGCAGGCATCGGAGCCGGGGTGCTTCTGATTGGCGCCAGCGGGGCCGTCGTGGCGGGCGCCGTCGTCCTCGAGCCGACGGGAGCGCCAGCGCAGTTTCCTGTTCCCGTGGCAGAGGTGCCAGCGGGAGACTACACAGCCGTGTGCCCGGCTGCGCCACGCCTGCTGGAGAGCGACGCGGCCCTCGCCGACCCGCAATTCAGCCCCGAATCGGAGACCGCGAGCACCACGGTGAGCGCCATGGTGTTGAGTAGCCTTGGTGGAACGTTGCCTGGCAGCGCGCTTACCCCACTCGACGGCGGCGAGCCGCTGGCGACTATCGCCACGAACGAAGCCGGAGACGACCCGGCTTCCGAATCGGTGACCAACGAGGATGGCCTAACCACCCGGTCCGCCGGAGTGCTCGCTGACCAGTCAGTCGACGGGGCAAGCGTCTTTTCGGCCCAGCCGGTGGGTGGACTGCCAGCCACCTCCGGTGCAGTCCTCAGCTTTAGCGCCACTGACGGCGATCTGGGCGGCCTTGCTGTCGCCCACTGTACGACGCCGGGCAGCGACTTCTGGATTCTCGGGGCATCCACCACCGTGGGGGCCACAGCCGTCCTCAACCTATCCAACCCGTCAGGAACACCGGCCACCGTTGACCTTGAGCTGTACGGAACGGATGGGCCGATTGAAGCCGGAGGGACGAGGGGTTTATTGATTGCTCCTGGAGCCACGGACTCGATTGTATTGGCAGGTCTTGCCACCGATCAGGACCAGTTGGCTATCCGGGTGTTGAGCGATGGCGGTCGGGTCACCGGCAGTATTCAGCAGAGCGTCCTGCGCGAACTCACCCCCGGTGGTGTGGAGCTCCTCCAACCCGCCGCACCCGCGGCGAGCACCCAGGTCATTCCCGGCGTGCGGGTCCAGGATGCGGACATAGCCGACCAGATCAGCGCTCAGGACGGCTATGAGGCAGTTGCGCCAGGCGTCCAGGTAGTTGTGCCAGGCAGCACTGACGCGGTGCTGAATGTCAGGGTCTACGGTTCGGCGGGTGAGGTGGAGCTGCCCAACGGGGGAGTGCTGACCGCTGCTGCCGGCACGGTGACGGGCGTACCCGTCGGGGCCCTTCCTGCCGGTGACTACACGGTGGAAGTCGCCTCGGATGTCCTCATCTCGGCGTCGGCGCGGGTCAACCGTGGCACCGAGGCCGGGGAACCGGTCGACTTCGGTTTCGCGCCCTCCGGTGTCCGCTTGGGCAATACCCAGGTGGCGGTGTTCCCTGGCGGGTCACGAGGCGCTCTCACCTTCGGTGCGCCCTCCGGCCGGTCGGAGGTTCAGCTGACCCCGCTGGCCGAGGACGGAACGCTGCAGGCCGAGCGGGCAGTCAGCGTGGCAGGCGGCACCACGGTCACGGTGGCCGCCGCGGACCTCGGCGATGACGTGGTGGCGGTTTTGATTGGTGCCTCAGGGGATCCGGTGTACGGGGCGCAAGTGCACCAGGTCGACAGTAACCCTGGCATCTCGGTAACGTCTCTGCCGCCCGGCAGCGCCGGACAATCGAGCGTCGCGGTCAACCTGGGGTACTGATCATCGCCCCCTAGGTTGTCCCTAAGCCCGTCAGGCCCGGGACCGACCGTAGGCAGGATCGACAGCCTCGGGAGCCATCCCCAACAGTTCGGCGGTCTGTTCCACCACCACATCGTGGACCAGTTCGTTGGGGGAAATGTAGCCGCCGGCGGCGAGCTCCACCGGATGCCGGTAGATGATGATGGTGGGCGGTCGGTTCGGCGTGGCCGGTATTGAGGTGCCAAGGACGCCGCGCAGCGACTCGACGGTCATGGCCTCAAGGTTGCCGGGAATTTCCTGCACTACCATTTGGAGATCGAGGATGCGCTCACCCCACAGGCGTTCCAGGCGCTGAGCCGATTCCATCACCCAATCGTCGAACCTCTCGGCCCTGCTGCGCGAGCCGGGAAGATGGGAGGGGATCACTGGTCCGCGGAGGCCCCGGCCGTGCCTGTTTCTCCGGCGGCGGTTGTAGCGCGGGGCGAGGGGGGCGTTCCTCACGCCAGCAGCCGGGTCGGTCAGCCGCACCGAAAATGTTGAACTGTCCCGCATGTATTGACTCTAAACCCATTGGCACCCAATGCAAGGCCCGCATCGTCCGGCGGCGCGCGGGCCCGGCTCATGATCCCCGTTCTCCCGCCCCCGGCCGGTAGGGTGATCAGTCGTGGGATCCCTTCGAAGTTGTTCGCGCTCAGCCTGTCAGCGCGCCGCCGTCGCGACGCTCACCTTCGTGTACTCCGATTCCACGGCGGTGCTCGGCCCGCTGGCCACCTATGCGGAACCCCATTGTTACGATCTGTGTACCACCCACGCCGAGCGGCTGACCGTGCCGAGAGGGTGGGAAGTGGTGAGGCTGGCTTTGCCGTCGACGCCGCAAGCGCCACATCCCGATGACCTCGTCGCCTTGGTCAACGCGGTCCGCGAAGCTGCCACGGACCGCAGCCAGGATACCGGTCCCGCGGTGCGGGGCAGCAAAGAATCACTCGAACCTCCCGCCAACGCGGGTGGTGTGCGCCGGGGGCACCTGCGAATTCTCCGCGAACAGTAGGCATGCCGCCCCTTAGCCGGAGCACACTGCAGTTCTGTCAGTACCCGCGCCCGCGATAGTCTTGGATCATGAGCCCTTTATCACCCGATCTGCTCGCTGTGCTCCGGTGCCCCGTGACCGGCTCAGCGCTGGTCCAGGAGGGAGAACTTCTGGTCTCCTCAGTGACCGACAGCACGGGAAGTACGGTGCGATACAGCATTGATGAAGGCATCCCCGTGCTTCTCCGCCCCGAATTACTGGTAGCGGCCACTGAGGCCGGCTCCGACGAGCACGACGGGCCAGCCGCTAACTAGTCCACGTGCAGCACCAACGAACAGGAATGCGCCACATCATGACCTTTGACTTCAAAGTTGCCGACCTCTCCCTCGCCGAAGCGGGACGCCACCAGATTCGCCTGGCCGAACATGAAATGCCCGGCCTGATGAAGCTGCGTCAGGAATTCGGTGCGAGCCAGCCCCTCAAGGGCGCACGCATCGCCGGGTCACTGCACATGACGGTCCAGACCGCCGTGCTGATCGAAACACTCACCGCACTCGGTGCCGAGGTGCGGTGGGCATCCTGCAACATCTTCTCCACCCAGGACGAAGCGGCGGCCGCCATCGTCGTCGGATCCGGCACAGCCGAGAAGCCCGCCGGTGTTCCCGTCTTCGCGTGGAAGAACGAGACTCTCGAGGAATACTGGTGGACCACCACCCAGATCCTGAGCTGGCCCGGTGAGCAGGGACCGAACATGATCCTTGACGACGGCGGCGACGCCACCCTTCTGGTGCATAAAGGAGTGGAATTCGAGGCCGCCGGCGACGTGCCGGCCGGACCAGCCGAAGACGACATCGACTACTCCCACGAATTCTCAGTGGTCCTCGACGTCCTGCGTGGCACCCTCGCCGAGGATTCCCAGAAGTGGACCCGGATCGCCAAAGATATCAAGGGCGTCACCGAAGAGACGACCACCGGCGTCATGCGGCTCTACCAGCTGGCGCAGCAGGGCAAGCTCCTGTTTCCGGCCATCAACGTCAACGACTCGGTGACCAAGTCCAAGTTCGATAATAAGTACGGCATCCGCCACTCCCTGCCTGACGGTCTCAACCGGGCAACCGACGTCCTCATCGGCGGCAAGGTGGTTGTGGTGTGCGGCTACGGCGACGTCGGAAAGGGCGCCGCCGAGGCGCTTCGCGGCCAGGGCGGCCGCGTCATCGTCACCGAGATCGACCCGATCTGTGCGCTGCAGGCGGCCATGGACGGATACCAGGTCGCACGGCTCGAAACGGTCCTCGCGCAGGGCGATATTTTTATCACCACCACTGGCAACAAGGACGTCATCATGGCGCATCACATGGCCGGGATGAAGCACCAGGCCATCGTCGGCAACATCG
The DNA here is from genome assembly GCF_054511125.1 of Arthrobacter sp. TMN-50. Lineage (NCBI taxonomy): Bacteria > Bacillati > Actinomycetota > Actinomycetes > Micrococcales > Micrococcaceae > Arthrobacter > Arthrobacter sp. TMN-50. Next base: position 25,246 of record NZ_JBTNDG010000012.1, on the reverse strand, counting down.
GCCACTTCGATAACGAGATCGACATAGCCGGCCTGGCGAAGACGCCAGGAATCCGCAAGGTGGAGATCAAACCGCAGGTCCACGAATGGGTCTTCGCAGCGGATGAAGCAACCGGCGGGGCCGAGCACTCGATCATCATGCTGTCCGAGGGCCGGCTGTTGAACCTCGGCAACGCCACCGGACACCCGTCCTTCGTCATGAGCAATTCGTTCGCCAACCAGACCATCGCGCAGATCGAACTGTTCACCAAGTGGATGCAGAATGACCTCGACGGAAATCGTGAGTACGCCAACCAGGTGTACGTTCTGCCGAAAATCCTTGACGAGAAGGTGGCCCGGTTGCACCTGGACGCGATCGGGGTGGAGCTCACCGAGCTCACGAAGAGCCAGGCAGAGTACCTGGACATCGAGGCATCAGGCCCCTACAAGTCCGATCACTACCGATACTAGACACCCTTTTGCGACGTGGCTACCACGTCGAAGTGCACCACAATGGCCGCCCCACGACGTAATATCGGTTGTGGGGCGGCGATTTTTTCCTGACAGGATGTGGGGAGGGCTGATGGAAAGTCGGCAGGGCATGAGCAAGAGTCGAAAAGGCTGGGTTGTTGGTGGGGTAGCGGTGACCGTTGTTCTGATAGCGGTCGGGGCGGCAATCGCCGTCGCGCCGAATTGGGCCGGCACCGGCATCGCGCCCGCGGCACCCTCTGCACCCTCCGGCGCCGGGTCAACGGAGCCTGCGACCCCGTCAGCAACGCCCGCGCCCACGGAGGCGCCCACCTTCGATTTCGGAGCTAGTCCAGCCGACCACGCCGAGATGGTGAATCCCGTGACGGTGCCTGAGGTCCGGGCCCAGGGCGCCGTGATTGAGAGGGTTACGCTGCGCGCTGCGGACGGCGGGGAACCAGTCGAGGGGGCGCTGAGCGAAGACGATTCCGTCTGGACAGCCACCGAACGGCTCAAGTTCGCCACCGCCTACAACTTTGAGTTCGTCCTCGCCGCCGCGGACGGGACCACCGCTACCGATTCGCGGAGCTTCACCACGGTGATGCCGGCCAACGAGGCCGATGCAGCCATGTATCCGTTGGACGGGTCGACGGTGGGGACCGGCCAGCCCATCGAGATCAACTTCAGCGAACCGGTCATCAACCGGGATGAGGTGGAATCGGCTATCACCATCACCAGCTCCAGCGGACAGGTCGGTGCCTTCCACTGGCTCAGCGACACGAAGGTGCGGTACCGTGCGGAAGAGTTCTGGGCGCCGAACAGCACCGTCACCGTCGACCTGCAGTTGTTTGGGGTGGACTACGGCAACCAGATGATCGGGAACTTCGACGACGAAATGGTGATCAATACCCACAACACCCGGCTGGCCGTCGTCGACAATGGCACCAAGATGATGGACGTCTACATCGATGGGGCCCTTGCCCGAAGCTTCCCCATCACGCTGGGGACCGAGGAATGGCCCTCGACCATCGGCTATCACGTCGTGATGGAACAATACGAATCCACCAGGTTCACCGCCGAGTCGATTGGGCTTCAGCCCGGCGACGACGCCTACTACGAGCCCACCGTGGTGAAGCACGCAAGCCGCATCTCCAAGGGCGGCGCGTTTGTCCACGAGGCGTTGCCGGACGCCCAGGTGGCGCTAGGTAACTTCAATGTTTCCCACGGCTGTGTCGGAATGTCCCCCGAGGGGGCCAAGTACTTCTACGACACCTTTGGCCCCGGCGACGTCGTCGAGATCCGGAACACCGGGTACGGTCCCATGTTCATCTGGGATGGCTTCGGCGACTGGAACACGCCCTGGAACGAATACAGCAGCCAGTAGCCGTCGGCCCCGACCCAGCTATGGCGCCGGGCTACTGACCGAACGGGAGCCGGTGCAGTCGTTCTGCGCTCCTGGCGATGCGCTCCCGCTGGCGTGTGAGCCGGTGCAGGTCCCGTTCACGACGCCGGGCCAGCACAGCATTCAGGAAGTCTTCGGGATGGGTCCCCGGTGGTGGGGCTGGAGCAACGAAGGCCGAGACCTCGGTTGCCAGCTCGGTAGCCAGTGTTTCGCGGGCCACCAGGGTCAGGCGGGGCGCCTGACCGATGAACGCTGCTACCCGCCGGGCAAGGGGATCGGGGAGCTGCAGCAGGTCGGCCGTCTCCAGCCAGGTTGCGAGCTGCGGGGGAGCGACGGCCAGGGTGCGAGGCTTCTCCACCACCCGCTCATGCAGCGAATAGGTTCCCGCCAGGAGGTCGCCCAACCGTTTGGACCGTTCATTGAACACGGCCACCAGAAAGGCAAGCGACCCCACCAACAGGTAGATTTCGAGGACCCCCAGCATCCCGCGAATGAAGGCATGCCGGAAGCGGATGGCACCGCCGTCGTCGCGCACAATCCTCAATCCCATCACCAACCGCCCCAGCGATTTGCCGCGGGTAACGGTCTCCACGGTCACCGGGACCACCAGCACCACCAGAATAAGAAGGACCAGAACCAGCGTCTGGGTCAGGGCCGGGTCGAGGGAGCCGCCGAGGGTGCCACTGACCGCCAGGATGATCGCCAGAACCAGGATTACCTGCGCGACAATATCGATGAGCAGGCTGATGCTGCGGGCGCCGAACGATGCGGGCCGTAGTTCGAGGACTACCGCCTCACCTGTCACAACCGAACTCATCGCGCATCTCCTTGATCAACCACCCGGTATCCAACAGACCGGTGGAGCCTTCACCCCGAAGCTTATCGGCCACCGCCCGGCTAAGCTGAAAGGGTGGACGTCGATGCATTCGTTGAGGTGAACCGCCCGGACTGGGAGCGGCTTGATGAGCTGGTGCGGCGGCGGAAGCTCTCGGGTGCCGAAGCCGACGAACTGCTGGTCCTTTACCAGCGCACGTCCACCCACCTATCGATGATCCGGTCGATTGCTCCGGAAAGTGCCCTGTCCGGAGCCCTATCGATGCGGTTGTCCCGGGCCCGGACCCGGTTTACCGGTGCACGCTCCAACTTCATGGAGGATGTGGCGTCGTTCTTCGTCGTCTCCCTCCCTGCGGCTTTCTACCGGGTGCGGTGGCTGACCGTCGTCGTCGGCGTCCTGTTCAGTGGCGTCGCCTGGCTTTATGGGGTCTGGGTGGCGGGAACCCCCGGTGTCATTGCGGCGATGGGCGGCGATGGGTTTGCTGAGCAGTATGTCGAGGAGGACTTCGTCGACTACTACTTCGAGAATCCTGCGGCATCCTTCGCGGGCCTGGTGTGGACGAACAACGCCTGGATTGCGCTACAGGCGGTCGCATTTGGCGTCACCGGTATCTGGGCGCCGTGGATCCTGTATCAGAATGCGCAAGGCATCGGCATGGCGGGTGGGACGATGGCTGCCTATGGTGAACTCGACACCTTCTTCAGCTACATCCTGCCGCACGGATTCATGGAACTTACTGCCATTTTCATTGCTACGGCAGCGGGGTTGAGACTCTTTTGGGCCTGGGTCTCTCCTGGCGCGCGGACCCGCCCGAACGCGCTGGCCGAGGAGGGACGGTCGCTGATCACCGTCGCGCTGGGGCTGGTGCTCGTGCTGTTCATCTCCGGATTGGTGGAAGGGTTCGTGACGCCAAGCCCGCTGCCGACCTGGCTGCGGATCGGCATCGGTTTTCTGGTGTTCGCCGCGTATTGGGCCTACACGCTGCTGCTGGGGCGCCGGGCGGTCGACGCCGGATACACCGGAGACCTCTCAGGTATCGACCGGGGTGAAACAGCACGCACTGCTTGATTCGTCCCGCGGTACGGTGAAGCGCTTGAGCAGGCTGGTCCGACGTCGGACCGGCCTGCGTTGGTTACCGGGAGTGCGGCGGTACGCTCAAGGGTAAGTACTTGAGCAATTTTCTAGGAGAACACCCAGTGGCTGAAAACGACGAGACCGAACAGCGCGCGGGAGCTGCACCAGCCGGGGAGACGACCTCCGGTACTACTCGCATGCCGACCGAACCCGCTGCCAAATCGATTGCCGAACCCGCTGCCGAACCCGCTGCAGATCCTCCTGCAGAGACGACTGTGAAGACGAGTGCGGAACCGATTGCAGAGCCCGCTGTCGCGCAGCGGAGTTCCCTGCCGATGCGTAGGGCCAGCACCATGCCGGACCTCAGCCGCTTCGACGCGACCCGGCGCACTGATCCTGCCAACGTGCCGGTCCCCGCTGGAGCCACCGGGAGCGTGTCAGTTGACGAGGAGTCGGCTGATGACGCGGGAGGGTTAGATTCGGCGGCGTCGACTTCCGTCGCATCTGCTCCTGACGCGGCTACCACTGTCGGAGCTCCGGCGATCAGTGCCGCTGCTGCCGCGGGCTCGGGTCGTCGGGTAGTTGGCAAACCACAGGGACCCTCATCTCCGAACGATCCCGCCCCTGATACCGCTGCACTGTCAGCTCGACCCACCGAGGCCGAGGTGAACCGCCGGGCCGCCGAACGGGATGAAGCATTCACCGGGAAGCCCGTCATGGCGCGGGTCTTCCAGGTCCTCATTGCTGTGTTCTTCCCGATCATGTTGCTCGCGGCGGCAATCCGGGCGGTCACCTCGCCGCTCTTCCTCTGGGTTGAGTATCATCGCCCAGGGTTCCCTGCCGATAGCTTCGGGTTCAACACCGATGACCGGATGACCTACGGGTCCTACACGGTCGACTACATCCTCAACTGGGCATCGCCGCGCTATCTTGGCGACCTCGTCAACACCGACGGCGACCAGCTTTTCCTGGACAGCGAGGTGGGGCACATGCTCGACGTCAAGCTGGTCCTGGTGATCAGCTTCGCCGTCGCGCTTGCGATGCTGGTCTTCACCCTCGCCGCCTGCTGGCACCTCGCCCGCACCTATCCTGGTGGGGTCCGGAGGGCACTGTTCGCCGGGGCCCTCACGACATTGGTGCTGATGGTTGCCCTGACCGTGACGGCAATCCTCGGGTGGCAGACCTTCTTCACCCAGGTGCACGCGATCTTCTTCGCCGACGGCACCTGGACCTTCCGCGCCGACGACACCCTGATCCGTCTCTTCCCCGAGCAGTTCTGGACCGATGCCGCGATCACGGTTGCCGCGCTCGCCGTAATCGTCACCCTGCTGACTCTGGTGCTGACCTGGCCGACGAAACACCGTCGCGAGAAGTCCCGGCTCGCCGATGAAGCGGCTCGGCGGCGTCGTCTGGATTCGCTGGCGCTTTAGCCTGCATCACGTCCATGCCTTGTTCCACCCTTGGGATTAGTGCAGCTGTGGTGGGTGAGCTCAAAGTAATGCGCAGCAGTGGCGGGTGGCGGAGCGTCTGACCCGCCACTGCTGCACATAATTTCCCGACGGCGGCGCCTCCGGCATCGACCACTCGCCACAAGTGCACTAATGTTCTCGCGGGTGCGAGGTTTTGGGGCCCAGCGGTCGCACGGCGGCACCCTGCCGGCCGTGGCCGGTCAGGCCGGGAGCGTCTGGATCGCGTGCGCGCCCAACCTACCTTTTCGGGGAGGCGTAGAGGTCCTCGAGTTCTTGACGCAGGTCGGCCAGCACCGCTGAACGCCTGAGTTTCAAGGTTGGCGTGAGGTACCCGGATTCGGGGCCGAAGTCCTGGTCAAGCACAGCGAATTTACGGATCTGTTCCGCAGCGGACACCTGCGAGTTCGCCTCGTCCACGGCGACCTGGAGCTCCGCGCGCACGCCAGCATGACCTGCGGCCTCGGTGACGGTCAGCCCACCCAAACCGGTTTCGGTTCCCCATGAGGCAACGGCTTCGGGATCCAGGGTCAGGAAAGCCCCAATAAATGGTTTACCGTCGCCGACCACCACCGCATGGGCCACCAGCCGATGCTCGCGGATTTTCTCTTCGAGAGGCGCCGGTGCAACGTTTTTCCCCGCCGCGGTCACTAGCAGATCCTTCTTGCGGCCGGTGATGGTCAGGAAACCGTCCTCATCCAGTGACCCAAGGTCGCCCGTGCGGAAGTACCCATCGGCGGTGAAGGCCTCACTGTTCGCCTGCTCGTCGTTGTGGTATCCCTTGAACACGCCGACACCCTTGATCTGCACTTCGCCGTCCACATCCACCCTGATACTGGTTCCAGGCATCGGGATGCCCACGCTACCGACTCGGGTCAAGGCCACCGTGTTGGCTGTGCACGGTGCTGTGCTCTCGGTGAGACCGTAGCCTTCCTGGACCTGGATCCCTGCCCCGCGGAAGAAATGCGCAAGATGCTCACTGAGGGGACTTGCGCCGGACACCGTGTAGGTCACACCGCCGCCGAATACGGCCCGCAGTTTCGGGTAGAGCAGCTTGTTGAACAGAGCATGACGTGCCTTTAGCAGTGGTCCGGGGCCGTGGCGTCCGCGCGCGGCCGCGTCCAATGACTGGGAGTAGGCGACCGCCGTGGCTGAACCGAGCTCGAAGATCCGTCCTTTGCCAGCGTCCCTGGCCTTCTGCTCCGCGGTCGCATAAATCTTTTCGAAGATACGTGGCACCACCAGGAGGAAGGTGGGCCGGTAGGTGGTCAGATCTGCCAGCAGGTCGGCGGCGTTGGACGTGTGCCCCAGTTTTACCCCGCCGGCTAGGCACACCACCTGGACTGCACGGGCCAGGACGTGCGCGAGAGGGAGGAACATTAGGGTCCGGGCGTCCTTCTCGCGGAGCAGCTCTGGCAGGAACTCGAGGGTGTTGACGGCGAAGAGGGCGAAATTCCCATGCGTAATCTCGCATCCCTTGGGCGGGCCGGTGGTGCCCGAGGTGTAGACCAGCGACGCGACGTCATCCAGTGACCTGCTGGCACGCGCTCCCTCGAGTTCATGATCTTCGACCGCTGAACCCTCGGACACGAGAGCCGCGAAGGTGTCGCCGCCGTCGTCGTAATTCATGAGGTACAACCGATTGTCGGTGTCGGGGCCGCCGCCCAGCGCCCGCTCAACCACCTCGGCTTTGCCGGCGTCCTCGACAAAGATGAGGCCCGCCCCCGAGTCCTGGAGAATCCAGCCCACCTGAGTAGCGGACGAGGTCTCGTAGATCGGCACCGTCACACCACCGGCAAACCAGATCGCCAGGTCGGCCAGGGTCCACTCATACCGGGTCTTGGACATGACGGCGACGGCGTCACCGGGCCTCACGCCGCGCGCGATCAATCCTTTGGCCAGGGCCTGCACCTGCTCAAGGAACTCGCCCGCGGTAATGTCCTGCCACTCGCCCGCCTGCTTCACCGCATAGAGGGCTCCGTCGGGAGATCTCTGGTGCTGCGCTACCAACAGGTCAGTGACATTGGTGTCCGGCGGCAGGCTGACAAGCAGTTCGGTGGTTGATTCGCGCATAGAGACAGGTTCTCACTTTTCGGTCAGGCGCGTCACGTGACGCGGGTCAGATCCAGCTGGGCATCCACATGCGGAGCCGCCACTGGTCATAGGGGATCAGCTCGGCCGTCCAGACCGGAAGGAAGTAGGCGGAAACCAGCACCGCCGCAGCAACAAAGGCTCCCACCAGGATCAACCCCAGGCGTCGCCGTCGCGGCGGGTCCCAGGAACGGCCCAGCACGAGGCCCAGACAGTAGACCAGGGCCAGGATCAGGAACGGCTGGAAAGCGATGGCGTAGAAGAAAAAGGTGGTGCGCTCGGGGTACAGGAACCAGGGCAGATAGCCTGCAGCGACACCGCCGAGGATGGCCCCGGCACGCCAGTCCCGGCGCCCCACCCAGAAGAACATCAACACAATGAGGGCAATCGCGGCCGACCACCAGATCAAGGGGTTGCCAACCGAGGTGATGGCTCGGGAACAGGCGTCCACGGCGCAGCCCTGGTCAGCCCCCAGGTCGCCCTTGTAATAGAAGGACACCGGGCGGCCCATCACCAGCCACGACCAGGGCGTGGATTCGTAAGGATGTTCTGAGCCGAGGCCTTCGTGGAACGTGTAGGCGGCGCGGTGATAATCCGCCAGCGACCTGACCGACGCCGGTAGCCACTCCCACGCTGGCGCAGGATGGTCGGCAGCCCACTGCCGGTTGTAGGCGTCGGCGGACAGGAACCAGCCGGTCCACGTCGTCAGGTAAGTGACCGCCGCTAGCGGAACCATCGTAATGAAGGCCTGCAGTCCGTCCCGCAGGACAGCTCCGGTGATCCAGCGTCGCACCCCGACCACCCGCCGGGCGTTCATGTCCCAGAGCACAGTCATCAGGCCGAACAGGGCGATATAGGGGATGGCCGACCACTTGGTGCCCAACGCCAAACCGAGGCTGATCCCCGCGACGATCCGCCAGGGGCGGAACCCGAGCCACGGCCCGTAGACCAGGTCGGCCGCCGACGGTCTGGTTCCGCCGGGAGCGAGCGCCGCCAGTGCCGCCAGCTTCGCCGCTAGGGTCTGTCGGGCCCGGTCCCGATCCAGCAGCAGCGCGCCGAACGCCACCACGAGCCAGAACATCAGGAACACGTCAAGCAACGAGGTGCGCGACTGCACCAGATGATGACCGTCGACGGCGGTGAGCAGGCCAGCCGTTGCGCCAAGAATCGGCGAACCAAATAGCCGGTGCCCGATCAAGGCGATCAACAGGATTGACAGGGTCCCCACCAACGCCGCCGTGAACCGCCAGCCGAACGAGCTGTCAGGTCCGAAGAGGAGCATCCCGAAGGCAATCATCCACTTGCCCACCGGCGGGTGTACCACGTAGTCGGGGGTGCCCAGGATGACGCTGGTGTCGCCGCTATTGAAGTCGGCGTCGGGTTCCTCGGGCCACTCCCGCTCGTACCCGGACAACAGGTACGAGTACGCGTCCTTCACATAGTAGGTCTCGTCGAAGACGAGAGTGTCCGGTTCGCCCAGCCGGACAAACCGCAATATCCCGCCGATCACCATCACGGCGACTGGCAGCAGCCAGTCGAGGATCCCCCGGGGGAGGCGTTCACCGAGCAGGCGGCGCCGCAGCACCAGGGCGTCGTAGGCGGTGCGCGGGGTGTAGACCCAGCCATGCGCCAGCGGGGCCCCGCCGGCCGGCGGCGGGGAAACGGCGGTATGGCTCACCCTGCTTATGGTACCGCCAGTGCAGGACCGCGCCGGAGTAGGGCGGGGCTACGCTGGGAAGGTGAATACGACTGGGAATGACGCGGACTTCAACGGCGACAGCAACGACGGCGACTCTGCTCCGGAGTTCGACGGCGACTCTGGCCTGGAGTTCGAGACAGCCGCCGACGGCGCCGCGCAGGGGAGTCCCGACGGCGGCCGGATTGTCCTCGCCGCAACCCCGATCGGCAATGCAACAGACGCGTCGGCCCGCTTGGTGTCGCTGCTGCAAACCGCTGACCTGGTGGCGGCCGAAGATACCCGTCGTTTGCAACGGCTCCTGAGAGCGCTGGAAATCAGGGTGCAGGGGCGGATTATCAGCTACCACGAACACAATGAGGGCACCAGGACTGCCGAACTGCTGGAACAGGTGAAGGGCGGCAAAACCCTGCTGATGGTCACCGATGCCGGGATGCCGTCCGTTTCCGACCCGGGCTACCGGCTGGTCGAGGCGGCGATCGCTGGCGGCGTGGACGTGACCATGGCTCCTGGACCATCGGCGGTGCTGACCGCGCTGGCCCTGTCAGGGCTTCCGACCGACAGGTTCTGTTTTGAAGGTTTCCTGCCCCGCAAAACGGGTGAGCGGAACTCACGCCTGAGTGAGTTGGCGGCTGAACGGCGCACCATGGTGTTTTTCGAGGCACCACACCGGCTTGAGGTGATGCTGCGTTCGCTACACCAGGTCTTCGGACCGGACCGACCGGCGGCGGTGGCCCGGGAGCTGACCAAACGGTACGAGCAGGTGCTCAGGGGTCCGCTGGCTGAGCTCCTGGGCTGGGCTGAAACCACTGAGGTCAGGGGCGAGATTGCCGTCGTCGTCGGCGGCGCGCCGCCCGCTGCACCAGCCAAACCGGAGGACCGGGTGGCGGCCGTTGCAGCCCTCACGGACCAAGGCATTCGGTTGAAGGACGCGGTGGCGGCTGTTGCTGAAGAGTCGCGGGTCAGCAAGCGGGAACTGTACGCAGCGGTCATCGCCGCCCGCTGACCACAGCCCCAACCGTGGTCATCATTGTGCACCCGGACAGCGCTTGGTGGGTGGTGCCGTGCAGGCTGGCATGGACAGGCCTGCAATGGCGGGTCTAGCGTGGTGCAGGGCGGCGAGCGCCGCAACGACGAATTCCCATCCCGCAGAACCTCTTGGAGGAAATCGACTATGGCAGTTACTACCCAGCGTGAGCAGGAACTTTTGGCCCAGGTTCCCACCGGGCTGCTGATCGGCGGAAGCTGGCGGGACGCCTCCACGGGGAAGACCTTCGACATCGAGGATCCGGCAACCGGAAATACCCTGCTCACGATCGCCGATGCCAGCCCGGCCGACGGGATGGCCGCGCTCGACGCCGCTGCAGCCGCCCAGGCCAGTTGGGCACGCACCTCCCCCCGCGAACGGGGCGAAATCCTCCGGCGTGCCTTCGACCTGGTGACCGCCCGGACCGAGGACTTCGCGCTGCTGATGACCATGGAAATGGGCAAACCGCTCGCCGAGGCTCGCGGTGAAGTGACCTACGGTGCCGAATTCCTGCGCTGGTTCTCCGAGGAAGCGGTGCGTGCCACGGGCCGTTACTCCACCGCGCCCGATGGCAAGACCCGCATCCTGGTCAACAAAAAGCCTGTCGGGCCCTGCCTGTTGATCACGCCGTGGAACTTCCCGCTGGCCATGGCGACCCGCAAGATCGCTCCAGCCATCGCCGCCGGCTGCACGATGGTCCTCAAGCCAGCGAACCTGACGCCGCTGACGTCGTCGTTGTTCGCCGCTGTCCTGGCAGAGGCTGGCCTGCCCGCCGGCGTGCTGAACGTCGTCCACACCTCCGACGCCCAGGGCGTCACCGGGCCCCTGATCGAGGACCCACGCCTGCGCAAACTGTCCTTCACCGGGTCGACGCCGGTAGGCCGGAACCTCCTGGCTGCGGCAGCCAAGAACGTGCTGCGGACATCAATGGAATTGGGCGGCAACGCGCCGTTCGTCGTTTTCGCCGACGCCGACGTCGACGCCGCAGTGGCCGGAGCCATGCTCGCGAAGCTTCGAAACATGGGTGAAGCCTGCACAGCAGCCAACCGGTTCATCATTCATGAATCGGTCGCTGCGGAGTTCGCCGACAAGTTCGCTGCGAAAATGAAGACGCTCGAAACGACCCGCGGCACTGAGGACGGGTCCACGCTTGGCCCGCTGATCGACGAAAAGAGCCGCACCAAGGTCCATGAGTTGGTCACGTCAGCGGTCGACGACGGCGCAACAGTTGTGGTGGGCGGGGAACCGGTGTCCGGCCCCGGCTACTTCTACCAGGCGACAGTGCTCACCGATGTGACCCCCGGATCACGGATCCTGCAGGAGGAGATCTTCGGCCCGGTAGCGCCGATCATCACCTTCGATACCGAGGATGAGGCAGTCCGGCTGGCCAACGACACCGAGTACGGGCTGGTCGCCTACGTCTTCACCCGCGACCTCAACCGGGGCCTGCGCATTGGTGAACGCCTTGACGTTGGCATGTTGGGTCTCAACGCTGGCGTGGTGTCGAATGCCGCTGCCCCGTTCGGCGGGGTCAAGCAGTCGGGGCTCGGCCGTGAAGGTGGCTCGGAGGGAATCGAGGAGTACCTTTACACCCAGTACGTCGGGATCGCTGACCCTACTGCTTCCTAACGCTGCTGCCGCCGGGGAACCGGCCGGAATCGTGACCGGGTACCGCGTGCAAGCGACCGGGGCAGTAATCGGGCCCGGGTTCTGGTTGACCGGCTACTGGTGTCACGGAGCGCACGCGCAATCAGTTCGACGTCGTCCCAGTGGCCTGCAGCCCGCCCGCCCGCACCGGCCGGCACGAACAGTTCGGGGTCCGAGTACTTTTCCGCCTCATAGGCGGTGCGGAGCCGGCCCAGGGCCGCGGCCGGTGCCGCATCGAGCTCAATCGCCGTATCGAGCTCAATCGCCGCAGCAAGACGGGAGACGAAGGTCCGTGGCGTATCTGTGGGTAGGGCCGGCTGGTCGTAGTCGGCGGCAAGATCAGTGGCTTCCGACCAGGCGATGGTGGCAGCACCCGGGCTCCCCTGTGACGCAGCGAACCTGCGACGGCGATTCCGGCGTCGCAGCGTGCGCAGCAGTAGCGGCACGAAGAGCAGAAGCACGGCTCCGACCAGCACCGCAGTGATCAGGGCCGAGGTTTCCCGGGCCTGATCAGGCCCAGCCCCGCCCGGCGTTTCCCCGTCACCGGTTCCGGGAATCGGTGCGCCAGGTTCGGCAACTGGGTTGCCACCGGGCGTCAGGTCGTCAGGATTCGGTTCCTGCGCACCCGGGACAAACTCGGTTTGAGCATAGTCGGGTACCACGCCGCGAGAGGGGGTGGGTTCGAACTTCACCCAGCCAACGCCGTCAAAATAAAGTTCGGGCCAGGCATGGGCGTCCCGGGACGTGACCGAAAACTCGGTGAGTTCCTGACCATCGGGGCCTTCTTCCGATTCACCTGTCGGATCGCCGGGCGCGTAGCCAACCGCCACCCTGCTGGGGATATTTGCCAGGCGTGCCATCACGGCCATGGCGCCGGCGTAGTGGACGCAGTACCCGGACCGTGATTCAAGGAAGCGGGCGATGACGTCGAGGCTGCTGCCGTCATACCCGCCCTCTACCGGGGCATCCACCGAGTAGATGAAGTCCTGTCCCCGAAGAAAATTCTGGATCGCCAGGGCCTGCTCGTAGGGATTGGAAATATTGGCCGTCAGCGACTCGGCAGTCTCCCTGATAATTCCGGGGGTGGTGTCCGGGAGGGCCAGGAACTGGGCGTCGACGGCGCCGTCGGGAACCGGCCCAATAGCCTGAAGGCGCTCACGGGTGAGTTCCGGGCCAGCGCTGAGCACATCGTACTGTTGTTGGGCGGTTGACCCGTTATCAGTGGCAATGATGCTGTGATTCAGCGGATCCCAGGCCCAGCGACCCGATAGGTTGGAGAAACCGACCGGGGCATAGGGTGCCAGCAGCCAGGGGCTGGTGAACGAGTCGGTAGTGACCCTGGTGGTCGTGACCACGCCGGAATCGATCGAGGCGCGCACTTCCCCGGTCCCCATTTCCTCCACTCCAGGCTCCCTGAGACTGTACCGCTGGTCCGGTTCCCACCGCTGCCCGCCGAAGTCCTCGAGGGTCACCGCCCGCAGATACAGCGGCTCGGGAGAGTCTGTGGCATAGGTGATCCGTCCGAAACCGTTGGGGTTCCGGAGATCATTTCCCAGGGTCACCACCGGGTTCAATCCGGTGGCGGTGCCCCACAGGTTCACCCTGGCCCCTTGCGGGAAGGCGCCGACATTGAATCCGGGCACGGCCAGGGGAACCACCACGGTCACCACCAGTGCCGCAGCGCCGATCGATAAGCCGCGGACCAGCCTGCCACCCGAGGCGTCCCGAGCCCCGCCGGCCGCCTGGCTGTCCCGCCACTGGGAGCACCCGAGGATCAGGAGGTATCCCATCACCGCCGCGACAAAACCGGGAACACCAACACTTTGCGGGAGCACGACGGCGGGAATTACCAGCAGGGCAAACAGCGCCAGACCGCTGGTCGCGGGCATCCGAAGGGTAGTGGCAAGGGTATCGGCAAGGATGGCGATCAAGCCCATTCCGGCGCAGACCGCCATGAAGATACCGGTCCCCGGCAGCACCGGGGCCACCTGTGACACCACGGTGTTCTCAGCGTGGTCCAACAGGATGGTCAGCCGCCCAGCCGATCCCTCGCCGGGGAATACCCCGAATACGCTGTGAGCCGGGAAGAACTGCCACACCAGCGACCCCACCAAAGCGACCAACCCGGCCGCCGGAACCAGCAGGCCGGGAAGACGAACACTGCGCGCGGCACCCATCACCAACAACACGCAGCCAACCGTGAACGCCACCGGGTTTAGCCAGGTCCAGCCCAGCACCACCGAGTTCAGGTTCAACGATGTCAACATCACCGCCGCGAACACCGCCGCCGTCGGCACCCAGTGCCGCTGATCTGAGCGCAGCCGTTTGCGAGGTGGCGGCTCAAGCCGTTGCGTCGGCGGCGCACTGGGACGGGGCAGGGTGGAGGTCACAACCGTCCTCCAGGGGCGGCCGTCGGCGACGTGACAGTGGTTTTGACCGTCGACGTGCTGGCGCCGCTGCGGGAATCGAAGTAGGTCCACGCTGCCCTCAGGTCAGCGGTGGGGGAGACCGCCACCGCATGCCAGCCGACGCCGCGCAGGATGTCCATTACCGGTTGAAGGTCCCGCGGCCGGTCGGCGATGAGGATCGCAAACGAGGCGGACCCGTACTCGGCGGCACCGGCAAGGTCCCTGGCCTCACCCGCGGTGATGGCTCCCAGAACAGCGACGAGTGGGCCACGGAATTTGTAGGTGGCGAGTTTGTCTATCATCGGATCCCCGAAGGGGGCGTTGCGTGTGGCCGCGGCCTCAGCAGTCTTCCCTGGGCGCGGCTGACGCCTGGGCGTCGTCCGTTTCGAGGGATCCGGAAGAAGTTCCAGGGCGGCTAACCCTTCGGCAACATTGTGGATCCCGGTCATCCCCGCATGTTCCTCCTCCTCCGGCCACGGGGCGGATACGGAGGACCTGAGCGCTGGCGCGCCGGTCTCATCCACAAACCGCAGGGCATAGTTCCGCTCCAGCAAGTGAGCCGTAATGGACATGGCGGCGATCACCGCCCACTCAAACCCGGGGGCGGACAGCAGCGACGTTCCTTCCTCGCCCCGGTCTGCCCCAAAAGCTCCGGAAAATCCTGAGTTGTACCTGGTCTGCCGTCGGTCGAGGATCAGGGTCGCCTCGGGGGTGGTCACTGACTCTTCCTGGCGGACCATCAGCTCGTTATGCCGGGCTGTGGCAGCCCAGTGCACCCTCCGCATCGGATCACCCGCCCGGTACTCGCGGGTCATCACATCGTCGTCGCTCGGGTTGGCATTGCGTCGGGTGACCGCGAATCCGTCCGCGCCACGGGCACCGGTCAGAAGCGAATGCGGCAGGTCAAGGGAGGCGGGGGTGACCACCAGCCGGTTGGTGCCACCGAGGGTGTGCCGGGAGGTGCCCAGCCCGAAGGGGTCGGTGAAGGCCGCGGTGACTGGGCCGACGTCGTACACACCACGGCTTGAGGACCGCAGCCGGTACTCGTAGTAGCTGGCGCCGCGGGTGGGATGCCTGGACGGGAAGTGAAACTCGGGCGAATCCCCGAACCGGGAGGGAAGCAGTTCGTGCATCACCACGCTCCCGCTTACAGGTCCGCTGGAGGCGACCGACAGGGTGACAGTGGAAGTGAAGCCGGTCTCCATGGTGTGGGGCGCAAATTCTCGCCCCACGGTGAAGCGCGGCTTGATCAGTCGCAGCATCAGCACCGACAGCAGCGGCAGGCACACCAGGAGCACTCCGACGTAGAGCAGATCGCGGCGGCCGAGGAACTGGGCAAACAACAGTGCCACGACGCCGGTGATCACCAGTCCCCACCCGCGTGGGGTGAGAATCCGGGACGGCAACCTGGCCAGCAGTCGCATCGGGTGGGCCTAGGTGCGCCGGGAGGAGTTAGCTGCGGCGCGTTCCACTGGAACCTTCGACAGGATTGCCGCCACCACCGACTGGGGTGTTTCCCCTGAACTTTGGGCTTTGCGGTCCAGGATCAGCCGGTGCGACAGGACCGCTTCGGCAACGGAAGCGACGTCGTCGGGCAGGACGAAATCCCTGCTCTCCAACGCGGCCCCGGCCTTTGCCGCCCGCAGCAGTTGCAGTAACGCGCGGGGGCTGGCCCCGAGCCGCAGCTGGTGGTGCCCGCGGGTGGCGTGGCCGATGGCCACCGTGTATTCGCGCACCGCCGGCGACACATAGACCCGCCTCACCTGGTCCATCATCACGGCGACGTCAGCGACGGTCGCCACCGGGCGGACCGCGTCCAGCGGCGACACTGACTGGTGGGTTTGCAGCATGTCCAGTTCGGCGTTGCGGTCCGGATATCCCATGGAGATCCGGGCCATGAACCGGTCTCGTTGCGCCTCGGGCAGCGGGTAGGTTCCCTCCATCTCAATGGGGTTCTGGGTAGCCACTACCATGAACGGTTCGGCCAGCCGGTAGGTACCGCCGTCGACAGTGACCTGGTGCTCCTCCATGCATTCCAGGAGCGCGGATTGGGTCTTCGCAGAGGCGCGGTTAATTTCATCACCAATCACGATGTTGGCGAAGACGGGACCGCGCCGGAACTCGAACCGGTGGGTGTCCTGGTTGTAGATCGACACCCCCGACACGTCGGAGGGTAGTAGATCGGGGGTGAACTGGATGCGATTCACCGTGCAGTCGATGGTGCGGGCGAGGGTCTTCGCAAGCAGGGTCTTCCCCACCCCCGGCACATCCTCCAGCAGCAGGTGGCCCTGGGCCAGGAGCACAGTCAGGGCCAGACGGGCGGCTTCAGGTTTGCCGTCGATGACGGTGTTGATTGATCCCAGGATTCGTCGGGCGGTCTCATCAAAACGCTCACCGGACAGCGCTGACATTCCACCCGTAGCGGGGGAGTGCTCGGGTTCGGTCCTGCCGTTGGGCGAGGCGTACTGGTTGGTGGAGTCCATGCGAACCTTCCGCGAACACTGCACGCCGGTGTGCAGTTAGTCGGTCAGCCCTGGTCGGATACGTCCACGGCTATCTTGTCCGTGGGGCACGCAGCAACTGCTTTCCTACAGATTACTAGGACAACTTGCTGTCGCGGGGATAAGTTCCGTAGCGGATGTGCAGGTGGTTAGGGTTGAGTCATGCCTGAAACAGCTACCCCCGCGGCGTACCGTCCTGCCCCGTCCAATACCGTTCCCGACGGCGACACCCAGCCCGCCGGAGAACGCCAGGATAAGCGGCACTACCCTCCTGCCCCCGAGCCGCTGCCCGTTCCGGTGATGGATAACCACACCCACCTCGACTTCCGGAGCGGCTTGCCCCCGGTGAGCGTGGCCGCAGCCCTCGACGCGGCCGAGGCGGTGGGCGTCTGCGGCGCGGTCCAGGTGGGGTGTGACCTTGAGTCGTCGCGGTTCACCGTTCAGGCTGTCACCCAGGAGCCCCGCCTGCTCGGGGCGGTGGCGATCCACCCCAATGATGCCCCACGGCTGGCCGAACAGGGGGTCCTTGAGGCCGCGCTCGCGGAAATTGAACGGCTGGCGGCTCATCCGCGGGTGCGGGCCATCGGCGAAACCGGGCTGGACTACTATCGGACTCCGGCCGAGGGGATCGACAGCCAGCACTATTCCTTCCGGCGGCACCTCGATATCGCCAAACGGCTGGAGCTTGCCCTGCAGATCCATGACCGGGACGCCCACGACGACGTCGTCTCGACCCTCCGCAGCGAAGGTGCGCCGGAGCGGGTGGTGTTTCACTGTTTCTCCGGCGACGCTGCACTGGCACGGATCTGCAATGACGCGGGGTGGTATATGTCGTTTGCCGGAACAGTGACGTTCAAGAATGCCGACAATCTTAGGGAAGCCTTGCGCCTTGCGGATCCGGCGTTGGTGCTGACCGAAACCGATGCTCCATTCCTGACTCCGCACCCGTTCCGAGGGCGCCCCAACGCTCCCTATCTGGTTCCGTATACGGTCAGGAGCATGGCTGAGGTACTCGGCGCCGACCTTGCCACCCTGTGCCAGGCGATCGCCGAGAACACGCGCAGGGTATACGGGGAGTGGGACTAACCCGGGCGGCGTTGTCGTCAACCGACTTGTCGGCGTATCACATTTCGGTTAAGGTGAGCATTTATTAGCCGGGGTCGGGGAAGGCTTTCCGTCTAATACAGCACTTTGCACCTCGGTGTTTTAGCGCCGCCGTTCTGGCGACCAAGCATGCCTGACTAGTTCCTGCCTTCGCGGCGGTGCCGCACCGGGAATACCCGTGTGCCGGTTGACTGTCGCGTTCCCCCGTGCCCGGATGAAGCCGACCGTAAGGGACTTTGTGGCGAGCAGATTCCGGTGGATCAGGACGATTGGCCAGGGCATAGTAATGATGTGCCTGGTGCTGGGGCTCGTCGCGTTTGTGGGCAACAACAAGTCAATCGACCTGCTGATCGATGGCCGGACGAGTACCGTCCAGACCTTCGGCGGCACGGTGGGGGAGGTCCTCGCCAACTCCAACGTGGTGGTCACCGCAAACGATCAGGTCAGCCCAGACCTTTCTGCGGCAATAGAAGATGGCTCAGCCATCCAGATCACGACGGCGCGGACACGATAGTTCACACCACCGGCTCCACGGTGGGGGATGTGGTGGACGAACTCGGTATCGAGAAATCCTCGGCAATCTCGGCCGAACTGGAAACGCGTCTGACCACCCTCAGCTCCGGGCTCGAGATCTCGACACCCAAAAACATCACGGTGATGGCGGATGGGTCGGAAGATACCCATACCACCACCGAGAAGTCGGTCCAGGACCTCCTCGACGAAGCGAAGATCACCCTCGGCGACGAGGATCGGGTGAGCGTCCCGCTCACGGCCACACTGGTCGATGGTCTCGGGGTGAAGGTCACCCGGGTGGATAGCGACCACCGGGAAACCATCACCGACACCATCAGCTTCACCACCGACGAAGTCGACGACGACACCCTCGCTGTAGGCGAGCAGCGCGTCCTCCAGGCCGGCGTCGACGGCGAACGAACAAGGGTCTACACCTCTGTGCTGGTTGACGGTCGCGAGGAGAACCGCACCCTTGTCAGCGACAAAGTGACGCAGGAGCCGGTCACCGAACTGGTGGCTATTGGCACACGGGAAGTCAGGCCGGAACCCCAGCCCAAGCCGGAACCCCAGCCCGAACCGGTGGAATCGTTCACACCCAGACCCGCAGGATCGAACGGCCCCGCGCCGGCTGACGGCGCGTGGCAGGCACTCGCGCAATGCGAATCCGGGGGCAACTGGTCCATCAATACGGGCAACGGCTACTACGGCGGCCTGCAGTTCAGCGCGCCGAGCTGGCTAGGAGCCGGCGGCGGCAAGTACGCTCCGCTGCCTCATCTGGCGTCTCCAGCGGAGCAGATCGCCACCGCCGAGGTCCTCAAACAGGGCGGTGGCTGGGGTCACTGGCCATCGTGCTCCGCGAAGCTTGGGCTGGGATAGCCCTGGTGCACGACTACCATGGCTTAGGTGACTCAGCCTCCTAACCCCCAGCCGATCCGGCCACTACTCGGCGCCAGCGATGTCCGCCGGTTGGCAGCCGAGCTGGACCTGCGGCCCACTAAAACCCTCGGCCAGAACTTCGTAATCGATGGCAACACCATTCGGCGGATTGTTGCTGCCGCCCAGCTCGGTCCCGAGGAGACGGTCCTTGAGGTCGGTCCAGGTCTCGGCTCGCTGACGCTGGGCCTGCTTGACGCAGCGCGACGGGTGGTGGCGGTGGAGATCGACCCGCTGCTGGCCGACCGGTTGCCTCACACCGTTGCTCGCTGGCGGCCGGACACCGCTGCGAACCTTGATGTAGTTCTCGAGGACGCGATGCGGGTCACCGCTCTACCGCATCCGCCGACCGCCTTGGTAGCGAACCTGCCCTACAACGTGGCGGTACCGGTGGTCCTGAATCTGCTGGAAAACTTTCCCTCCCTGCGTCACGGCCTGGTTATGGTGCAGGATGAGGTGGCTGACCGGATGGCCGCTGGTCCCGGCTCGAAGACCTATGGGGTGCCTTCGGTCAAGGCCGCTTGGTATGCAACGATGCGTAAGTCAGGTGTGATCGGGATGAACGTGTTCTGGCCGGCGCCCAAGATCGCTTCGGGATTGGTGGGGTTCGTCCGGCATGATCCGCCGGAAACCTCGGCCAGCCGGCGTGAAGTCTTCGCCGTCATCGATGCCGCTTTCGCTCAGCGGCGGAAGACATTGCGTGCAGCCCTCGCTGGATGGGCGGGTAGCCCGGTGCTGGCGGGGGAGGCGCTGGCCACAGCCGGGGTCGACTCGAGCCTTCGCGGGGAGATGCTGGATATCGCTGCGTTTGCCCGCATCGCCGAGGCCAAACCCGACCGGTCAGCATCGATCACCAGCTAACGGCCGTCGAGCCGACCACCCCAACAATCAAGACAACACCTATGACCGATTTTGCGACGAGTTCCGGTTATTTCTGATAACCCGACGCAGTCAGGCGGTGGCCTACGGGAGACTTCCGCATGCCACCGCCTGACTGTCGTGGTTCGTTCAGCTAGGTCCCGCTAGGACCGGCTAGCCTCGTTTTGAACGGTGTCCTGGGCGTCTTTAGCCTTGTCCTTGACGTCGGCGGCAGCTGATGTGCCCTCGTCCTTGACGGTTTTGGCTGACTCGGTTGCTGTTTCTTTCACCGAGTCCATTGCCTGCTGGGCCGGTTCCTTAATGTCCTCGGCCACCTGCTTAGCGGCGTCGGTGATGCCGGTGGTGAGGGGCTCAGCCTTTTCCTTCAGCGCCGTGGCAGCCTCTTTCTCCTTCTCGCTCGCCGGGATGAGCGAAGAGATCAGTAGCCCAGCCCCGAAGGCGATGAGTCCCGCCGCCAGGGGGTTGCCCCGGGTTTTAGTACTCAGCTGGTGAGGAGCGTCCTGCACCGCGCCGCTGGCGTCGTGGAGCGCATCCTTGGTACCGCGCGATGCGCTGTCAGCCGATCCCATGACTGACCCCACCACGGAATCCTTCAGGCCGCCCACAGCGTTCCGTACCTTATCGGTCTGGCGTTGGGCGATGTTAGACGGGCTGACTTTGTCCGCAATTGCATCGACGCCGGTTCCAAGCTCTAGACGGGTCCGTTCGATGTCGGCGCGGATCTGTTCTGGTGTCTGGTTCATGGGGTGTGCTCACCTGGTTTCAGAGTGGGGGGAATTTCTTTGATGGTTGCGGCAGTGTCGGGCAAGCCGCGTACGCTTTTCAGTTCCTTTTTGCCGGTCAGCGCGAGCACGGCGGCAATGATGCCCCAGATGACTGCGACGATCAGCGCAGCCCAACCGAGGTGAACCAGTTCTGCCAACGCCCACATCAGAGCGAGGGAGAGGAACAGTAAGACGAAGTGTCCGGCGACGCCGGCGCCCGCGAGCATCCCCGCACCCTTACCGGCCTTGGTTCCGCTTTCGCGTAATTCGGCCTTCGCCAGTTCAAGCTCCTGGCGCATCAGGGTGGACAGGTCGCGGCTCACATCGGTCAAAAGCGAGCCTAACGATTCGTTAGCCGACCGATCCTCGGCTTCGGTGCGTGGCGGTTCGTAGGCCTGGGACCCTCCGATGTGTGCTCCACTCATCAGCGCAGATCCCCATTGAATGGGCTGTCCTGGGTGCGTCGGCCCGGTTCGATAATTGGCTCTGAAGCCAACGGATCGGACACATAACCCGGCGTCGAATAGTCGGTACCGGCGACAATGCCCGCACTGGGCTGTGCTGGCACGGTTGGTGGGTATTCCGGGGCGGGGTTGGCAGGCGACGCGCTCTGAGCGTCCGATCCTGCCCCGGTCAGGCCACGGGTCAAACGCCCGGCAAGGAGGCCGGCACCGGCGGCAACCATGAGGAACGCTCCCGGACGACGGCGAGCGAAGCCCTTGACTTCTTCAATAAGTGACCCCGGATCCCGGCCTTCGAGCCAGCCTGCGACGTCGCCCGAGCGCTGAGCAGCCTGGCGGACCAGGCTATTCGCGGGTCCGGACTGATCCCCGTTATCGGCCATCGAGGCGAGTTCATCACTGATGGAGCGCAGCCCCTCGGCTGCCTTCTGCTGGCTATTACCCGCCTGATCCTTAATGTCGGATCCCAACTCGCCCAGCAGGTTCTTCGCCTGAGTGCTAGCTTCCTTGGCGACATTCTTCGCCTCGGTGCCAGCTGTCTTGGCGACGCCCTGAGCGGCCCCCAAACCTTCCTGGCCCACCTCTTTCGCCTGGTCCTTTGCCTTGTCTTTCACCCCGGCAGCACCACTGCGGTCTTCGGTGGATACAGTGGAGATCGACGAGGCGGACTGAACACGCTCTCCTGACGGCGTTACCGTCAATGGATCCTCTGACCAATTCTGGGTAGTCATAGTATTTCCTTCGGATAGTAATCCTGCTTACGTAGTACAAGATAAGCACGCTTACTACTATTTCGCAATGCTGAAGGTGCACGCTTCCTTTCCTTAGTCAGGCGGGCCAGGGTTTCCCGGTTCAGCGCCCTTTAGCCTAGGTTGGAGACTATGGAGGCAGGTAAAACGGCAGGATTGTTCGGTGGCGCACCGGCCAGCGTTCGCGTCCGCGCGCCAGGAAAGATCAACGTCTCGCTTCGTGTCGGCCCGTTGCGGGAAGACGGCTATCACAGTGTGGCGAGCGTCTACCTGGCAGTCTCCCTCTATGAAGAGGTGACCGCGACGCATAGTCGCGAGCCCGGCACGGTGGTCACAGTCAACGGTCAGGGCTCCCTCAACCTGCCGGTTGAGAGTATTCCTCTGGATGCCACTAATCTTGCCGCTCGCGCCGCGGCGGTGCTTGCTGAGCTGAGTGAGGACCCGACAGGCGTGCTGCTGGACATTACCAAGCGCGTACCGGTGGCCGGCGGAATGGGCGGAGGCTCCGCGGATGCCGCAGCCACCCTGCTGGCGTGTGATGCACTATGGAACAGCGGATTCTCCCGTGACGAGTTGGCGAAGATCGCGGCGGAGCTCGGAGCGGATGTACCGTTTGCGTTGGTAGGTGGTACAGCGGTCGGAGTAGGGGTAGGGGAGCAGCTGACCCCGGCTATCTCCAAGACACCGCTCTACTGGGTGCTTGTAACATCGGCCTATGGACTCTCGACACCCGAGGTCTATCGGACGCTGGACGAGCTCCGGCTGCGCGATGGTACCGAACCTGCTGTGCCGCCCGAGATTGACGCTCGAATACTCACTGCGATGCGTTCCGGGGATGCCCGGGCACTGGCTGAACTCTTGCATAACGACCTGCAGGCCGCCGCACTAGAGCTGGCACCGGAGCTTCTCGACATCCTGAAGGCCGGCGTGGAAGCCGGGGCGTTGGCTGGCCTGGTGTCAGGATCAGGACCAACTGTCGCGTTCCTCGCGGCGAACGAAGACCATGCCGCTGAACTAGCGGCGCAGCTCACCTCTGATGGTCTGGCCGCCGCCGCCGTGCATGGTCCGGTCCACGGTGCGAGAATTGTTACCGACCACATCGCCTGACCTGCCACCGAAGCTGGGCCAGTTCAAGCCATTTCTACCTTACCAATCAGGAAGCAGTACACCTTTGGCACATCTTCTGGGCGCTGAAAGCGTCAGCGTCACGTTTGCCACCCGCACCGTTCTCGACGGCGTTTCCCTCGGCATCGAGGACGGCGACCGCATCGGTATGGTGGGGCGCAACGGCGACGGCAAGTCAACCCTGATGCGACTCCTCGCTCAACGAGCTACTCCCGACGAGGGACGGGTCACCCGGCGTCGGGACGTGCACGTCGGATACCTGGATCAAACCGACGTTCTCGACGGAGATCTCGGCGTGGGTGAGGCGATCGTCGGCGATCAGGCAGATCACGAGTGGGCCTCCAACCCAAAAATTCGCGATGTGATGGGTGGCCTCGTCGCCGAGGTCGATTGGCACGCGAAGGTGTCATCGCTCTCGGGTGGACAGAAACGCCGGGTTGCGCTGGCCAAGCTCCTGATTGGCGACGACGACGTCATCATGCTCGATGAGCCCACCAACCACCTTGATGTCGAGGGTGTTGCCTGGCTTGCCCGCCACCTCGCGGAGCGGTGGCGTCCCACCGACGGCGGCCTGCTGGTGGTCACTCACGATCGCTGGTTCCTCGATGAAATCTGCACGCGCACCTGGGAAGTGCATGACGGTGTCGTCGACGGGTTCGACGGCGGTTATGCCGCCTACGTGCTAGCCCGTGCCGAGCGCGACCGGATGGATTCGGTTGTTGAGGGAAAGCGGCAGCAACTAGTCAAGAAGGAACTGGCGTGGCTCCGCCGGGGCGCCCCAGCGCGGACGGCAAAACCGAAATTCCGCATTGAGGCGGCGAACGCACTGATCGCCGATGTCCCCGAACCGCGCGATTCCCTTGCCCTGAGCAAGATGGCGATGGCACGCCAGGGCAAGGATGTTCTGGATCTTGAGGACGTGTCCTTGTCATTGGGAGACAAGAACCTCTTCGACGGAATTACCCTGCGGCTCGCTCCTGGTCAGCGGCTAGGGCTGGTTGGTGTCAACGGGTCGGGCAAGACCACGCTGTTGCGGATGTTGAACGGCGATGTTACCCCTGATGCTGGCCGATTGAAGAAGGGTAAGACGGTTCAGACGGCAGTGCTTTCCCAGGAGGTCAAGGAGCTTAATGAGCTGGAACACCTCCGGGTCACCGAAGTGATCGAGCAGGAGAAGCGTGTCTTCAGTGTTGGAGGACGTGAGGTTTCCGCAAGTCAATTGGTGGAGCAACTCGGTTTCACCAACCAGCGGCAGTGGACCATGGTGAAGGATCTGTCTGGTGGGGAGAGGCGCCGGTTGCAACTGCTGCGACTGCTGGTGGGTGAGCCGAATGTGTTGATGCTCGACGAACCGACCAACGACCTTGACACCGATACCCTTGCAGCGATTGAGGACGTTTTGGACGGCTGGCCGGGCACGCTGGTGGTTGTCTCGCATGACAGGTACCTGCTGGAGCGTGTGACTGACTCACAAATGGCGCTCCTGGGTGACGGGAAATTACGTGACCTTCCCCGTGGCGTCGACCAGTATCTTGAATTGCGCCATGCCGCGGGGACCGGGGCTGGTGCCTCCCCACTGAATTCCGATGATGGGCAGGGCAGTGCAGGGTCGTCACCGGGGTACAGCTCTGAGGAAACCCGCCAGGCGAAGAAGGATCTCACCCGTATTGAACGGCAGCTCGGTAAGGCTTCAGCGCAGGTCGAGCGGATTCAGCACCAAATGAATGACGGTGCTGCGGGGGAGGTTGACTTTGAGAAAATGGCGACCTTGAACAAGAAACTGCAGACAGTCCAGGCAGAACAACAAGACCTAGAGCTCCAGTGGCTCACCGCGGCGGAGGTCCTCGGTAAATAAAGTCCGGCCGTGAGGTGGATGGATCCCACCTCACGCCCGACCATGCTGGTGTGAGCTCGGACGGCACTGTTCAGAACGGCACTGTTCAGAACCGACTTCACCTTAGAAGGGTGGTGGGGTTTCCGGTGGTGTCGGTGGTGTGGGTGGTGGGTCTGGTTGGGTGAGGTAGGTTTCCCCGGCGGGGGAGATCGCGATGATGGTCCCGGGTTCGGGTTGGGTGTAGTGCCAGTAGCCTTCGGTTTTGAACATGTGGTGACGTTTACATAGGCA
>NZ_JBTNDG010000011.1:0-92397 GCF_054511125.1 Arthrobacter sp. TMN-50 | reverse complement strand
CGCACCCGGGAAATTGTGGAGATAGACATTGGTTCTGATCCTGATTCTCGCCCTACGAATTAGACGGACTTGCTATGAGCCACTGGCCTCAACTCACCCTGACACGTAGGGATGCCAAGAGAGAAAACTTTCTCCTTTCCTAAAATTCCACAAAACGCGCTTCGGGTGGCCGCTGCCGCCCCGACGCGTCGAGAAAGCGGCTTCACCGGCAAAGCGAACGGAGCAGGACCAGTGGTCGCACCGTTCGGATAGATCCATAATCCGTCGACACCGCATCATCAAGGATGCGGTGTTTCTTCGCCAGGGCTATTTCAAAGTCGGCGGCCCCTGACTCCCTGAAGATCAGCTGGTCCACCGCCCGGCGTGGCGGCTTTTAATCACGAAGAACTCCTGTTAATCCGGTGTTTACGACAACGCTGGACGACAGGAGTTCTTCGATGCAATCCTCCCTCACAACCACCGCCGAACGCCATTGCGCCGCACTAACGGTGGCGAAAAACACTCCACCGATCACCACCGAAGAGCTCCCATCCCTGCGCCGGGCACTGGATTCCCTGGCCGACTACCGACACAAACGCGGTGTCCGCTACCCCTTCGTGGATCTGCTGCTGATCATGGTCTGTGCCATGTTCTCGGGCAATACATCCCTGACCAGCATCGCCGAATGGGCGGCCCACGCCTCCGGGCACTGCCCGCTCTTCGCCACCGCCAAGACCCCGTCCCTGAGCACGCTCCACCGCCTGGCAGTCCACGTGGATCCCGCGGCACTGGACAAGATCCTGCACACCTGGGTCCGCACCCGCCGACCCGCGGGCACCCCGCTGGTGCTGGCCGTGGACGGCAAGGAGGCCCGCGGAGCCAAGAACGGCGGCCAACCCCGCGTCTTCCTCATGGCCGCGATGGAACACGCCTCCGGGCTGGTGGTGGGCCAGGAGTCCATCAGGGAGAAAACCAACGAAATCCCGCACCTCAAGCCGCTGCTGGAACAGGTCGGAGACCTGGACGGGGCGGTCGTCACCGCCGATGCCTTGCATACCCAGCGGGCCCATGCCGAGCTCCTACACGAACGCGGCGCTCACTACGTGCTCACCGTGAAGGGCAACCAAAAAGCGCTGCTGAACCGCATCAAATCACAGACCTGGTCCACCCGCGAGGCCGGGTACTCCGAGTGGGAGAAAGCCCACGGACGCACCACACACTGGAGTGCCACCGCTCAGCCGGCCCAGGACTGGATCGATCTCCCGCACGCAGCCCAAACCGTGATGCTCACCCGAGATAAAACCAACCACCAAACCGGAGAGCGGACGGCCGAACGTGTATACCTGGTCACGTCCCTACGCCCCGAGGAAGCCGGAGCAGCCGAGTTGGCAGCCTACATCCGCGGACACTGGGGCATCGAAAACAGACTGCACTGGGTCAGGGATTCCAGCATGGGCGAGGACAGGTCCCAGATCCGCACCGGCAACGCTCCACATGTGATGGCCAGCCTGCGCAACCTGGTCCTGGCCCTGCATCGCCTGGCCGGAAACCAGGGCATCGCCAAGGCAATGCGGAACGCCGGACGCGACCCGCAAATCGCCCGGAACCTCACCGGACTTTGAAATAGCCCTGGTTTCTTCGCAACGCTTCGTTTAACCAATTACATTGACCCCCATTGGTCTGGGTTGGGTCGCTGTTACATGCGGGTAGCTTGACTAGTGTCGAGCTGTGCGCCAGGGACCCAATCAAACTTGCTATCGCTGAAATGCACCGTCAAACCTGTTCGGTAACATCCGTCGTCGTGACTGTCCGATCGCATAGGAAGTCTTGTCTGAGACCCGGCTAACTAATGTCCTTAGTCAAGGGGCATCTAAGCGGCCCGGTTGCTACCGAGTCAACGGAAACCTCGATCTTTCCCTCCGACACAACTCAGCGCGACGATACCATTTGCCCTCTCCAACCAGCCGTACTTCACCTACGACGCGCCTTGTGTCCCCCCGCATCGGGCACCCCGTGATGTACTAATACCCAGGTTACGTAGACTGCTACGGCGGCCCTCTAAAATTGGGCTACGAGGACCGCCTGCCGCTGAACAAGCGCGATTGCCCAACCACCGAACCCCCGGAAAACGACAAACATAACCAGCCGAGCCCATGATTGTGGAGGTCGCGGCGAATCATTGGTACATTAGATCAGAGGAACAGAATGTCAGATTTTGAATCTTCCGCTTCACTGATTAACCAATTTTCACCCGTATCGGTGAAGTCTGCTCATGCCAACAGATCAGGCTTCCTCGCCTATGTAGACCAGCTAATTCTCCTAGAAGGGACGCCTTCGGCGATTGCCAGCCTCCAAAGATATGTTGAGGATGGATTGATGCCGGCCCTAGCGGCATTTGCTATACGGAATATTTCACGCCATACCAATGACTACTCTCTGGGTGTCGAATTGGCGACAGCATTAAGGGAAGCGCACCCCAACGATTCTTACGTGGCAAATTCCCTTCTAGAAAACATTTTAGCAACAGGACAGCTAACCGATTTTTCCAAAGCTCTTCGGCTTATTGAAGCAAACAAGTCAATGACAATAAAAGACGAACCAGCATTTCGCCTAGCTGCTACTGCGGCGATAGGCGGAGAGTGGGAAGCCTGCCGCACATTCCTTGGCCGTACGACAGAGGGAAACCCTGCTACCACCAGACGCAGGGATCTTCTCGCTGCCAGAATCACAAGCGCAGAAATGTTTCAGCCTCGGGAGCCGCACGTGTCGACCGCAATCATAAATCTACGGGAAGATAGCCGCAAGTATGACTTGGCAATCGCGTTGTACGAGAAGATGGGCCTGTCGCTAGATCGCGTGGAAGCCACTCGAGGTACAGACATCAGCAAGTTTGTGCGTAGCAGCGTCGTTTCGAAGTCCGGACAACTGCTCGGTCCAGGCGCTGTGGGGTGTGCTCTCAGCCACATTGCCGCTTGGGAACGAATAGCGAATAGCACCGAACAGCATGGTCTCATCCTAGAAGACGACGGGTTGCCCTACAGTTGGCAAAATAT
Source organism: Arthrobacter sp. TMN-50 (assembly GCF_054511125.1). NCBI lineage: Bacteria > Bacillati > Actinomycetota > Actinomycetes > Micrococcales > Micrococcaceae > Arthrobacter > Arthrobacter sp. TMN-50. The sequence goes on along the minus strand of NZ_JBTNDG010000011.1, from coordinate 89,365 downwards.
TGACGGGATAATTCAAGACGCAGGGACCTTCGATATCCTGTACGTTAACGAACGAATGTCCAGTGCTGCGAGGACTGAGTATGAGAGGGGGGTCAGTCTATTATGGGACACTCTTCAGTCACGCCCGGAAAAAATGCACGGTTGGGGCGCTGACGGTTACATTGTGAGCAGAGAAGCCGCTCAGAAATTGCTCGAAATGATCAGTGGGGACAAGATTGTGGGACATATAGACGGCCAGATAGGATCTTACGGTATAGATGCGGCTTCGAAGGCAATCAGTAGGGCCCAAAGAGTTGGCTTGAATTGCCGCAAAAATATGCAACCTCATAAGCCTCTGCGAATTAAATGTCTGCGTTTTCCGCTCGTCGCGTCCTACGATTTTGGCTACTCGTCAATCGTATCGTCCGGAGGCCATCAATGAGAGTTTCTATCCAGACTCGTCGATGCAGAAGGAGATCCTCACATTGTCAGAGGAGAAAATCTACGTACTAAAACAGTATGTATATGAAGAAATACAGTTGGAAACAGGTGGAATGCAAGGTAGTTTGCATTTCGCCGTTGAATTAGATTCGCCTCTGGAAGCGATCGACCGTTCAGTTCTGGTCAGATTCGAGTTAGGGCACCCGTTACAATCGCTCGCCGGCACTGGTCTTATGCAGTCATCAAATCCCCGTGCGGGATACTTTTGCTACCTTGAAACCAAGTTAGGAAGTCACACGGCGCAGTTATCCATTACCTTGCCAAGCGACACAACTTGCCTGAAGGTAGTCTTAGTTCCCTGGTCGCCTTCCGCTGTGAATGTCTTCGCAAGAAAAGCCGTTCTGAAGCAGTCGGACGTGCACGTGCCTATGCCTGAAAAGCCATTGCCATTCAAATCATTTCGAAACTTAGGCCGCTTTGACTGCGCCATCTTCGAGTATCCAACGATAGAAGGGTTCTTCTTATCAAAATCTCTTGAGCCCGGTCTGCACGTTATTAGATCGAATGATCTGCCTCTAGAAATCATGTATAAACCCCAAGGGGCAGCGGTTACGTCAGTGGTTTTCAATGCAGCGCTAAATTCCAGTACACAAGAAATTCCGCGGTTCATGGCCAGCCCATTGTTTGCCGAACTGGAAGTCAATGGGATATTCGTGTTCGACGCCAGCCTACACCTCGACGACTCTCTTATGTTGGCGTGGTACGCGGGGTCCGCCCTCTTTCCATTGCAAAAGGAGCTCCCGGCGATCCTACAGAAGTTCGTCGCAGACGCCGGCGGAGTCCGGACTCTCCTATTCGGCGCATCGGGCGGTGGCTTCGCCGCGGCATACTACGCGCAATTCTTCAAGGCTTCCGTTGCTATAATTGCCAACCCACAAATTATAGTAGCAAATTATATACCAAGAATTGTAGATTCGTTTGCTAAAATCTGCTGGAACGCACAGAATACTCAGAATATTTTGGAAGCTCTCAACACAAAAATGGTGTCAGATCTTCGGGAGCTTCCAATGGCTGACAAATTGTTTACGATAGTTTACCTTCAAAACATATCGGATGATCACGTTGATAAGCATTTAGTTCCCTTCTGTGAGGCCTTCCCCGGCAATAGCGCTATTCATCTAATTATGGATAATTGGGGGTCCGGGCATGTATCCCCGCCTCGAAAGCTCGTGTCGGCAATTCTATCCACAATCATAAAAAATCCTTCCAATTGGGAACATATGCTTCAAGAATTCGATTCTATTAATGGTCCGACGAGTCATTCTGTACGTGCGAGAATTGCCTCAGTCGAGAGTGGTCTTGAGTGCCCTGAAAAAAAGGAAAACTGAGTCCTGTGCACGTTTCCAAGGCGACCGCGTTTGCGCGACAGCTGAATCGCAGGCGCCGAGCTAAGGCGAATGGTGCAAAATCTTGGATCTTCGGATTTGCCTCTGGCGGATCGCATGTCAGGTTGCTGTAAAGCGGTCCTGAGTCTCTCCGTTTTTAACGGTAGCGAGACCAGAACTGAACTCCTGGCGTCCAGCGGTCGTAGCAATATTGTTGTTGAGTAGTGTGATGTCCCAGCTCATCTCGACCCCGATCTAACGGTCCGAGTGTCCTGCCCGGATCCCCACACCGAAGTCCGCCCAATCAGCGAACATCAGCACCCTGCGCCCACCAGCAGCTCCCTCACCCGACTACGTTTCTGCTGCAAGGCTATGACACCAAGAGGTTCACTTCGTTGCTATCGGTGTCCTGATTTAGAAAAGACGGCAGAACAATTAGACTTGTAATCAGGCCCAGCACCCCCGTTGGACCGTCTATCAATCTTGGGGATCGATGTTTACGACACAACAAGAGGCTGCACTCCGTGCGATTGTCGGCTCTCAACTCCCCTCAGTATCGGGACATGCCGCGCGGGAGCGCGCTACGGCCTATCTCTCATCGCAGATCATCTCGTCGAATGTTTTCCCAGACATTCCTTTCCGGGATGGCAAAGTTTGGAGCGCGCGCGGCGCACGCAGCCAGCAACGATATCTACACGGCTTCTTATTTTTTGTGGATTGGTACGACACAGTCCTCGCCGACGAGTCCACCGCGTTGGAGGCAGGCAGCGCAGCCTTGAGAATTGTCAACACCTGGGAAAATCTCCATAGCGATCGCTCAACTGCCCCCGCAATGGCTTACCACGATGAAACCACAGCACAGCGGCTCATAAACCTAGTTTCGCTTGAACAGGTGTTCTTGAGTTCGTCTGCGAACGAGGCAGGAGTTGCCTTACAACCGCTAATGAGCGCAACTGCTGATTTGCTGGCCAGCGACGGGTTTCACGCCGAAGGCAATAACCATGGAATGTTCCAGGACTTGGCTATCCTTTACTGGAGCATTATGTCTGCCAATCAGCAGGACCTCAGACGAGCGGACTACTTCGAGAAATCGATGGTCCGGTTACGCGCCTATTTTGGTCTTTGTTTCACATCTGAAGGGGTACACGTAGAAAACACGCCCACCTACCATTTAATGGTTTCGCGACATGTAGCCACGATCCAGAAGATAGCGGCGATCTCCGGACATTCGGATGCCACCTACTACTCCGATCTCGTCAGGAGAGCCGAGCACTACGCCACCCATGCACTGATGCCGAACGGGACCTACCCTCCCATCAGCGACACAAAGCAGACCGACATTGGACGCAGCCCAATGCGAAAGGTTTTCACTAACGCCGCGTTTGCGTTCGCTAGCACACAAGGAAAATCAGGTAGTGCTCCGACCGAAAGAGCAGTCATTTTTCCCCGCTCCGGATACGCCATATACCGCAGCGCATGGGGCGATCCACTAGCGACGTTCGCCTTTTTCTCCGCAGCGTACAACGCGGACTATCATAAGCACTCCGACGACCTAAGCTTTTTCCTTCGTAGTTCAGGCATCGACCTTCTGAGTGAATCTGGTCCCTATAGCTACGACTATAAGGAACCTTTTTCCAAATATGCTTACTCGCAGTTCGCTCATAATAGCCTAATCGTTGATGGAACCAGTCTCCCTCGTACTGATAACAGGGCCGATAAGGTAACTCTTCAGACGGTTGACGAGCGACCGGGCGAATTCACCGTTATTGGCACCAATGCACGCTACGATGATGTAACCCACCAAAGAACGGTAGATGTCACCGAGAAAAACGGCGTTCCGAAATTTGATCTTTCTGATCACGTCTTCAGTGACACAGAACATAATTACCAGCTTCTCTGGAACTTGGGTACCGACGTATCAGTAACGGTGCACGGACAGGGTTTTGAACTCTTCCATGATGGCAAGAAACGAATGGATCTCACATTCACGGCTAATGTCGCGACCTTCATATCGATTCAAGAAGGCGTGAGTAGGCCGAAACCTCTAGGATGGCGGTTCCCGAAATTTGAAGAAGCAGTGCCCTCGAAAGTGGTCGTAATCAGTTTTGCTGCAAAAAATGCCGTAATAGACACAAAAATTCGACTCGCCGATTTCAGCTACACAGATCGGGGGCTTAGCAAACCCAACTCTGAATGGTCTCATCGCGGTGGGGACATACCACTGAATTATTTATTTGTTCCCGGAAAGTCGGCTGCTGGACGCAAACGTCTAGGGGTGATATTCACTGCGATTCATCACCCTGGGGATTTCACCTATAATTACAAAGCGACCTTGGATGAGGTCGACATCAATGCGCTTTACATTTTGGATGACTTCGGAGATCAGGGAGCCTACTACCATTCCGACCACCGTTCTCCCAAAATATTCGAAGCGGTCCAAGCATTAATCAGAAAATTCATCCTTGACCTTGAAATTGATCATGCAGATGTTGTGACCATCGGGTCGTCCAAAGGCGGAACCGCAGCGCTAATCCACGGCTTCGCGCTCCCCGCAGGTCGGGTCATCGCGGGGGCCCCTCAAACGCGCATTGGGACCTTTGTCGCGGGACCGCACCCGAATATCCTACAATTCATGGCTGGGGGCGTGTCGGAAGACGATATCGAACATTTGGACGGGATTGTGGGCAAGTACGCCGCGCAAGCCAACGATGCGACGCGCGTTTCAATCCTGGTGGGCAGCAACGACCACCATCTGCCTCGACACGTTCAGCCCCTTGTGGAGGCAATGTCCGCCAATAAGCGGACTCCCCCACAAGTTACTGTGCTCGCTGACCTGTCACATTCCGATATTGGATCGGTGTTCAGGTTCTATCTCCAGGCGAACCTGGAGCACTGGGTCTCGAGATCGCCGGAAGAAGCACTGCCGTATATTCTGACCCAGGACAATGAAGCCGGAAGCATTCGGATAAAGGTCTATTCGCCAGACGGTGTTCAGCTTTCCTATCGGTTATTCAAAGGATCAGAGATCGTCCGCCGCCGCAGTTATTCCGACCGCCAGGTCGTGGTTTTCAATGATCTTCCCTCGGGAACCTACCGGGTGAGAGTCTTTAGGATGGATGGGGACTCCGGACAAACGACGGCGTTTACAACGCGTTGGATCAGTATCATCTGAGCACGTCAGCTCCGCGCCCGGTTAGTGACCCCCCACTCGTCCAATCGTGGAATCGCCGAAGTCCATGCTCCCTACCAAAGGGAAATCTAAGCACTTAATTGTGAGGGTTGGCGCGTATCGGCTCGTCTGGCGCACTGAAAGTCCAATAGTCTGGGCTAGATTCAAAGGGGCTGCCTGCTGCGGTATACCGTAGGACGCAATTTGTCCGTCAATGTGCCCCAGCACTTTGTCGACAGATACCGCGTCGAGCAGGCGTTCTGCTCCTCGCCTGCTCAACAGATAGCCGTCAGCTCCCCACCCGTGGACCGAATCCGGCCGAGTACCCAGAGCATCCCAAAGCTCTGTGGTTCCGGTGGACACCAGTCCAGCCTTGAGTCCCGACATTCGTTCGTTGACATAAAGAACATCGAAGCATCCGGCGCCCGCGATAAGGTGAGATAGATCCTGCCATATGAATGGCAACCCATCATCCTCCAGGAACAGGCTGTGGCTGTGCCCTGCCGCCAGGAACTCCTTCCACATCGCAATGTGTCCCAAAGCGCACCCGAGAGCACCGGCGCCGATCCGCAGCCCCCGATGGGCTGCAATTTTCGACACACTGGAAGGATCGATGGAACGGCCGTCGACCGCCTCCTGTCGATCCGGATTAAGGCCGAACTTGTTATAGAGCCCCTGCAGCAAGCTGAGCTTTCGGCTGTCTTCCTTCATATTCAGCACGAATACTGGGAGATCTGCCGTCTGGCCACTGTGTGACAGAGAGATCTCTGCCCGCTTCCTGATAATTCTGCAGGCAAGTTCGTCAGGATCAGAAATTATCGACTCCGTGAATCGAATCACGTCCTGCCACGCTCCGCACATCGCCGCCAGTTCGCCGAGCTTCAGGCCAGTCGCGGACCGCGGGATTCTCATGTGCCCGTCCGGATGGTTGACTTTTCCCAGCTGTTCCATAGCCTGGGGCACGCGGTCAGCGGATATAAGTGTCTCGACGAGAAATCCAAATATCCCCGGGTCACTAGGCCAGCGATCGTGCGCGGCAACGAGGAAATCTGCTGCCTGCCCATACTCGCCGGCCCTCCGAGCAGCCGTCATGCCGGCGGTGGCATACAATTCCGGGATCAGTCCAGTCTCGCGGAGCTGTTCCAGGCGCGCTAGTGCATCGGGGAGCCCCTGCGACACCCTGACATAATCGATATAATTTCTAAAGTCAACCCGTGCACCCTTTGTCACGGTCGATCCGCGCACGGCAAACCGTTTGGCAAGTCCCCTGGCATGTAGGTCAAAAGCCTGCTGAGTAGACCTATCCATCTGCCACTGGTACATCAAATTCCGACCGAACGCCTTCGAATCCATCGCCATCATGCGAATATCAATGAAGTGTCACGCTGCGCCCTCATTTGCCGCCAACATCATTCAGCGGTTTATCGGGCCGCTCGTTCTTCTCCAGCACCCGCCCCGCAGGCAATAGTGCAGAGACATCTCCACCCGAATGCATCGATTTGATGATTTCCAACTCCACCGTTCTGCTTAACACTCCATGACCGCTCTCCTCGTCGCTATAGACAAGGAATTCGACCCTCCGCCGATGTGGCGCGCTATAGTATTCGTTTCTATAGGGGATGAAGTGATGCTGGAGATGAAAATCATCGAAGAGATTTTGGGCATAGGTGAGAGAAAAGTCGCCCTCCCAGTCGATGCACGTGAGGTTAGATGCAAACTTTTCGGATACCTCGGCTTCTTCCATCCCCGGGTAAGCCACTTCGATCATTTTGTCGAAGGTATTTTTATAATATGATCGGACATCGACTTGGATGTTGGAGCAGTAGATCTTGACGCCGGCCGTTCGTGTCCCGATTCGTATGGCAGGTATACCACCGCCCGATGATGCGTAAATAACCATTTTGGTGGCGTCAATTTTCATTTGCGAGACCATTTTTTCTACCAAAATCGCAAGCCATTCCGCGTAATGGTGCGACCGGTTCCCCACATACCAACCGAGGCTAATATCGCGATTCATAAAAAGCATCGGGTCAAACATCGATACAACATTTTGATCCATTGATTCAGCATATGAAGATCTCTGAAAAGCTGGTACCGGCTTCGAGCGATCGAACCGGCCTGGCGTGAAAAAAGTCCACTCCTCGGCACCGGTCAGGTTCCACCAAAAAGGAAAGAGTACATTTCTATAGGAAATGTAGAATGCGCCTTTGCGACTGTATCTTGCGGCATCTCTGAAAGTGAAGAAGACTTTCACTCATCCCCCTCGACGTCCACGACTTGAGCGTGCTTCATAGCTTTCGCTCTTCCAGAATGGTTTCCAACAGGGCCTCCAAGACCAGCGATTGATTGAAATTATCCTGGGTATATCGCATAGCCTGATCCAGGACATCGACCCGTGCTGGGTTGCCAGATGTCATCGATGCGATATATTCGGTCAGAGTTTCCACCGATGGAAAGATCCAGGATGCCGGATAAATCTGGTCTGCTCCAGACCAGGCCAAGGTCACTGGAAGAGCCCCTGATGCTGCTCCGTCGGCAAGGGTCAGATGGAAGGATTCGAAATCGCTGACCGATAAGACCGTTCCGATCTTGCTGTACCACTCAGTCATGTCATCGCCCTGAGCGTCAAAGGTCACTGCACCCGATAACAGAGGGTCGTTTTCAATTCGCTCATATTGGTCCAGGTAGTAGGCAAGTTCGTCAGGGCGGTCGGCCATCCAGGGGAAGTCCTCGGGACGTCTGCCTTTGATGAACAGGCGATACCGCTTGTCGGCAGCTCTCAGACCCCTCAGGATATCGAGCGCTAGGTCTAGCCGTTTTCGCTGTGGAACGATGCCCACGAGTCCGAGATTCCATTCGGCGCCCTGCTGCTTGTCGCGGTTGAGGCCTTCAGTGTCAACATAGTTGGGAATCACGACCGACTTGGAACCCGGAATCTTGAAATCCCGCTCGGCGATCTTCGCAATATGCCGACCGACGAAGATGAATTTGTCCACGCTCTCGACGTTCAATTGTCGAAGGTATGAAGTGTTCAACTCCTGAAGGTGCAATCGGCATACCAATCGTTGATCAGATCGCTTGTTCTTGGCGAACCACACCGCGTTGCCCAGGGTCCATTCACAAAATATGACATCTGCGTCTTTCAGCTTGGAGCGGCTGTCTTCTTCGTCATGCTGAGAGTGTCCCAGCCACTGATCGATGTCGACCGTGTGTCCAGCAGCTTCTAAATGTGCAATCAGGCCCGTGGCGAACTTCAGATCATGTCCAGCGACAAGAATCCTTTTCGCAGTATGGTCAGAGCGCAACCGACTCCCCTGCGCATATTCCTGGACTTTTCGGTTAAGGACTATTGATGTTCCAGTGCCACTGGGTACAAGAGTCTGAAGATCTCCCTCGCCTGCCGATGCGTTGGCCACAACACGGGCCAGTCCCTCGCCGGGCTTGTTAATGTTAATCCGATCTACTCGAGCCGAATCCCACGCCAGATATTTCCTCGAGGTCAGCAGGTCTTCGTAGTATGTGCGGTCAACCGGCCGGGAGCCATGGTTTCCGATAAGGGTGATTCCAGCGGCCAAAAGACTCTGTGGATCACTCGAATCCACTGTCTGAACCTCGATCCCGTCGATCGCTCCAGTCGATACTGACTCAGAACCGGTCAACAGTAATGCCGGGCGGACACTTTGGGCCTTGAGTGCCGCGACGATATCCGGAGTGATTTTTTCTACCCGGAGCGCATATTTCTCAAGCGTCGGCGTTCGCACTCTGAAACCTGCCGTTCTGAGGGCGTACGTCAGTCGGTGGGCCGCTGTATGGGTTCGGAAGACGGTTCGCATGACCAACCATGCGTCGTCATTCCTGGCATCCTCATTCTCCATCCAGTACGTTATCAGTTCCCGGGCACTTGGCTCGTCGGAGACCAAGGGGATGATACTTCCGAAGACCCGATCAATCCCTTTACCCGGCCCACTGATTATCGCTCCGCCGCATGCGGCGACTTCAAATACCCGCCGTGAAAACATCGTGCCCGATTGTTCTACTGAATTAACGTTTACATGAATCGGATGCGCTTTGTACGCTTGCACCATATCTGCATAGGGCAATCCACCGATCACGTGGGACGCCAGTTCGGGTGGAAATTTATAAGGGCTATCTTCGTTCAGATGTTGGCGGTCATAAATGGTAAGTCCGCTCGGGAGAGCTGCAGCCAACAAACTATGAAGCTGGTCGGACCGTTCTTTATATCTCGCACCATAGTAGGAGCCAGCGTAGGTAACCGTATGTGAATATTCCCTGGTACTGGGAAGAGGGTTATGAAGGGCGGGCTGAGCATAAAAAGGAAGCGAGGCTACCGTTTTAAGGAATTCGCCCGCGGATTCAAGATAGCGACGGATCGATACGTCGTCACTTGTGAATACATGTTCAAAGTGGGTGGCCGTCTGCCGAAACCGATTGAAGTGGATGGGGTCTTCTTTATTCCAGAAAATGGTCGGGATCGAGTTGGTGCGGCAGTACTCAAGTAACAGGCGAAGGTCCGCGAATGATTCGTCGTCGTAATAGCCCACCTTCCCCTGCCACGCTCCACCATTTCCTTCCCAGGCTGACTCAACAAAAACAGCGTTCAGCCGGGATTCGGCAATCTGCTGCTCCCACCTATCGGGGAGCAGTTCGACAACGGGGATGTCGGGACGCAAACCTGCGGTGGTAAACTCATCAGCTATAATCCCGATCGTCAGCTCCGACAAATCGGGACCCAGCGTGGAAGTTGGCGATTGTTCCGAGGCGGCCAGGATCTGGTGTGCTACCTCGCCTACGCTTCGCCAGGTCCTATCCGCTACGGTCCATCGGCGGGCTCGACGACCCATTTCACGTCGGAGATCCTTGTTGCTGGCTAGTTTTCCCAGAACGACGGCGAGTTGGGTTGCGTCACCCGCTGGGAACAGACTTGCTCGTTCCCCGTCACCGCCCGCCAAATCCCTCAATGGGGCCAAATCCGAAAGAACAACGGCCTTGGCTGCCGCCATCCCCTCCAAAGGCTTGATCGGGGAGACCATTTCCGTGACGGGAAGGGGTAGCCTCGGGCAGGGCATAATGTCGAACACGCTGAGGAAATCTGGAATTTCTTGGGCCGGAACCCTGCCCGTAAAAACTGTAACGTCGGATAGTCCGAGCGCGGTGGCCCGAGATTTTAGCGCTGGCAGCGCGGCACCGTCACCGACTATTACGAGGCGGAAATCAATAGCCTCTGACTTCATTAGACGACATGCTTCGAGCAAGGTGGTCAGACCTTCATAATCCACCAAGCTGCCCGCATATCCGATCACAGGGACGTCCCCGTGAATCCCGAGCCGCTGTCTGGTCGGCCCGTGGGGGGCAATGTCGCAAAAGTCGTCAGTGTCGACGGCATTCGGAAGAATTGAAATCTTGTCGGGTTGAACCCCCCGTCGAGCGAGCTCGTTCCGCACCTGACCGGTAATCGCAAACACCACGTCGGCTTCTACCGCAACAAATGTTTCCATTTTTTTTGAGAAGTCGAAGCGGTCTGATTGATCCCAGTTCGCCTTCGTCGAGGACTCAGTGATCTCCCACAGTCCCCGAACCTCATAGCTGAAGGGAAGTCCGAGCCGTCGCGCGGCAATCAGCGCGGGTAAAGCAGTCACGTAATTTGATGCCGCATGGATCCGCTCGACACGATTGCGCATGGCTACCTGCACGTAGCTGTCCGCTGCCTGCTGAATATAGTAGTCAAGGGGTCCTTGGGTCCAGGTTGGACCCTGACTGAAAAAGTGGTCGATTCCGTCAATGGATTCGCTGTAGCTCGAGGTAGACCTCGGTGCGACGTCAGTCTTGATGTCCCAGGGATATCCGGGCCGGGCAGCGATAACGATACTGGACCCGGCTTGGGTCAAACCTTTGATCAGGCCAGCGGTGCGAGTCGAATAACCGTTCGAATTGTAAGGTGAAACGCTATGCGCGCAGTAAAGAATCCTTCCCCGCTCAGTCTGGTAGCCCGGCGTATCCTGCCTAGGCGGTAGCACAGTCGGATGCTTTATAAGCCTGTCCAGTCCCGACACCGCATCAATCAGTTGCCGTTCTTTCGGACTGAGCTCAGTGAGAATGTCCGAATACATTTCAATCAGCTCGGCAGGTTCAATGACGCTGCCGCCAGCGAAATAGAGATGGGCGAGCAAGTTGTAGACATTTGATTTGGACGGCTGGTCCAGCACCTTGTTGCGAAGCTCCTCAGCACGGTCTGAAGGCGACCCCGATGCCGGAATTGGCGCTGCTCGTGTGTGAACTGTCGGTGCTGGGGGCACAACGACAGGTCGCGTGAGTGCGGGGACTGACGTGGGCGAGGCCCCAGCAGATATGGGTGCCTTGGCGGTACTGCCGGCAAGCTTCAGCTGCCCCGGATTCGCTATTTTCTGAAACGGGCGTACCCAGAGACGAGCTATTGCATGCGCTGGCGTAACGATTGCCGATCCGATTTTTAGACGCTTCGACTGCCGCAGCGCAGCGAGATTGGATCTTAGCTTCGTATTTTCTTCGCGTAGGGCTTTCGCGTCACGTTGCAGCTTCGTGTTGCCCAGTTGGACAGCTCTCAGTTCTTTCTCCAACGATCGGATAGAACTGGCATCACGGCGTCTTCGTAACAACATCGTTTCATGCTCAGTAATGAATCGATCGATATTGGCCAGATACCCCGACCGTCTAGCTAATGCGCCTATCGGTTGCGAGCGCACTTCATCTTCAAACTGCATAATCCTCCTCCAATCGGGCCTGATCGCCGATGCGCAGGGCTGTCACCGCCAAATACCTCTGGTATCGACTACGGATTTGCCCTTCAACGCCAACCGATCCATTTCCCTGAACTGGTCATGGTCTACGAGGAGTAGAACTACATCCGCTTCGCTGATGGCTTGCTCGGTCTCCGCGAGCTGAACGTTGGCGAGGTGCGACAGCGTTTTAGGAAGCTCCACCACGTGTGGCTCCGCCACGAGTATGGTGTGCGTCGGGAGATCGGCACTAAGCTGCTTCACAATTCCTACTGATGGCGACTCGCGTAGGTCGTCGATGTTGGCTTTGAACGCCAGACCCAAGGCTGCTACCTTCGCGTTACCTTTGGAATCCTTCAACGCTAGCTTCACCTGATCGATAACCCAGGCAGGTTTCGCATCGTTGGTTTCGCGGGCCTGCCGGATCAGGTTGGACTCGTTGGGTGCCGCTGAAACAATGAACCAGGGGTCGACGGCGATGCAATGCCCACCCACTCCCGGGCCGGGCTGGAGGATGTCAACACGGGGGTGATGGTTAGCCAACTCGATTAGTTCCCAGACATCGACGCCGACCTTTTCACTAATGACCGACAGCTCGTTGGCGAAGGCGATATTGACGTCGCGGTAGGCGTTCTCCACGAGCTTTGCCATTTCGGCGGTCGCGGCATCGGTGAGGTGGATGTCGCCCTGACAAAACACATGATAAAGCTGCCGAGCGAGTTCAGTTGACTCATCGGTAATCCCGCCGACTATGCGGTCGTTGGTCACCAACTCGATCATCACCCGGCCGGGAAGCACGCGTTCCGGGCAGTGAGCGACATGCAGGATCGGCTTTCCGTCCGACCCGTCGAGACTTAGATCCGGTCGAAGCCCAACAAGATAGTCGGCCAGGTGCTGGGTGGTTCCCGGCGGCGAAGTGGACTCAAGGATGATGAGCTCTCCACCCTGCAACTGCGGCGCAAGACCTCGTGCCGCAGCTTCGATATAGCTAAGGTCAGCCGTCTTATCGGCGTTGAAGGGAGTTGGAACGGCGAGAATGAAGGCGTCAGCGGGCGGCGTGACAGTTGTCGCCGTCAAAGATCCGACACTCACTGCACCTGCCACGTGTATATTCAGGTCCGGTTCAACAAATGGCACCTCTCCGCGGTTGATAGCATCAACGTTCTCTTGCTTAATGTCCACGCCAACAACTTCAAGTCCATTAGTAGCGAGAATTGCTGCGGTAGGTAGGCCGATGTAGCCGAGCCCGATGACCGCGATTTTTTTTATGTTGTTCATTTGGTCCCCTTAGATGGATACATGGCGGTCAGGTTTTCCGAAGAAAACGACATTTGTTGTGGCGAGTATGTCCTGATCGGAAACCTGCCAAGTGTGGCCAGTCCCGTTGCGTTGTTGGTAGTAGTTGAACTTGTCAGCCGAATACACAGCGCCGGACGCCGCTGTTACCGCTCCAAGGAAGGCCGTATCTTCCCCCCTGGTTCGCTGCTCGAAGGGGAAACTTCGGAACACGTCGCCCGCAGCCATGAGAGTAGGACCCATCACCATATTGGTGAAGCGGTGTTCCTTGTGGGCGAACCGCAGCACGGTGGCGTCCTGGGTCTGCAAATACATGTAGTGCGCCTGTTTGCCAACCACCTGAGCCCCTGAGTAGTTCAGTGCATGTAATTGATCCAGTAAATAATACGGACCGTAGAAATCATCGTCGTCCATTTTGGTCAGAATGTCTCCGGTTGCCGCAGCAACGCAGTCGTTAAGACACTGTCCAAGGCTTTGACTGGCTGGCGCAGCCAGAATTGTAAGCGCTTCAAGTTGATATTTGCGACTTAGTTCGTCGAGCTCTGCAGCGTCCACGCGAAAACCGTGCGTCAGTAACACAAGCTCTGGACGTACCCCTAACTGGGATGTGACGGTGCGGAATACATGATCCAGCTGATGCGGACGGATAGTTGAAACCAGTACCGACAGCGATGGCAAGGCAACCCGCTGGACCCTGGTAGGCACTGCAGCAGCCAGAACTTCCTCTGCCCGATGGGAGTAAGTATGCTCGTTCCAAATTCTGCGCTGCGCTCGATGGACCTGGCGGTCTCCCAGCGGCTGCTGTCGCACCAGCGCTGATAACACGCTACGGGCCTGCTCGGGGGTATCAACAATTGACACCTCCCCGTGTGGAAAGAAACCCTCGATTGCTGCACTTCGAGTAGATACTACCGGCGTACCGGATGCTGCGATCTCAAAGATCCGCCGGGCGCACATGCTCGGAGAATCGACTACAGAATTGACGTTCAAAAACACTTTGTAGGCCTTGTATGCCGTCAGCATCTGGGTATAGTGCAGGGATCCAACTACACGTTGCCGCAGATGCTCTGGAAACTGGTATTGCGCGGCTCCCCCCAGCTGGCGGGAGAAAATTTCCAACCCGGTGTTCATGGACGTGGAAACTTCCGCCGCCGCCCCCAATAGCAGGTCCATTTGATCCCTGCGCTCGGGAAACTTATGGGCAAAATACATACCTGCAAAGGCTAGATCGCGTGTATGCCACCCTTTACGGGGTCGGACGGGATTGTGGAGGGTGGGGTGTGCCGCAAAGGGCAAGGTCGAAACGCGATTGTGACCCAGATCCTCTATGTAGCTTGCCACCTTGTTCGAATCACTGGTGAACACATGATCAAAAAGCCTCGCGGCTGAAAGGAAGTCCTTGTAATGCGGTGGGTCTTCCTTGTTCCAGAACACCGTCGGGGTGCCATGTTCTCGAAACCCGTTGACTAGCTCTCTAAATGACTCCGAGGGCCCTGTAGAACCGGAGAGCTGATATTTCCAGGCGTCGGAGCTACCATGCCAAGCAGACTCGACAAATAGCAGGTCGATTTGTTCCTCCGCGATCACCCGCCGCCAGTTCGTCGGAGTGAGGGCAATGGTCTCCCATTCATAGGCGAATGCCAACGCCGAAAACTCATCCAGAATGACTGCAGCGCGGATGTCCCGCCGTCGGGGGCTGGCACCTGTCGGAGGCTGTGCGGCGGCGAACATCAATCGCCGCGACTTCCGACGCCCGGTCCAGGCTCCTTCGGCTCCCTGCGCATTGTCCACGGTGACAACTCCCCGTGAGGCGTTTTCCCGGTGACGCCAGACCTTTACCGCTGTTGGACCTCCATGCCGTAGATGCCACAACACGGTTCTGATTCGTTGAATGTCTGGCACAGTCATTCAGTACTTCTCCGCCCAGTTTCGCGAGCAATGAGCTCCGGAACCACAAGGGCATTCATCATACGCCGCTTCGTTTTCAAAGCTGAGACCCGGTCACCACCGGTCAGATGCTTGATAAAGGTGCGGTACCACTTGAGCACCTCCCCAGGGTCACCATCCATAACCAACTCGCCCTCTTCAAGCCAAATTACCCGACTGCACATCTCCCGGATGGTGCCTTCGCTATGGCTGACCAGAAAGACACAGCCGGCTTTACCGCGGAGTTCGTTCATCCGTTGTTTAGTCCGGCCCTTGAACTGATCGTCTCCGGTGTTTAATGCCTCATCTATCAGTAGTATCTCGGGGTCTACAGCAGTCGCAATTGCGAATTGTAGTCGCGACCCCATGCCCGAGGAATAGGTTCGCATAGGTAAATGGATGGAGTTCTCAAGCCCTGAAAGTTCCAGGATGCTCTGATACTTGCTGGCGATTTCTTGCTTCGACATTCCCATGGCTAAGCAACCCAGCATGATGTTCTGCTCCCCTGAGATATCCTGTACCAGCGCAGCACTGACGCCCAGAAGGGTCGGACGCGCCGACGCATAAATTGCCCCCGAAGTCGGGGGGACTCTGCCATTGATTAACCTCATCAATGTGCTCTTCCCCGACCCATTACGGCCGATAATCCCTACAGATTCCCCTCGGCCTACAACCAGAGAAATTTCCTTCAGCGCCTGAACATCGACTGTAGGTTTCCTGCCTATCGTTCGCCGAACAGATCCAGATAGTCCGGACAGGCCAACAGCCGTTTTTTCGGTGGTAGGCACCCGGTAGATCATGCTGACGTTATCGACTACGACCGTTGGGGTTTCGTAGACAAACTCAAGTTCACTCATCCCGGCCGTAAGTCTCTTCTGCGAGCCAGAAGTAGGTCATGCCGACTGCCAGCGCACCTAGAGCCCAGGCAGCGAGGATCGCCCAGGACTCCCAAGACGGAACCTCACTATAAAGAACCGACTGCCGAACGATAGTAAGAACCTGGTACAGCGGGTTCATTTCTATAGCGGATCGAACCGCCGGATAGGGGTCGAATAGTGTTATCGAAAACATGACGCACGAGGCATACATCCAAATTCGCATCGCGAAACTGACGAAGGTTGCGACATCGTTCACCTTCGAAACAATCCGTCCCAGGAATAGCCCAACTCCGAGATTAAATATAGTTTGTAAAAGCAATGCAGGTATGACTAAAATCCACAGCCAGGAAATCTCTTCAGCGGGATCTATTAGCAGTATAAGCACCAGCATGGTGATCACAACAGGAATACTTGCTAAAAGTTCACGTAAATTGATTGAGATTAGAAGCGCGGCGCGAGGGAAGTTGAAGGCTTGGACCACTTTGAGGTTACTTTGGATCGCCCGCGCACCCGTAGAAATGGCCCGGCTACTCATCTGGAAAAGGAAGACCCCAATAATCAGATAACCAATGAAGTTTTCCACGCCACGACTGGCCTGCAACAACACCCCGAAAATAAGGTAAAAAGTTAACCCATTTAAGACCGGGTTCAGGACGAGCCAGAGACTACCCAAACGATCTTTGCTGTTGCCCGTCTGGACGCTCGCCTTGGCATCGAAAAAGATGAAGTGCCGGTAATCCCAAAGGGCAACCAAATAGTCCAAAAAGGGAGGTTTTGCCCCTACCCGAGTTAGAGACCGAATGTCTACCGAGGTCGGCACCGAGCCAGTCCGACCCTCTTCGCTGGGTCCGCCGATCACGCCGGCCGCCTGAGGTCAGAGTACGCATCTAGCAAGGCAGTTGAGTTCCCGGCCCAGGTGCGCTTCGACAGCACCACTGTGCGGGCACCCCCGCTGAGCACCGCAGCCACTGCGGTGAGGCGACCGCCGTCACCGATCAGACTTGCAATCCCTGCGGCAAGGGACAACACATCGCCAGGTGGCACCAGCACTCCGGTTTCAGCTGAAACGATTTCCCGGAGTGCGGGCAGATCGCTAGCCACAACTGCCCGCGCGCAGGCCATTGCTTCGACTGGCTTCAATGGTGTCACCGAGCGAGTGACTTCAAGGTCCTTCCGCGGCACAACGAAAATATCAATGGCCATATGATGTAGCCGAGCCTTTTCCCGAGGCACCCGGCCCGTGAAGGTGATCAAACCGGATACGCCCAACTCCAGAGCCAACGCTTTGAGCGAAGGCAAAGCAGCCCCATCTCCGACAATCAGGCACCGCAGTCCGGGACGTTCCGGCGCTAGTTTGGCAAAGGCGCGTAGCAGGTCATCGAGTCCCTCGTAATCAACAATGCTGCTTACTGTGCCGACAAAGACGCCGTCAACCGGGAGACCCAGGAGCTCTCGTGCACGGCCGGAGTCCATAGGTTCCTCGAGGTACTCGTCCCCGACCGCGTTGGGGCACAACAAAATGCTGTCTCCATCTATCCCTTTGCTTGAGATATCTTGCTTCATAGCCTCGCCCAACGTCACCACCAGGCCGGCACTTTGCATAACCTGGGCTTCACTTTCACTGAAGAGCTTATAGCGTTCACTCTGCTTTGCCGCATCAGTTCGACTTGACGCCCAGGTGTCAGCCAACTGACCGCGCACCTCATACACCCAAGGGATGCCCAAGACCCTCGCAACTTCGCGAACGACTACACCATTAACGAAGTGCGTAGTGGTGTGTAACACGGCCGGCCGAACCTGTAACGCCAGCGCAAGGAGTAGGTCGGCCTGCTGCTGCAGCCGGGTATCAAAGCCTTTGGCTAGCTTTGCCGGAAGCAGCCGGTGATAGGACACCCCATCGATGGTGTCGATGTCAGCCGCAAAGAGCTTTCCGACCTGCACCGGGTAACCCACCCGGGTGGCAGCATGGACGGTCCACCCGGCGTCGTGCTGTGCTTTCAGGATTGAATGCGACCGCTGTGCGTAGCCGCTACCGGTATGCGGCAGTGAGTTGGTCAGGACATGAAGCACCGTGCGGTCCTGGGGCACATACCCGTTCACCTCGTTGAGAGTTGGCGTCCAGCCCGCAAAGACCCGCCGTTCTGATTCAAGCCGTTCTGCTGCGCCATGGTGCCCGGCTGACTGGAGTGCCGCAATGGCGCCGCTCATATCCCCGTCGTACCATCGCTTCCGGGCAACGGTTCTGCTCACATCCGAGGTTCCGGTCAACTGTGCTTGGTGGAGAAACTCCTCAGCCAGCGACGGATGCCCAGCGATGAGGGCAACATCTGCCAGCAAAGCTGCCTGCGAAGCAGAACCACCGCCATCAAGGGCTACCTGCAGTACCGCTTGAGCGCGCAACTGGTCCCCGCGCAGGTGCGCCGCCACAGACTGAACCGCCGGCCTGCCATTCACGCGAGCCGCCACCCCCGCTCCTCGATACACCAGTCCGCCGGGCAGCCTCCGCGACACCTGCAGCAAAAGCAGGAATGGGTCATCTCCCAGATGACGGAAAGCCGTCACACTTAACAACCGCGCATTGCGCAGCACCGAGGCTAGCCTCACCGGTGCGGACCTCCCGCGACCTCAGCCAAAAGATCGATATAAGCTTGCGCCAAGGCCTCGACGTCAGCGTTGTTCTCTACCCACGCCCGCCCGGCACCGTTCACCTGCAGCAAGGATCGGTCGGCCAGCAGCGACCGCCAAAGCTCTGCGACTTCCTCGGGAGAGGAAGCAACGACGTGACCTGACTCGGCATCCTCGAGAATCTTCCGAGCCTCACCCAACACAATTCCCGTGACGTGCCGGCCCAAAGACAGAACCTCGTAGGTCTTGGAAGGAATGGTGGTCTCGAAGGACTTCCAGTCATCGCGGAGCGAGACGATGCAGCTATCCGTGCGGTCATAGAAATCCATCACCGCGGGCCCATGCACCGGTTGATGGAACTCCACCGGCGCCTGCAGCTCGTGAGCCAATCGCACCAACCCGGGCCTCTGCACACCGTTGCCCACCATCGTCAGCCGCATCTGGTGACCCACCAACGCTGCCGCCCTGATAGGAACATCCAGGCGCTGGCTCTCCCCGTGGTTCCCCAGGTAGAGCACCTCGAGACGGTCAGATTCCAGCGGTGGCGGCGGGAGCTTGTCCAAACCGCGCAGGTCGACGCCGTTGGTCACCGTAGCCACGTTCCGCAGCCCCCGGTCACGCAGCGTCCGGGCAAAGCCGTGGGTCACCGTCACCACAAGGTCGGCCCGATCCTGGATGGCCATGATGATCCGCTCGACAACGCCCTTCGCACTGCCCCGCACCAGCCGCGCATCCCGCGCGATATCAGGCCACGCATCACGCATATCCACCACCAACGGACGCTTCAGCATCCGGGCCACCACAAACCCTGCGCCAAGAATAGGAAGACTGGGCACCGTGACGACGACGACGTCGGGCCGCTTC
This sequence comes from Arthrobacter sp. TMN-50, assembly GCF_054511125.1. Taxonomy (NCBI): domain Bacteria; kingdom Bacillati; phylum Actinomycetota; class Actinomycetes; order Micrococcales; family Micrococcaceae; genus Arthrobacter; species Arthrobacter sp. TMN-50. Next base: position 70,029 of record NZ_JBTNDG010000011.1, on the reverse strand, counting down.
GACATGAAGGCTGCAGGAATGCTGCACGCGGCCGAGAGAAGGTGGTTACTCAGCCGGCCCAGCCGCGTATTGCGGTGCCATAGGAAGGGAACTCTCCGGATCCGTTCGCCGTATTCGCCCCGGGCGCAAAGAAAAGGTACTCCGGCTACGCTGCGGGGCAGCGTCCGACGACCGTGCGGCGCATGCGCTACGGGCGTGACGACGTCGACGTCCCAGCCAGCGGCGCGGAACGATCGAACGAACTGTGTCCACCTTCTCTGCGGCGGGCTGTGCTCCGGGGCATAAGAATGCGTCAGCAATAAAATACGCAACGTACACCCCAACGTGTCTAGGCTGCTTCGTATCAAGCGTGATCAATGTCAATTGTAGACCTCAGGCAACCAAGGGCCCGGATTGCAGCTACTTCTTGAGCTTTGGACTCGCAGAACTGGCGCCGCGGAGCTTCGCGTAATACAGCACTCCCAGACCGACGAGCGCCAGGATGACCAAGACCCGGGTGATGGGGCTGGAACCAATCGAGTTTTCCCCGGACGTGGTGCTTGCTTCGCTCAGCGCTGCGGCCGATGGGGTGGATGACGGCGTCGACGACGGGGTGGGGGTCGCGGTACGACGTTCGGTTGCCGTCGGCTCTGGAGAGGCTGTCTCTTCCGGCTCAGTCTCTTCCGGTTCGGGTGTCGCCTCCGGCTCCTCAGTCGCTTCCGGTTCTTCAGTCTCGGACTGCTCGCTCAGATCGATGACTGTGCCGGTGGCCGCAATCCATCGGAAGTCCGTGTAAACGAAAGTGGTCGGGTCAATGAGATTGCCGGTGCCGGGCTCGATCAGGAAACCTGTGGGCGGGTGAATGGGATAGCCGGTGACCGGGTCGATGGTGAATCCGGTTGCAGGATCAACAGCCGGGGCAGGATCCTCCGGCGGAGCTGGCTCAGGCGCGGGCTCCTGCGGAGCAGGTTCGGGCTGCGGCTGCGGCTGCGGCGCCGGTACAGGCTCCGGTACAGGCTCCGGTTCGGGTGCAGGCCGCGGTGCAGGCGTTGTGGGCGCAGGCTGCTGGGTAGTGGGTGCCGGAGCCGGTGAGGGCGCAATCGGCGCCACGGGCAACGGCGGCTCGATAAGGTCGGCGTGAGCCACGCCCACACCAGCTCCCACACAAAGCGAGGCCGCGGCTAGACCGGCGAAGGCACGGCGCATCAATAATCCCATGGGCCCTAATTCTACTGTGCCGCGGTCTGGACATAGTCGCCCAAGGTATCGGTGTCCAGGGCTTCGGCAATTTCCGCGATTGCGGCGTCGTCCTTCAGAATGATGGACTGCCCATCGGCGGACGTGCCGATCCCCAGGTTTGGCAACGTGAAGAACTGCACATCATTACCGCGAATACTCCTCAACGACAGCGCCAGACCGCCGGCCGTCGCAGCGTCCAGCCCCTCGTCGACGCTCAAATATGGGGACACCTGATCCACAATCTCGTAAATCTTGAACGGATTGGTGAGCGTCTCAGCGGCGAGAAGCTTGCCCATCGCACCCTTGATGAACTGCTGCTGATTCTTCACCCGCTGAAAGTCGCCGTCGGTAAAGGCATAGCGCTCGCGAACAAACTTGAGCGCCGATTCGCCCTGCAGATTGATCTCGCCCTGCTCGAAGAACTCGCCATCCGCGCCGCGCGATTGAAAGGCGATCTCGTTATTAACGCTGACGCCGCCCAACGCCTCAGTAAGACCGGTGAAGCTCTCGAAATCGATGATAGAGACGTGATCAATCGGCGCATCAAACATGCCTTCAAGGGTCTGCACCAACAGTGGCACTCCCCCAAAGGCTGTGGCCGCATTGATCTTGTGCTCTCCATACCCGGGAATATCCGTCCAGGTGTCCCTCATGATCGACATGACGTACACGCCTTCACGGTTGGCTGGGAGATGCATCAACATCATGGTGTCGGAGCGTCCCTCGTTGGGCACGCCCGGGAGATTCTCCGTCTCTCCGCTACCACCATTTTCGTCGCTGCCGAGCAGAAGAATGGTCTGAGCTCCCTCGGCTGCTGCGGTTCGAGTAGGACGATCCGAGCCCTGCGGAAATACTTCTTCGATGGTTGTGACCTGCGAGTTGTAGGCATTAGCCAGACTGAATAAGTATCCACCCACAGCCAGCGCAACCACCAGCACCATGGCGAGCACAGCGAACAGGACAACCCGCAGCGGGCGGCGCCTCTTGCGAGCGCTCTGCTGGAAGGGTTCTTCGAGATTAGGTGACACGACGGATTCTCCCTGACGTAAGATAGCTCCTCATCCTAACCATCGACCGTGGGAGGCAGCTGAGAGGCGCAACGGGTTGAGCGCTGGCTACTAAACTGGAACCATGCGTGCCTTCCGTCTCTTAGCCCCGCTCGCCGTCGTCGTCCTCGGATTGACGGCCTGCTCGCCGATCGTTGGGGTGGAGGCCGCTGCCGACGCCGCCAACCCCGAATGCGCGTCGGTGATGGTATCCCTTCCGGAGCTCGTCGCGGAGAATGAACTGCGCGAGACCAACAGCCAGGCCACCGCCGCGTGGGGGGATCCTTCGCAGGTGGTACTGCGCTGCGGGGTAGCAATCCCGGGGCCCACCACCGAGTCCTGCGCGTCAGTCAACGGCGTCGACTGGATCATTCAGGAAGAGGCCGAGGTGTGGCGCGCCACCACCTATGGCCGCGACCCGGCAGTGGAAGTGCTGTTTGATCCGAACGTCGTGGCGTCGAGCACCATTCTGGTTGATCTGGGCGTGGCTGTGTCGGTGGTGGCGCAAGACTCCGAGTGCCTCAGCGTCAACGATGAACTGGAACTACCCGAAGGTTCATGATGGATCATGCCGAGTCCACTCCCCTGTCCGGACGCCAACTCAGCCTGCGGCACGGCGGGTACACCGCCGTCGTCGTCAGCGTTGGAGCGTCGCTGCGCGAGCTGAGCTTCAGCGGCCGCGAGCTGATCCGCTCCTACGGCGCCGACGAGATCCGCCCCAGCTACCGCGGCGCGATCCTGGTCCCATGGCCCAACCGGGTGGTCAACGGCAGCTACCCGTTCGGCGGTGCCGACCACCAGCTCGGCCTCTCCGAGCCTGAGCGCGGCCACGCCCTCCATGGGCTCCTCGCCTGGGAAGACTGGGAGACGGTCGAGCAGAGTGACTCGTCGGCTCGTCTTCGGGCGACCGTGGTCCCGCAGGAGGGGTACCCGTTCCGGCTTACGGTCGAGGTAACGTACACGCTCGACGACGGTGGTCTCACCACCTCGGTCACCGCTCTAAACACCGGCCCGGATGCTGCACCCTACGGCGTGGCACCTCACCCGTATCTGCTCGCTGGTGACGGCCTCGTGGATGAATGGACCCTGACCCTGCCCGCCTCCACCGTGCTCGAGGTAACGCCTGATCGGCTGATTCCCACATCCAGCACGGCTGTCTCGGGTGACTTCGATTTCCGTACACCGCGGCAGATCCGTTCTACTTTCCTCGATCACGCATTCACTAATATCCAGTACGACGACGACCTGGCCACCGTGAGCGTGACCGGGGCGGACGGGCGCGGGGCGGCAGTCTCGTTTGGCCGGGATCTACCTTGGGTGCAAGTCCACACCGGTGACCTGCCGATGGATCCTGCGGGTAGCAGGCGGGGACTCGCCGTCGAGCCCATGGCCTGTCCGCCGGACGCCTTCAATTCCGGAACCAACCTTGTGGTGCTGCAGCCCGGCGCTGAGCACACTGCCTCGTGGCGGATTCACGCGGTACCGGACGCCGCGTCGCAACAACAATCACGCGGTTGATCACCCCACGAGCTAGCAGCCGTGTATTCGAGGTCGTTTGAAAGACCCTAGGCCGTTGGCGTCGCGCGGATCAGGAATGACGTGATGATTTCGCGGGCGTCCCTGATGTTGCGGGCGTCCATCAATGCGCTCCGAACAGAGGGCGTCGACTGCACCGTACCTAAAGTGTTCGTCTCCAAACGGTCCGAAAGCTGGCGATGAAGGACGAGGATGGCCGACAAAAGCGGTCCCAGCTCATCCTCCCCGGATGCTGTTGCGCGAAGAAGCCGAGCGTAAGCGTCCTGCAGGACGGAAGCCGGAGCACAGCCCAGTTCCCGGGCGAAGGTCTGCCGGCATTGTTCATAACATTGCAGTCCTTCCGCAAACTGCGCATTCTGTTCTAATCCGAGGATGAGCGCAGTCCAGACACGTTCATTCAGCAGGTCTGCTGACAAAGCCTGTTTTGCCCAGGTCACGGACTCGGCAGCTCTTCCCAGGAATGCCGCAGCCTCGGCGGCGAGGACGCATGCCTCGGCAACCCGTGCCGCATGGAGCGCGCGTTCCTCGTCTGCCCATGCGGGCCGAAGCTCATCGCCAAACAGTGGTGCGTGGTTCAGACTCAGTGCAGTGCACAGCAATTCGTAGGCCCCCGCGGGGTCAGTGCATCGGTGTGCCGCCTTTAGACGCGAGGCAAAGAGATCGAGGTCGAGGTCAACGAGCTCGCGATCCATGACATACCCGCCCCCAACGGTCCGCAAAGGCCCAGCCTTTCCCGCGCCGGGTTGAATGTTACGACGAAGAACGCTGATGTAGCTTTCGAGGGTCGCTAACGGCTCTGCTGGCGAGTTTCCTCCCCAAAGGCGCTCAATCAGCCGATCTTTGGACACGGGATGTCCAACCTGCAGGAGAAGCAGCTCCAGGATCTGCCGGGGTTTAGGTCCGCCAAGCTGCCGCGCGTTGAGCACTGTGTCACCGCGCCTTACGATGAGGCTTCCGATGATCTGGATAGTGAGACGACATGGAATGACTGTCGGTTCATCGACGATGGGCCGACTTACAGCGAAATCTACTGACTGAGTCATCTTCGAGGCCTTCAACTAAAATGTAGATGCTGACAAGGCCCAATCTAGGAACTTCCTGGCCCGCGCACATGAGTGGCACCTACCTGACTTTTCGCGGATCCTACGTAGGACTACTTGTTTTCCACTCTCCGCGTACGCAAGGTCTGGCGAATAGTACGCGGATCAGTGCACGGACGCGTGTTCGGTGACATCTATTCCTGCTGCATCAAATGCGTCTAAAATTAGAGGAATTTCAAGTTCGGCACGGTTTGCCCTACTGCCCTGGGAGTCGGCGGCCGTGAGGAAGGGCGAGGAGGATGCTGTCCGCTTTGCGCGCCCCGGGTGCACAGGCACCCTCCCTTGCTGGCGCGACGTCGTGCACGTTTGGATTGGTGTGGACCAATGGCTGATGGAACGGCATCCGCGCTGGAAAAAGTGTGTTCCACCGTAGGTACTTCGTTTATCGACGCACTGCCGGTGTCCGGAGCCGCCCTGTCCGCGTTCGGCGGATCGCTACAGGAAACCACTTTATGGGCGAGCGATGCCCTCGCGGCCCGGCTGGATGAACTGCAGTTCGATCTGGGTGAAGGTCCACGGTGGACTGCCATCCGTTCCCGGGCACCGGTGCTCGTTCCCCGGGTGCGTTCAGACTCCCATAGCAACTGGCCAGTATTCGGTAATGCTTTGCTGGAAACAGACGCACAGGCCCTCTTCATCTTCCCGCTGGCTATCGGCGTCATGGACATTGGGGTGGTCGAACTGTACTGCACCAGTCCGGGTCCCCTGAGTCGATCTGATCTTGCAACGGCGCGATCCCTCGCCGACGGTGCGGCCTGGACTTTGTTGCGTAGCATCCTTGCGTCAGACCCCGACGACGGCGAACACCGGTCTTATTCATGGATGTCCCGCCGGGAAATTCATCAGGCTACCGGGATGGTGCTGGCGCAGACTGGCGGCACGGCCGCCGATGCTTTGCTGATCCTGCGCGGCCACGCATTCGCCAACGGGCTGACCCTCCGCCAAACCTCGGACGACGTGTTGGGTAGGCGAATAGATTTCACCCCCTCTATGCTCTGATGGAAACAACGGGAACTTGATAACATCGTGGTATGGACATGGCCACCCGGTCTAGCCGGGTCAGCGCTGCCTTCGTTAAAATTGCCGACACCCTGGTCGGTGATTACGACGTGCTGGACCTGCTCTACACGTTGGTTGAGCAGACCGTCGAGTTGCTTGATGCCACGGCCGCTGGGTTGATGCTGGCTGGCCCGGATGGGGTGCTCCAGGTGCTGGCATCCACCAGCGAAGAAAGCCAACTGGTTGAGGTGCTCCAGCAGGAATCCGGTGCCGGGCCCTGTATCGAGTGCTACACCACTGGGGTCCCGGTGACCATCCGCGACATCGCGGGAACCAAGGACCGCTGGCCTGAGTTCAGGGACGCGGCGACATCACAGGGATTTCGTTCGGTTCACGCCTTCCCGCTCCGTCTACACGGCAGAACTATCGGGGCAATGAACCTGTTCCGGACCGACGTCGGAGAACTCACCGAAGAGGACGTAGCGATCGGACAGGCGTTGGCTGACGTGTCGACCATCGGCATTCTGCAAAAACGCCTGGTCCGGGAATCGGAGGTCGTCAATGAGCAGTTGCAGGAGGCTCTCAACAGCCGAATTCCCATCGAGCAAGCCAAGGGCATGATCGCCCACCTCCAAAACGTTGACACAAACGAGGCATTTCATCGTATTCGACACTACGCACGGGCCAACCAGCGGAATCTCCACGAAGTGGCAGAAGCCCTGTTAAACCGGACTATAACCATCTAAGCCCCACGGCGTGCACAACCTTGGTGGCGGCGGTCATGGTCGCGGCGTCACGCCGGTCGAGTTCTTCGGTCAGGAATTCTTTTCGGCATTCCGTTTTCGGGTCGGACGTACCAAAAGCCCGGAACTCCGTTTCGAGTGCCCGGTGTATCCGGCTGTTCAGTACTTGGACCTCTGTGTCATCGAGACTGGTGAGGTCAACGGGAAACGGGTCTTCCGGTGAAATCAAGCTCTTGTAGTCCATAACCATTCTTCCTTTCAGGGGATCCTGTTGATTAGCGGAAATTCGGTATGTGGGCAGCCGCTAGAGGCCGCCTAGACAGCGCCCTTGCGGGGGTTTTTTAGTGTGGGGGCGAAAAACTTTTCGGGGTCTCCAGAGGCGCGAGCACCGGATTTCACCCACGCTGCGAAGGCTGCCGGGTCGCGGCGCTCTAGTTCATCCAGGCAGTCTCCGCGCAGGGTCCCTAACCGGTTCAAGTCATGCGCTGTGCTGGCGCGGATCACCACGAGGTAGGTGCAACGCCAGATCCGGCAGAGGTCAGCCTCACTGAGCTGGCGGACCGGCTGGGAAAAGAGGGCCGGTTCAGGTCTGCGAGAGGCGGCCGTTCTGTCGTGCCACAGGGCGGTGGTGTTGTCGTGCCACAGGGCGGTGGTGTTGTCGTGCCGCACGGCGGTGGCTGCGGGCGAATCAGGAACGCGGTGTGGCTTTCCCAGGAGCCGGTAACACCAAGAGATGACCGGTGGGAAGGTGGCCGCGGCGAACAACGCCAGCACCAGGACCAGCACTATTCCTCCCAGGAACGCCGCCAGGCCAACCGCCAGCACGATACTCCAGACCGTTGTCCAGGCTTTCCGATAGCTTTCCACCCCTGATCCGCCTTCCGTGCGTGGTGTGGTGTCTGTTTGCCCGGACTAATCGCCCAGTACGCAGCAAATACTCACAATTGGTGCTAGCGAGTGAGCCTTCATCGGGCATGCTGAATGCGCCCGGGAGCCTAATGCGATTGTCGAGGCACGCAGTCTCTGCGGATCCTGAACATGGATCTGACGCCGGTTACCCGTCGAAATCATGTGAACTGTCCCCTTGATAGCAGCCATTTATTGGACGGGCTGCCGGGGACTGGGGCAACAATCTAAGCATGCTTTGTGCTACAGCGCCCTGTCAAGGTTTCGCAGCGGCTTTGGGAAACTGCTGCCGTTCCGCCAGGTCAGATTGCCCCCAGGGCGGCCTTCCGTTCCAACGCCACCACGTCCCGTCCAAACGACAGACACAGCAACGCGAGCGCGGCCGCAGCTAACGACGTCGCGAACGCCACCGGCACCAGCGGGACAAGCACTACCACCAGCACCACTGACTGGGTGGCGGCTACAACTCTGCGAAATTGGCTGAACTCCAGCTCACGCCTGAGTGCCGGACGGAACCAAGACGCAGCGACATACAGATACCGCATCAGCCCGATCAGCAGCGCCCACCAGCCGACGGTCATGGCGACGGGGACGGAGAGTACCAGCAGCAGGATGGCATCAGTTTCCATATCGAGGCGAGCGCCTGCTTTGGAGGCTGTGCCGGTCCGTCTGGCCACCGCCCCGTCTACAGCGTCCAGCAGCACTGCCGGCGTAGCCAGCAGCACCAACCACCAGGACCGGGTGGGAACCGTACCCCAGAACGACAGCACCACGATGGTGGCGCACCCACCCGCAAGCACCGCCCGGAACAGCGTGACGCGGTCAGCTGGTCCCGAATAGGAGGGTTGACGTCGCACTACACTCAGCGCGGCCACCGTCACCAGCGTCAGTCCAGCCACCACCGCCGCCAGGTTGGTCACCGTGTAGGAATTGTTCACTGCCAGCAACACAATGCCGACGCCGATCGAGCCCAGGACGGCGGCCGACGCATCGAATCTGGCCCGCCGACTTATCTGCGCCACTGGCTTGCCTGTCGAACTAGACGAGCGAGTTCAGTTTGTCCCGCAGACCATTCAATGCAGGGTCACGCAAGGAGTTCAACGCTGGCTTCACGAAGGGCTGAGCAATCCGGCGAAAGCCCTTCAACTCGAACTCTGCGGTGTAGGTAACGTCGCTGCCCGACCCCGAAGGGACGACGTCGATGGAATCAAACGAGACCAGTGTTTTGTTTTCTCCGCGCAACTTGATGTGGCCTTCGCGCAGTTCGGTTACCTCATACTCGATCGGCTGACGCTTTCCGCGGAACTCCGCCTCAGCATGGTATCGGTGGCCAACAGCCACGGGGCCGATGGACCGCTTCTCGACCACTGGAGTGCCTGGATCCCATTCGCTGGTGTGCTCAAACTCGGAGAGAAAGGCGAAAGCTTTTGACGGCGAGAGGGGTGTGCTGATGGTTCCCTTGACAGTAATCATGTGCCCAGCTTACTGACGAACTTTGGCAAAAGGTTGGGAACCCGCATTGGGCTCGCAGGGCATAATCAAGTTATGGACAGCACTTCTTCTGAGCACAGCCAGTCGTACTGGACCATCAAGCCCGGCCACGGCGAACTACGTACGGCCCCCCTGCCGGCGCTGGAACCCGACCATGCACTGGTCCGCACCCTGTATTCGGGAATCAGCAGGGGCACCGAAACACTGGTCCACGACGGACGCATCCCACCCGAGGTGGCCGCCCTGATGGAGGCCCCTTTCCAGGAGGGCACCTTCGGCGGCCCAGTGAAGTACGGTTACCTATCGGTTGGCGTTGTGGACGACGGACCTGCCGACCTCGTGGGCCAGCGGGTTTTCTGCCTCTACCCCCATCAGGACCTGTACGTGGTCCCGGTTTCCGCCCTCACCGTGATTCCCGACGGCGTCCCGAGTGAGCGCGCCGTGCTGGCTGGCGCCGTCGAGACGGCGGTCAACGCCCTCTGGGATTCCCGGCCATGCATCGGCGACCGGATCGCCGTCGTCGGCGGTGGCATGATCGGCGCGGTGGTGGCGACACTATTGCGGCGGTTCCCGTTGGACCGACTCCAACTGGTGGACCCGGACCCCTCCCGCGCTGACCTTGCACAACAGTTGGGGATCGACTGGGTGCCCCCGAACGATGCTCTAGGTGACTGTGACATCGTGTTCCACTGCTCCTCCACGGCGGCCGGCCTGGCGCTGGGGCTCGGCCTCCTCGGCGACGAAGGCGAGGTGATCGAAATGTCCTGGTACGGCACCGACGTGCCCGAGGTACCGCTGGGTGCCGATTTCCACGCCCGACGGCTCAGCATCAGGGCAAGCCAGGTGGGAGCCATTGCTGCCCCGCGCAGAGCCCGGCGAACCCACCAGGACCGGCTCGCAGTCGCCCTGGACGCCCTCAAGGATCCAGCGTTCGATGCCCTGTTAAGCGGAACCTCTCCGTTCGAAGACCTTCCCAACGTGATGCGCGACCTCTCCAGCGGCGCCCTGCCCGCCCTGTGCCATGTGATCACCTACCCGGGCGCCAACGAATCCCCCAGCTAGACCCGTACGGCGCCGCCGACAGCCCTACCTCGAGGAGATCCATGTACCGCCTGACCGTCCGCGACCACGTGATGATCGCCCACAGCCTGCCCGACCCATTCTTCGGCCCAGCCCAGGGACTGCATGGCGCCACACTCGTGGTGGAGGTGACGTGGCGGCGTCGTGAACTGACGGAACATGCCGTGGTGATCGACATCGGCGAAGCAACCGCCATGCTCGGCGAGGTGCTGGACGGCCTGCGGTACAAGAACCTTGATGAGCATCCCGACTTCGACGGCGTCCTTTCCACCACCGAAGCCGTTGCCCGCTACATCTCCGACGAGCTCAGTGGACGCTTCGACACGTCGCTCTTCGCCGGGCTGGACGTGGTGCTCCGCGAACACCCGGACGCGTGGGCTGGCTACTCGGCGGACTTCACCGCAGCAGACGTCCCGGGCTAGTCACGACATGGAGCTGGGTCTGGTGATTCCGGGCGGTCTGGGCGGAATCAGCGGCGGCACCATCTACAACGACCACCTGGCCGCCGCGATTGGTGAAGCCGGACATCTCGTCGCCAGCTCCCCGGTACGCGGCGACTGGCCGAATGCCTCACCGGAGGACCATCAGGCGCTGGCAGTTGCGCTCCGCCAGGAGCCGGTGGTCCTGGTCGATGGGATTATCGCGTCCGCAGCACCCGAGGCGATCCGCGCAGCCGTCGACGCCGGAACCACCGTCTGGGTACTGCTACATCTCCCACTACCCGCGGAAACCGGTCTCTCCAAACAGGAAATGGCCGCTTTCGCCGCATCCGAGGAAGCAGCACTGCAGTCAGCCAGCGGTGTGATCTGCACCAGCAGGTGGGCGCGGAACGACCTGCTCCGCCGCTACCAGCTGGACCGGGTGCACGTGGCGCCTCCTGGAACCGAACCCGCGGCGGTCGCCGCGGGGAGCACTCCCCCGCACCTGCTGATGCTGGGGTCCCTGACGCCCCGGAAGAACCACACGATGGTGCTGACTGCGCTCGCCGAGGTTGCCGACCTGCCGTGGACCGCCGCTTTTGTGGGCGGTGCAGGCCCTCAGGGCAGCTCCCACGTAACGGTGCTGAAGGACCTCGCCGGCCGCTTCGAACCTGGCCGGGTGACGTTTCCCGGGGTTTTGCAGGGGTCAGGGCTAGACGCCGAATGGGACCAGACTGACCTGTTACTCCTGCCCTCGGTAGCTGAAACTTTCGGAATGGTGGTCACCGAGGGACTGGCCCGCGGGGTGCCCGGTGTGGTGGGCGCTGGCACCGGCGCCGTCGAGGCCCTCGCCGGCGACACCGTAGGCATTACCGGTTCTGCCCCTGATCGTGCTTCGGGGATGCTGCCTGGCGGCGTCGTCGACCCCCACCATCCAGACGAGCTAGCCAGGCTGCTGCGGGTCTGGCTCACCGACCAGGCCTTACGCCAATCCTGGCGGGACGCCGCCCTGCGCCGTCGCGATACACTGCCGACATGGGCCAACACCGCGACAATGCTTCTGGACATCATCCATCAGTGACCGCAGCAGACCCCGATGCACTCCGTCCGATCAGCAGCGACTGGCTCGCGCTGCGTCGCCCCGCGGACGAAGCCGCCCGGCAGGCCAGCCGGCCCCTCATCGCCGGGCTGCAGGCTTTTCTCACCGAGGGTAGGCTGCCCAACGACGACGACGCCCGGACAATCCGGATTTTCGACCTCGGAGCGGGTACCGGAGCCAACCAGGCGTGGCTGGCCCCGCAGCTGAACCCGTCCCACCCGTCGCTGTCCTCACCGTCGCTATCTCAATCGTCACTGTCTCAACCGTCACTGTCCCAGCACTGGATCCTGATTGACCACGACCCTGGCCTGCTGGAGCACACGCTGAGCGCTCCCCCGGTTGACGGCGTCACCGGCACCGAAGCAATGATTGCCGGGATTGAAGACCTCGGGCGGATCCTCGGCGAAGCGACCCCGGAGGACGGACCCCGGTTCGTCACCTGCTCGGCCCTGCTGGATCTGCTCACCCCGGCGCAACTCCGGGCCCTGTGCTCCGCCCTGGCTGAAACGAAGACTGCCGCGTTGTTCAGCCTCAGCGTCACCGGGGTCATGAGCATTCAACCCGCGGATCCCCTTGACGACTTGCTCAACGACACCTTCAACACCCACCAGAATCGCGGAGGCCGCGCCGGTCCACGGGGCGTTGACCTCACCGCCGGGTTCCTCGCCGAGGCTGGCTTCACCGTCAGCACCGTCGAAACACCGTGGCACCTCACAGCCGATCATGGCCAACTCATTGAGCGGTTCCTCAACGACCGGGCCGCCGCCATTCTTGAAGAAGACCCCGACCTTGCCGACGACGTGGGGCAATGGCTATCTCGTCGGAGTGCCCAGGCCGCGGAGGGCTCACTACGCCTGACCATTGGTCACCGGGACCTGTTGGCTTTGCCGCCCCGGCAGTGACCACCCAACCGTGACTCCCCAACCATGACTCCCCAACCATGACTCCTCAACTGTGACTCCTCAACAATGACGCGCCGGATCTGGCTGGCGATTCTCCAGGCCACCTGCGCCGCAGTGCTGATCTACTACCTGGTGCAGACCTTCGGCACCGCACCCTTTACCGCGGGAGCAGAAGCACTCACGGTTTCCTCGGTTGCCGCAGCACTGGGACTCGGGCTGCTCGGGACCGCAGCCCAAGCTCAACGCTGGCGGCTGGTCTCCAACGGATTCGACATGCAACTCCCCCGGGGTGGCGCCCTCGTCGAATGCTACGAGGCCTCATTCCTGAACTCGGTGCTGCCCGGCGGGCTCGCCGGCGACGCCTTCCGCACGGCCCGGCAGCGGTCAGCCTATCGGTCCACCTGGCTGAGCAGCATCGGCTCGGTGCTGGGCGAACGCCTGGCCGGCACCGTCGTGGTACTCCTCGCCGCCGCGGCAGCACTCCTCACCACCGACTGGCGGCTTGCTGCCGCTGTTTCCGTCGGCTCGGTCCTGGTACTCCTTGCCGCAGGACCGTCCTTGCGGCGGCTTCCCGGCCGGACCGCCGTCGCCGTGTGGGCGCTCTCGGTGCTTGGCTGGGCGTCCTACGCGTCACTGTTTGCGGTCTCAGCCACACTGACGGCACCCCAGGTGAACGCGTCCGACGTCGTCGTTCTCGCAGCGATCTGCCTGGCCGGAATGTCCATTCCCCTGAGCCTGGGCGGGTGGGGTCCGCGCGAGGGAGTAGCCGCGCTGGCGTTCATGATGGTCGGGTACCCGGGCGCCCTGGGGCTCGAGGTGTCGGTGGGCTACGGACTGCTGGCGCTGGTGTCGGTGCTGCCCGGCGCCGCACTGCTGCTGGTGCTGGCCGGTCGCGGGCTCCTACGCAACAGAGGCGGGAACAGTGGCCGAGAAGTCGAACTCGGTGCAGATATCCCTGCCAAATTCGAAGCGCCGCACCGGAGCGGTGAGGGCCTCTGACAGCGCATCGCTGCCGGTAAACCGGATACCCGGCACGCCGTCGCCCACCAGGATGGGCGCACACGTGAGGTACAGCCGGTCGAGCGCACCCGCCTCCAGGAAGCGTGACACCGTCTGCCCGCCGCCTTCCACCAGGACCCGCGGGTGACCGAGATCCGCCAGCAGGTCAAGGATGTGCCGTGGCTCGAACTCCTCGGCCGACAGGCGCCGGACGTGCACCTGCGCAGCGAGGTCTATCGGCACGACTGTCTCGTTGCCAACCACCCAGAGGGTGGGAGCCGCGCCGTCGGTCAGAACGGAGGAGGTCAGGGGGATCCGACCCCGCGGATCCAGCACCACCCTGACCGGGTTGGGTCCTTCAACGGCGCGGACAGTGAGCTGGCAGTCGTCGGACGTGACTGTTGATGCTCCAATAACCACGGCGTCCACGAGCGCGCGAAGCCGGTGCAGGTGTTCACGGTCTTCGCTGCCGGTGACGAACCGTGCGTCGCCGGTGCGCGACGCGATAAACCCATCGAGACTCTGCCCGAGCTGGCCAATCACCAGCCGGCCCTCCGGGCGGATCGCCTGGACCAGGGGGCCGTACCGCGTAAGCAGTTCGGAGGCGAGCCCGTGAACAGACCCCCGCGGGAGTACCCCCTCAGTGAGCTGGCGCCACACATCCTGGGCGGGTTCGCCGTCGTGCCTCATCCGGGCGCGCTTGGCGGCAATGTAGCCTGCGTTCTCGGGGCGCTGCGTCACGTTCAGCCCGCTGCGTCCGGTGACCGTGATACCGCCACTCTCCAGCGCCTCCTGCTTGGCCGGGTTGGAGGAGAGCAGCCGGATTCGAGTGATACCGAGATCGAGAAGGATCCCGGAGCTTTGCCGGTAGTCCCTGGCATCGACCGGGAGACCGAGGGAAGTGTTGGCGTCCACCGTGTCCGCCCCCTGGTCCTGCAGCGCATAGGCGCTGAGCTTTTCGAGGAGGCCGATGCCTCTGCCCTCGTGGCCCCTGACATAGATGACGACGCCGGCGCCTTCCTCGCTGATGCGCTGCAGCGAGGCAGCTAGCTGTTCACCGCAGTCACAGCGGTAGGAGCCAAGTGCGTCTCCGGTAAGGCATTCGGAGTGGACTCGCACCAGTGGCACGGTTCCCTCGATATCACCGCGGACCAGGGCAACGTGCTCATTATCCTTGGCATCGCGGTAGCCCACCATCCGGAACACGCCGTAGCGCGTTGGCAACACTGTTTCAACAGTACGTTCTACCTGTGAGGCGCCCCAGCCGGGAGCCGAACTGATGGACATGAGTCCACAATAGGCGACCAACGAGACATAGGATCCTCCTCTTCGCTGCCGGCGATCTTGTCACGAAGTGGTCCCAGACCGGCGAGATCCATTACAGTCGAATAAAGAAAGCATACTGACTGTTGCCTGGATGTCCGGAGCTTACTATCGTCGGAATCAGGAACCGGCTGTGTGCTCGGGGCGTTAACCCCAACAGCTAAGCCATCCGGCCAGTACACGATGTGCCGGTGATGCAGTACGGGCAGCCCGCTGGGGTGCTGCCTTCGTTCAACGTAAGGCAGCATGGAATCGCAACGGCCATCACCCACCGGACGCCGCCTGGCACGCTCCTACGCCGCGCAAGCTGGCAACCTCGCCGTCATGGTTGGCGCCTCCGAAACTCCTGACGCCTCCAGGATCCCCCGCCGCCGGATTGAGAGCTCCGAGCAGCGACTCTCCGGATTGGAAGCACTGCGGCATCCGCTGGTTCGCGCGGTGCTCGATGCCCGCGAGCTATGCGAACGGACCGCCACCCACCCGCTTGCTGCCCAGCCCGATGGAGTAGCCATTGCTCTCGGTTCGGCACCGGTCCTGTCCGCACCGACGTTTGGACAGTTGCTGCTGTGCGCGGCGGTGAAGGATCTCGAAGAGCTCGACGACCGCCTGCACGAGGCACGGCTCGAGAACTAGTTTCAGCGCGGCTTGTTACGTGGCGGCGATAAACCTCTCGTAGGAGCGTCCCGCCGCGAGGAACGCCCGCTCATCCCGCATCGACATTGGCTCGAACGGATCGGCGACTGGGCTACCGGACCGGTCCGCAGATCTGCGCCAGGTCCCGGTGACCCGGCCGTGCGTTACCACCGTGGGCCTAAACACCCCGTTGCCGCCAGGGACTATACGCTGCGCGTACTCGGGCACGAGCACCGGTGAACGGTCCTGATAACCGATAACGTACTCATCAAATGCGGGCAGAAGAATCAGGCCTGAGGAGCGCGGCTTGTCCTCGGATCGCGTCGTAGCCACCCAGTAGGCGATGTCGTCGCAGATCAGCTCTGTCAGGTGGCCCCGGACCACTGCCAAACCGACCTTCGCGTCGGCAACCGTCAGTTTGGACCACCAGACGAAATCCCGGAGTGTAGCCGGACCGTGCCCAGTGAAGTAGCCAAGGACAAAACGGCCCAGCGCTTCCTCCCGGTCCAGCTGGGCGCCGGAGGGTGCCCACTCGTCAAGTAACACCAGCGCCTGCTGCGTGCCGGCGGGAGGACCCCAGCAGAGTGTGCCGGCCTGCGCCAGATACCAGATCAGGTGGTAGCCGCGTTGGCCGCCGGTGTCGATGCCTGCCGCATTGAGCGCAGAAAGGAACTCGTTACGGCCCAGCTGTCTGCCGCCAGCCAGCACCGTCAGGGCGACACCGCGTGCGCGCTCGAGGGTCGTCTGGTCGAGCCCCAACTCGCGATGGCGGGCAGCAGCGCCGGCAACCAGGCGTTCTGCGGTGAGACTGAGAAGCCAGCGCAGATCGGCCGGGAGCACGAAGTGCAAGGTACCGCGCATGGGCCACGACCGGATGATGTCGCCGCGTTGAAGCGCCGCAAGGACATCGTCCCGGGTTGAGCCGGGCGACCGCAGACCAATAGCCCACAGCGCCTGGTTGAAGTCCTGCGCCTGCATCGCCAGGAGACGGTCGACGACATCCCGAACCGGTGGCCGGGCGCCGTCGTCGTTCCGGATCAGTTGGGCGGCAAGCCGTAACTGGAGCAGCCGCTTCCGGTCTATCGTGCAGCTCATTGCACCCGCCTTTCCGGCTCGTTGCCGCGATCGCTTGTCAGCGCGGGGTCGAGCTATCTTCAATGAGCCGCTGCAAGGTGTTCCTGCCGAGCGCGTTCATCATCGGATTAGTCTCCTTGTAATACCAGACCAACCCCATTGCCTGGACGAACGCCCAAGCGGCGCCTCGAAGCCACTCCTCCATGGTGATCTGCAGTCGCGAGCGCACATGACCCCGCCGGTCATCGTCGAGCAGGTGCCAAGCGGCAACAAGGTCGAGCGCCGGGTCGGCGGGTCCAAACCCGCCAGCATCCAGTATCCCGACGATGCGATCCCCTCGGACGAGAATGTTCGCCGGGTTCAGGTCCTTATGACTCATCACCGCCGACCTGGCCGGCGGAAGGCCACGAAACGTCCGCCACATGGAGCTCAACACGGGAACGTCGACCAGACCACCACTGCGTGAGAAACAGGTCCTCATCCAGTCATCATGATCATCGATCACACCCCCACGGCCCTCGCCGGTGAAGGTCCTACCGTGCGTATCGGCAGCCCTCAATGACGAGAGCAGTAACTCAATGTCTCCGGCGAACGCATCCGAGTCGCCCAGTCCAGTGGGTGTCGCGGTGTCACCCTCCAACCAGGTCTGCATCACGAACGGCATCGGGTAGGACTGACCCGGTCGACCGAGTCCGATCGGGCGAGGTGTAGGGAAGGGGCAACTCGCCGCGAATTCGAGCGCCGCGTCCACCTCCCGCCGCAACCATTCTGTCGCCACAACGGGGTCTGTTGCCCGGAGAGGGAACCGGGCGGCAGCGCCCTGACCCACCCGGAAGATGGCGTTCACCGTCCCCATAGAGTCGAACGGTTCGACATCATCCGAGTGAAACTGCGGAAAATTCTCGTAGACCAGCCGGCGCGCAATCTCTGCATCGATACTGACCTCGTCCTCGTGCATCGCCATCCACCTACCTAACCACGCACGGTGCGCCACGGGGCTCAATCGGTATCGAATGATCGCCGGAACAACCCTTATAACCATGAAAACCAGAACCATCCGGCTCGACCACAAATCAGCTTAGGCGTGTTAGAGATGACGCATGCGAATAATGTCAGTTGAATTCGAAACAGAAGATCTCCCCCGTGCAGAAACGTTCTACGGCTCCGTTCTTGGCCTCCCCACCACCCGGGAGAACGGCACCCTCACCATTCGGGCGGGCACGTCGACGATCATCCTCAAGGAGGGGGCCCGTGATCAGGGCAGGCAGCATCTTGCGTTCACCATCCCCCGACTCATGTTTGACAGCGCCAAGCAGTGGACAGCCCGGCGTGTTTCCCTGCTTCTCGACGCCGACGGCCAGGACGAATTCGAAACGTCACCACACTGGAACGCACATTCCCTCTACTTCGCTGACCCAGACGGCAACATTCTTGAGTTCATCATCCGCAGAGCCATCCTCGATGACCAGGCTGGGCCGTTCAACCCAAGCACGTTCAATGCATCAGCGAAGTCGGCATCGCCGCCGACGACGTTCCGGCGATGGCGTCAGCTGCCAGGACAGTTCTCGGCGTCGACCTGTACGGTAGCGGGGCGCCAACATTTCAACCCGTCGGAGATCCTGAAGGTCTGCTCATACTGGTCAATCGTGGCCGGCCTTGGTTCCCCACGCCCACGCCGAGCGGGGCCAGAAAACTCGTGCTGCACATCGAGAGCGGATTGACCGGAACGCTGGAACCGGCACCCGGAATCACTATTCACTCGACTGGGCTGCCTGCATCAACGGTCAACTGAGATTGCGCGCCAGCGGGCACCCCGAACCAACCCCTCCCACAATTAACGGCACTGGCATATACTGTGGGAAAGCGAAAGGCGCCGCAATGACGATCGACAATCCGGGTACTTCGGCCACGGAACATGCCCGGCCGCCAAGCGTGGAGGAGTGGTTAGCCCGTACATCCCTCTCGTTCTCCCCCGCCGACCTGATCGACGCCTTGGAAAATTTACAGAACAGGAATTCCGGGGCCAATCTTCCAGCCCGTGACCGCACGTTCTGGGAGGCCCATTCTGGGCTTTCCGCCACACGGAAGGACGTTGCGCGCTCCTCGGCGCACAGCACCGCAGCGCGCGTTTTAGGGGACGCCACATCACACTCTGCCGCAGACGTGGCCAACCGGCTTGGGCTGTCGCCGTCCACCATCAGGCACTACAAGGCGGAACGGAAGTTGTTCTCCTACCTAATCAACGGGCGCATCGTCTTCCCGGACTGGCAGTTCACCCCCGCCGGCAAAGTGATGCCTCGCCTGGATCTGATACTAGGAGCATTACCGGAGCTGCACCCGCAGGCCGTGGCGGGGTTTTTTCTGACGCCACAGCCTGACCTTGAGCTCGACGGAGAGCCCGTCACGGTGAAGGCATGGCTGGAGGCCGGTGGCACCGCGGAACCCGTACTCAACATGGCCGCCGCGCTGGCGGTTGGATATTGATTGCAGACCAGTACCCGCCTTCTACTGATGAGCTTCGGGCCCTCGGCTGCGAGACGGTTGTGCTGCCTGCCGGAAGTATTTTGTGGCGCGTGCATTTCACCTCTTCGGCGTTCATCACACCCTGGAACAGGGTCCGAACCTGGGGCCCTGTCGTCAGCTCCCGATGGGACCCCCATCCACTCCCCGAGGCCGACTACGCGCCACTCGGAGCTGCCTACCTCGGCGACGACGTGTTGACATGTCTGGCAGAAGTGTTCCAGCAGACCAGGTTCGTCGACGTGGACCGGAACGATCCGTATGTGACGGCACTCAGAACTACTCGTGACGTGGCAATCGCCGACCTTCGAGGGTTATGGCTTACCAGGGCCGGAGCATCGGCGCAGGTCGCTTTGGCCAAGAAGGCCCGCACCCGGGCCTGGGCTCGTGCTATTCATGACGCCTGGCCACGCCTGGCCGGCGTCGTAGCTCCCTCTGCAATGGCCGGCGGGCGCCCGGTTACAGTCCTGTGGACGGACGATTCAATGCCTGCAGCCCCGGAGTTCTCCGCCCCCTTGAAATCTCCCGCCGTGCTCCGAGACATCGTCGCAGCAGCCGGGATGATCGGCTACCAGACCAGCGTCGTCTTCTGACGCCACTGATGCTCCCGGTACCGCGCCGTTCATCTCATTGACACCCATCACACTGAGTTCACGCGTGGTAATTTCGATGCTTGCGCTCGGCGTGCAGGCAACGCGAAATCCGGGCCGCACTACGGCGATAGGCCAGGAAAGGGCTGTCGGCTGACGTTCCACAAACACCCCTCTTGTATTCAGATCCTAAGCATGCTTACATTGTCGAACGGGTGATTCCAGAAATCTGCTTGCCTATTCGAGGTATCCAAACCACGACGGTAACGAAGATGGCTCATCCCGTTCCACGCTGCAGTCGAAATTGTGAGTTTCCGTAGCCCGGACCCGCTACGAAACTTGTTCCGTTCTAATGATCCTTTCGGCTACGCCTACCATGACTTCACTCTTCGCCCATTGCTCGGCGGCGGGTTCACCAGCAACGCCATCTAACTCTCGTCAGTATTCAAGGAATCCGAATACGTAGCTTTAGGAGCTAATCATGACCACGCATCACAACAGGGTCGACAGCACCCGCGACAAGACGACCATGCAGAAAGCTGCAATGGCCATAGGCGCTGTGTTTCTGCTCGTTGGTATCCTCGGCTTCGTTCCCGGGGTCACCAGTCAGATGGACCAAATCGGCATGGCAGGGCACGAATCCGAAGCGTTGCTTCTGGGCACGTTTCAAGTTTCGATCCTGCACAATATTGTCCACCTACTCTTCGGTATCGCAGGCCTGGCGCTTGCCCGTACCTACTCGAACGCCAAGAACTACCTCCTCGTTGGAGGCGTGATCTATTTGGTGCTCTGGGTTTACGGACTGGTGATCGATCAGAACTCCGATGCTAACTTCGTCCCGTTGAACGATGCGGATAACTGGCTGCACCTGTTCCTGGGCATCGCGATGATCGGCCTGGCGCTGATCCTTCGCCGGAAGACGGACCACAACACCGCCAACCGGACCTAAGAAGCAACAGCAACTGTAGGGGTCCCGCTCACCGGCAGGACCCCTACGGTTTTTTTACCGACCGGGGGTCTCGTTCACTAAGGATCAAACAATGAGCACTACCATCCCTACCCGTAGCGTCCGCGTTTCGAAGCCCAACGACCTTGTCGCTTCCTATTCCACCCTGCTCAAGCAGGTGCGCAAGGAAGGTCTGCTGAACCGTCGCCGCCGCTTCTACGTCGCGGTCTTCACTGCCCTCGCGGTGACCATGGGCGCCGCCTGGACGGGGTTCGCCCTACTCGGCGACACCTGGTTCCAACTGCTGATCGCCGCCGTCCTCGGCATCGTCTTCACCCAAATCGCGTTCCTGGCCCACGAAGCATCCCACCGGCAGATCTTCAAGACCCGCGGCGCCAACGACTGGACCGGACGGATCCTGGCAGCCGGCATCGTCGGCATCAGCTACCAGTGGTGGATGAACAAACACACCCGCCACCACAACGACCCCAACGTGGTGGGCAAGGACCCCGACATCGAAATCGACACCATTTCCTTCACCACGGAAGACGCCGCGAAGGCCACCGGACTCCACGCCTGGATCACCCGCCGCCAAGGCTACCTCTTCTTCCCCCTCCTCACCCTTGAGGGACTGAACCTGCACGCCAAGTCGATCGCCACCCTCTTCCGCCCCGGAACCGTCCAGGGCCGCTGGATCGAACTCGCGCTCCTCGCGGTCCGGTTCGGCGCCTACCTCGGCATCCTGTTCTGGTTCCTGCCCGCCGGCATGGCATTTGCCTTCATCGGCGTGCAACTGGCCGTCTTCGGCATCTACATGGGAGCGTCCTTCGCCCCCAACCACAAAGGGATGCCGATCATCCCGAAGAACAGCAAACTCGACTTCTTCCAAAAACAAGTCCTGACCTCCCGGAACATCCGCGGCGGGTCCTTCGTCAACAACGCCTTCGGCGGGCTGAACTTCCAGATAGAACACCACCTGTTCCCAGACATGCCCCGCCCACACCTACGTCAGGCCGCGCTCATCGTCCGCGAACACTGCGAACGCCTCAAAGTCCCCTACACCGAAGTCGGCATCACCGCTTCCTATGGTGCAGTGGTCTCCTACCTCAACCGGGTAGGGCTAGCGGCACGCGACCCGTTCGACTGCCCGATGGTCAACAAATACCGACACCAGTAAGCACCAGGTTAGGCGTTCTGTAACTCCGACCGATTCCTGTCCGTCTGATGTGGTAATCGACGCACCCGAGCGGGGGCTTGTGACTGATTGGGCGAGATTGCAGCCATGGCCAGGTTGCCGTGACCCGTGAAGTCGGCCGATCCGCCGTCAATCACCACAGCATCGTGCGGCTGCAGCAGCGTTCCGCGGAAACTCACGTCTCCTGCCAACACAACGACGACGACGACGGCCTCAGTCCCAATCACCTGACCGGAAGCCAGCTCGCGATACTGCAGTCCACCGGAGAACGCGGAGCGGCGGGTCATCAGGTTCAGGTCGAGCGTCGGAACGGTCACGTCCACCGCAGTAACCTCATTTTCGCCGGCAAACTGGTGCACCTCGTACTGACGAAGGCTCACCGGGTGTCCGTTATCCACCAATCCCAGGCCCTGGGGCGACAGTGCCATCAGGGAACGATCCACGCCGGGGAACGCCGAGAAACCGCCACCCCTATCAATCGTGGCAATACTCAGTCGCCAGTCAAAGGGGTTGCTACCGGTGGTGGAGGCGGCTCCGTCGTCGGGACGTAGCACCAGCTCGGTGGTGTGACCCCCACCGTTTTTCCACTGCACCCGCCGGTGCACCAACGCCGGAAGCAGGATGGCGCTCATCGCTGGCCGTGGGCCCACCGCTCCACCAACTCTTCGTGGGCCTCGAGGAGTTCCTGGGTGCGGTGGGGATCTCGGGCGGCGAGCGCGTCGAGCAGGGAAATGGCGAGGACGACGGCTGCCGCGTGGGAGTCGAACACCAGATCGGTGCCCATCGGTGCGACCAACAGGGCGTCGACGTCGTTGGCAAACGGCACCAGCGGGCTGTCTACGATGGCCACCGTCGCCAGCCCCAGTGCTCGTGCCTGCGCCAACGCGCGGACCGTCGCGGCCGGGTAGCGGGGCATGACGAAGGCCACCACGGCGGTGGCGCCGTTGCGGTGCAGCTGGAGAATCGCGTCGTCCATGGAGGCGGCATCGGAAAGCACATGCACGTCGGGCAGCACCCGACGGCCGAAATAGCCGAGGTACTCGGCAAGGGCAGCCGAAACCCGCAGGCCGATGATGCCGAGCGGCTGGGTGCCCGCGAGCAGATCGATGGCTTTCTGCATCTGGTCACTGGCGATGGTCCGCTCGAGTGCCCCGACGTTCTGCTGCTCGAATTCGAGAATGGTGGGCCGCTCGACCCCTGCACCGTTCAGCGGCGCGGACTTCCCGCGCACCACATCACGAATGGCATTCCGGAATTCGGGGTAACCGGGGTAACCCAGCGCAGTGGCCAGCCGGGTGACGGTGGGCTGGCTGACCCCGGCCGCTTCGGCGACGTCGATGGTCGAGGCAAACGCGACGTCCGGCAGGGAAGAGAGCATGTACTGAATCACTCGGCGCTGGGTGGGCGAGACCCGGTGGCGATGGGCGAGGTCAACTAGCCAATCGTGCGCGCGGTCAGCAGATGATTGGTCGCTCAGCACAGTCAGTCCCCCGGTTTCGGTAACCTCATCGTTTGGTGATACCGCTCACTATGAATAGCATGATACACAGTCAGGCTACGTGCATGAAACAATTCATATTCGGAGGTTCGGATGTCCCACCAGAGTCACCGCGAAATCTGGCTAAGGTTTCTCTCCGGTCCGGATATCGATTCTCTTGCCCTCACCCGCCCCGAGATCATCAAAGCGGTGGACGACGTCGTCGCCTCCCATGGCAGGGGTGAAACGGTTTTCGAGCCGCGCATGCACCTGGTGCCCAACAACGGCGGAATCGGCCACTTCAACGTCCTGCGCGGGCACGTCTCCAACCTGGGGGCCCAAGGCATTAGCGGCGTCAAAGTAGTGGGCGACTTTGTCCCCAACTACCTGCAGGGACTTCCCAGCGAACTTGCCATGGCGACCCTGTACGACCCCACCACCGGGGTGCCGCTCTGCGTCATGGATGCCACGCTGGTGACCGAGGTGCGCACGGGGGCAATGACCGCCGTCGGCGCCAAGCACCTGGCCCGGAAGGATTCCAAAATCCTGGGACACGTGGGTGCCCGCGGAACGGCATTCTCCAATGTCACCATGCTGGACAGCATGTTCGACTTCGACGAGATCCGTGTGACCAGCAAGCGCGCAGCATCCAGGGAGGCGTTCGCCGAGCAGCTACGCGCCGAGATCAGCACTCCCGTGCGCGTGGTGGACACCGCGGAGGAGGCTTTCGACAACGCCGACATCCTGGTCGAGGCGTCCCGCCTCAACGAACCCACCCCACTGTTACGGACCGCAGCGGTCAAACCAGGCGCCTTTGTGGTCCCCTACGGCACGGTCAGCGCCGTCGAAATCGACCTGCTCGACGTGATGGACAAGGTGGTGGTGGATGACTGGCGCGAGGCGCAATCCGGACGGTTCGGCGCCCTGCGTCTGCACGTGGATACCGGAAGACTCTCCCCCGAGACGCTCTACGCGCAGCTCGGCGAAATTGTCAGCGGCCAGAAGCCGGGACGCGAATCCGACGAGGAGCGGATTCTGTTCTGGCACCGCGGTCTGTCCATCCTTGATGTGGCGGTGGCTCACCTGATCCTGACCAAGGCTGAGCAGTCCGAGACCGGAACCATGCTGAGGTACCGGTAATCGCCATGCACGCCGTCCCTGGCCACGCCCTGCACCTCCCGGTGTTGCGGATCTCGCACGCCGAGCAACTCGACGCCGCCGCTGTTGCGGATATCGCCGGCGGCCGGCCCTTGCGCCTCGAGCAGCCCCTGCTCGACCGGATCTCGGCCCGACGCCGCGAAGTACTCAACCTGCTAACTGACGGAAATGCTGTCTACGGGGTCAACACCGGGATGGGCGCGGCCAGTGAGGTCCGCCTCGATCAGGCGGCACAGACCAGGCACCAAAACAACCTCATGCTGGGCCGCGCCGTCGGATCGGCGCCCTGGCTGACCGCACCGGAAACCCGGGCCGTCATTGCGGTGCGGCTACGGACCTTCCTCTCCGGTGATTCCGGTGTGTCGGAGAACCTCTGCATCAGGTTGGCGGAGCTGCTCAGCGCCGACATGCTGCCGGCCATTCCCCGCACCCGGATTGGTGCTGCCGGAGAGATCATCCCACTTGCCCATCTGGGCGGGGCAATGACGGGGTCCGGCGAGTTCCTGGCCGACGGCTCGGCGGTAGACGCTGCGGTAGACGCTGCGGCGGCGCTCCGGGCGGCCGACATGGATCCCTACTCCTTTGGGACCAAAGAGGGCGTCGCCTTGATCGAGGGGATACCGGTCACCACGGCGCTCGCCATTCTCCGTGCCGATGAAGCCCGGCTGCTCGCCGCCCAGGCTGTCGCCCTTACTGCCGCGGAGGTCTGCCTGGTGGGGGCCAGCCGCGATCCGTTTGACCCCGCTCTGGCCCGTGCCGACGTCGGGCTGGGCACTGTCCTGGGCGCCATCCGACGGCTGTCCGGACCCGATCCGCAGCCGCGTACCCTGCAGTCACCCCTTTCGTTCAGGGTGCTGGGGTCGGCCGTCGCCCAGTTGCTGCGGTCCATCGCATCGGTGGAGGATGCCGTCGAGCGCGCTCTGAATGGTGTGACCGATTCGCCGGCTTACCTGAATGGGCGATTCATCGGAACTGCTGGCTTCGACGGGTTTGACCTTGCTGCCGCCCTGGACGGGCTGCGCCTGTCCATGATTCATGTGGCCGAGACGTCGGCCGCCCGCGTCCATCGCCTGCTGGATGAGAAATTCACTGGGCTCCCCCGGCAGCTGTCCGGCCAGCCCGGCCTGCACGCCGGGATGGTGGCTGTACACAAACGCACGGTCGGCGTCGTTCACGGTCTGGTGGCGACCGCGCGGCCTGCGAGCCTGGGTGCGATTGAGACCTCCTTCGGCCAGGAGGATGTGCAAAGCTTCTCGGCTGAAGCAGCGGAGGCCTGCTGCCACGCTGTGATGGGACTCCGCGACGTGCTGGCGTGTGAACTGCTGACGGTTATCCAGGGTGTGCGGCTGGCGGATCGCCCGTTGGAACACATTGACCGGCGCCTCGGAACCCTGGTGGACGACGCGTCCGCCCTCCTGCCCGAGGGTACCGACGACCGTGCCTACGGTAGGGACATCACCCTACTCAACGAACTGCTGGTGAGCGGCTGGGGCCGTTGGGTGTCAACGGATGAGCTGTCGACGCCCGCGCAATAAACACCGGCCGGAACATCACCTGCCCGCCAGCGGTACCGAGGCCCTCGGGGGAAGTGAGGGCGTTGACCGCGGCGTCGACGATCGCCTGCTCGTCCCAACCGAAGGTGGTCAGCTCCGGGCTGACCAGAGAGGCAAGCTCGCTGTCATCGAAACCGAGGATTGAGAGCTCATCGGGTATCGAGAGACCGAGGTCCCGGGCCGCACGGTAGGCCCCGAAGGCAATCGAATCACCCAGGCAAAACAGCGCCGTGGGCCTGTCCTCCCCTTCTAGCAGCCGGGCCGCGGCGTGGGCCGCTCCTTCGACTGACGACGGCGACGGCGACACCGTGACCGAGAGCCCCATGGAATCCCCAAGGCTCTGGGCGAGCAGCTCGGCGGGTCGACCCGGCGTCGTGGGCAGTGTCGGCGCCAACAACCCGACCGTTCGGTGGCCCAGGTCGGCGAGGTGTTGCAGTGCCGTGCCAACCCCATACTCGTTGTCGAAGAGGACGCTTTCCGATGCGGGGTGGGCCGTCAGCGCATCCCCGATTGACACAATCCGGGTCTGGGCCGGTACCTCGGCCCAGTAGTTGGCGGAGGGATCCACGGGGAGCGCGATCACCCCGTCAACCCGCTGGGCAGCCAGGGAGCGGAGCACGTCCTCTTCGCGCTGGGGCGAACCGTCGACGTCGGCGATGATGGAGGAGAGGTCCTGTGCCCGGAGCGCCTCGGAGAGCATGACCGCAAGACCCTGGCGCCACAGGTCGCGCAGCGATCCGACGATGGCCACGTTACCGCTACGTCCGCTGGCGAGCGCCCGCGCGATCGGATCGGCCGAGTACCCCAACTCCTCTGCAAGGGCCTGGACCCTGGCCTGGGTGGCTTCCGAGCCCCGGAGCCCCCGCAGCGCGTAGGAGGTCGCGGCCTTCGACAAGCCTGCGGCGTCGGCGATGTCCTGGAGTGTTTTTCGCTGGGCCCCGGTCATTCGACCAGCATACGTGGGACGCGGCCCACCCCCGCTCGACAAGGTAGATCTAGCGACCTGAAGAGCCTCTGGTTCGCCTGATGTAACTTCTCGGCGGAAGGAGTTCGGTGGAAGCTGCCCGGGCGTAACAGGCCTCACCGATCGGTTGACAAAACCGCCTGTGAACCGGTTCAATTAGTTGAGTGAACCGGTTCACTTCGAAGCTTGCTTCACGCTCTCCCGTCATCCGGCCGTCATCCCCGAAAGGACACTATGCGCACCGACTGCCACCAGCACCTGTGGCCGGCGGCGTTGCTCAATGCCCTCCGCGACCGCACCGACACTCCACGTCTCGATGGCTGGGAACTGCTGATCGACGGAGAGGCACCCTACGCCGTCGACCCCCTGGCCCACGACCTTGAGGCCCGCCGCACCCGTGAGACGCGCGAGGGCAAGGACCAGGTGCTCGTCTCCCTCTCCAGCCCCCTGGGTATTGAGCAGCTGCCGTATGAGGAATCGCGTGAACTGATCGAGGTTTGGCACCGATCGGCGGTCGAGCTCGGCGACCCCTTCCTGGTCTGGGCGGCGACGCCGGTAAGCAGCTTCGATCTCGACGGGCTGGCCCGCATCCTCGAGCACGGGCGGGTGGTGGGTTTGCAACTGCCCGCCACTGCATTGAGTGACCCCGACGCGATCCGCCGGATGCGGCCGGTCCTTGATGTGGTGCAGGCGTCAGATAAGCCGTTGCTGATTCACCCGGGGCCTGCGCCGGTGACCTCCGGAACGCCGTCGTGGTGGCCTGCACTGGTGCCCTACGTGGCCCAACTGCACGCGTCGTGGCTGGCATGGCACGCAGTGGGCCGGGCCCAGCACCCCCGGTTGCGCGTAGCGTTCGTCGCCCTGGCGGGGCTCGCACCGCTGCATCATGAGCGGCTCGCCGCGCGTGGCGGCACGTTTGGCGCCGTCGACCCGCTGGTCTATTACGAGACGTCCTCCTACGACACCCGGGCCATTGACGCGACCATCCGGGTGGTGGGAGTCGACCCGATCATCCACGGCTCCGACCGGCCGTATGCCGAACCACGCGATCCGGGCCTCGGGCACGCCTTCACCCATGCACTTTTTTCCGCCAATCCTCAACATCTTTTGAAAGGAACTCCACGATGACCACCACACCGTTCAAGGGCGCAGCCCTCACCGAGTCAGATGTTCCTGCCCTGCCCGGGCGAACCCTAAGCCGGAACGAGCTGCAGGACTGGGTCACCAGCCTCGCGGCCCGCCCCGAACTGTGGGAACACCACATCAACCACGAGGGTGGCGAACGCCACTACGCCTCCGTGTACCGGGACTCCAACATCGACGTCTGGTTGCTGTGCTGGAACACCCAGGACGACACGGGCTGGCATGATCACGACATTTCGTCGGGCGCGGTCGTCGTCACCCAGGGCGCCGTCACCGAAGCCAGCCCGCGGATGAACGGCGAACCGGTGCGCCGCGTGGTCGAGGCGGGCCGCTCGTTTTCCTTCGGGCCCGACCACGTGCACCGGATGGGCGGCAAGGTGGACGGTTCGGTCTCCATCCACGCGTACTCCCCGCCACTGTGGCGCATGGGGCAGTATGCGATTGGGCGCAATGGAGTGATCCGGCGGATGTCGGTGAGCTACGCCGACGAATTGCGGCCGATGGATGACGAGAGCGTCATTGAGAGGTACAAGGCGCTGCAGTCCGTCACCGATGAGCTGGGTCGGTAGTGTTTTAACGTTAGAACTGGGCGAGGCCGGGGAGCAGGTCTAGCGCCCGCTCCAGGTCCTCCCCCAGCGGCCTGTCGTTCTGGTCTGGGTCCAGCCCTGCCGCGAGGTAGTCGAATGCAGCCCGCGCCGGGGCTGTCCCGAGACGCTGCGGCGCCATCCGCAAGGCCCTCACCGCCGCTACAGCTTCGAGTGCGACGACGACCGGAGCTTCAGCGGCCAGGTGGCGCAGCAACCGGGCTCCCTGGGTGGCAAACCCGGCATGCTCCTCAAGGCCCAGGGAAACGCTGATGCCGGGGCCGTTGACCGGAGTCGCATCGGTGCGCAGGATCGACAGCACATCCTGGGCCACGTACTCGGCAATCATCAAGCCCGAACTTCCCGCCGGTCCCGCGGCTAGAAAGGACGGCAGGCCGCTCAGTTCGGGGCGGAAGAGGTGCGATAGCCTTGCCGCCGAAAGGGAAATTACCGGATAGACGGCGTTTCTTGTTGCGTCCAAGGCCGTGGAAAGCATGGCCAGGTGGAATTGTCCGTGGTGAAAGAGTCCCTCCTGGGTCAGCAACGGGTTTTCAGCAGCACCGTTGAGTTCCGCTTCGATGATGGACCTTAGCCGCTGCAGAGCGTCGAGCGCCGGGGCGTGCACCTGCGGCAAGGCCCTGAGGGCAAAGGGATCCTGCAACCGGGCCGGAGCGGCCGGCGTGTCTGGTCCGGTCAGCCGTCGCATGTCCGCCGCGACCGCGGCCTGGTGCGGGTGGACTCTGGCCCGATGAACTGCCTCAGCATACGGTTCCGGTGAGCTTTCGAGTGCCAGCATGGTCAGGGATGCCACCACCAGAGCGCTTTTCAGGAGGCGTTCCATTGCGACGGTGCCCTGGGTTGCCGTAGCCAGGGTGAGGGCACTGGAACTCATGAAGGGGAGCGAGTCGGTGTCCTCGAAATGTACTGGGGGGATTCCCCCGAGGTGCCAGGGGCGATCGCCGCTCAGGGTCAGGGCGAGTTCGGCCATCGCCGCCAGGTCGCCGGTCCCGAGCCCGCCGAGACTGTGAATGGTAGCAACCGATCCGTTGTCGAGGGCTTCCAGCAACCCCTTCACAACTCCGCTGCTGATTCCCGAGCCGCCCGCCAGGAACTGGTTGAGTCGCACGGCCATGGTAGCGCGGACGGTGCTCTCCTCGTCCACCCTGCCAGCCCCCGCGCAGTGGCTCAGCAACAGGCGCCGAGCGTGGGCTGCCCGCCGTTCGGCCGGTGATTCACCCGGGTCAACATTCATGGCCCGATTGGCGCCGACCCCGGTATTGGCCCCGTACACCCGGCCCGATGCCCTGGCCTGCACGAGCTGCGTATGAGCCCCCTCCAAGGCGAGGAACGCGCCGTCGGGAACCTCCACCCGGGAGGTACCCGATGAAATAGTAATAAGATCGTCAAGTGTCAGCGAGGCGCCGTCCAGCACCACCCGGTTGATGTTGTCCTCGGAAGTCATGGCGCACCGTTGTCCTTTACATGTTGATTAGGTAAGTCATCTCACAGTTTGGATTGACTGTCTATTCATTCGCTGGAACTATGAATCAACTTATTCACTGCCGCTTATTGGGGCTGGTGCCAAGGAACCTGGAGAACCACCGTGATTACGTTCGACAAGGTAAGCAAGACGTTTCCGGATGGCACCCTGGCCGTCGATAACCTGAACTTCGAATTGCCCACCGGGAAGATCACCGTGTTTGTGGGCCCCTCGGGCTGCGGCAAGACCACTTCGCTTCGCATGATCAACCGCATGATCGAGCCCACCGGCGGCCGGATCCTCATTGACGGGCAGGACGTCACCTCGCAGGATGCGGCCCTGCTGCGCCGATCCATCGGATATGTCATCCAGCACGCGGGACTGTTCCCCCACCGCACGGTGATTGAAAACGTCATGACCGTGCCTCATCTGATTGGCACCGACAAGAAGAAGTCGCGGGATTCGGCGATGGAGCTGCTGCTCCGGGTCGGACTCACCGAGAGCATGGCCAACAAGTACCCGGTCCAACTCTCGGGTGGCCAGGCGCAGCGCGTCGGTGTGGCCCGGGCGCTTGCCGCCGATCCGCCGGTCATGCTGATGGACGAACCGTTCAGCGCCGTCGACCCGATTGTGCGCGCCGGTCTGCAGACCGAGTTCCTTCGCCTCCAGGGCGAACTGGGGAAGACAATTGCGTTCGTGACGCACGACATTGACGAGGCCATCAAGCTCGGCGACATGGTGGCCGTGTTCAGGGAAGGCGGGCATCTGGCCCAGTACGCCTCACCACAGGAACTGCTCGAGAACCCTGCCAACGCCTTCGTGGCCGACTTCGTGGGCCGGGACCGCGGGTTCCGTAGCCTATCGTTCGACTCCTCCGAGATGCTGGTGCTGGAGCCGGTGGAGTCGGTGTCCTCGGGGAACGAGGTGCTGGTGCTCGACGGCGCTGGGCGCCCGCTCGGGTGGTCCGGGTCGGGCCTGGCCGATGAGCGCTCGCCCCTTCCCGTCGCTGGTACGTTTACCGCTACCGATTCCCTCCGGGTGGTGACAGACCTGGCCATCAGCTCCCCGGTGGGCATCGCCGTCCGGGTTAATGCCTCAGGCGCGGCCGACGGCGTCATCAGGCATCCAAGCCTGGTGCGACAGCTGGACGAGCGACGCCGTCAGCGTGCGGGGACCACCTCATGATCGACTACATCGCGAACAACTCGGAGCTGATCTGGATTGCGTTTCGGGAACATTTGTATCTGGCACTGATCCCGGTGATCCTGGGAATTATCGTTTCGCTGCCGTTGGGGTATCTCGCCGTCCGCTACAAAAAGCTCTACTACCCGCTGGTCAACCTGAGTGGCATCCTCTATTCGATCCCCTCCCTGGCCCTGTTCCTGCTCATTCCGGCAGTGATTGGAACTCCCGTCCTGTCGCCGCTAAATATCATCATTGCCCTGACCATCTATACGGTGGCGCTGCTGGTCCGCGTGGTGGCCGACGGTCTGAACTCGGTGGACCCGACTGTCACCCAGGCAGCAACAGCGATGGGTTACCGGCGCGTCAAACGCCTGGTCAGTGTTGAACTTCCCATTGCCCTGCCGGTGATGCTGGCCGGACTCAGGGTGGCGACAGTTGCCAACGTCAGCATCGTCAGCGTTGGCGCGCTGATCGGGGTGGGCGGACTCGGTGCGCTGTTCTTGCGGGGTCTGCAGCTCGACTATCTTGCACCGATCTTTGTGGGGATCATCCTGTCAGTGCTACTGGCGGCGGTCTGCGACACCATCATTGTGCTGATCCAGCGGCGCCTGACTCCGTGGACACGAGTGGGAGGACGGGCCTAATGGACTATTTCGAATTTCTCCTTGACCCCGAAAACTGGGAGCTGGGCCGGAGAGGCACCATCCCCTCGTTGATCGTTGACCACTTGTTCTACACGTTTCTGACTCTGGTCATCGGTGCGCTGATTGCCATCCCCGTTGGGCTGTATATCGGCCATACCGGAAAGTTCGCCTTCGTTGCCATCAACGCCGGTAACGCCGGACGGTCGCTGCCCACCCTGGGTTTGATCATCTTGTTGGTAACTCTCATCGGCTTCGGACTGGTACCGGTGATTACAGCGCTGGTAATCCTGGCCATCCCGCCGATTCTCACCTCCACCTATGCCGGTCTGCGCGCCCTTGACCCCGCCTCGGTGGATGCGGCGAAGGGCATGGGGATGCGACCGCTACAGATCATGTTCAGGGTGGAGATTCCTATGGCGCTGCCCCTCATCATGAGCGGTCTGCGCAGCGCTACCCTGCAGGTGGTCTCCACCGCAACCGTCTGCGCCTATGTCGGTCTGGGCGGACTGGGCCGGCTACTGATCGAAGGCATCGCGTTGAACCAGTACGACCGGGTGTTGGCGGGCGCCGTCGTCGTAGCACTCCTGGCCATCATTCTTGACCTGGGTGCGGCGGCGCTTCAACGGCTGGTGGTGTCTCCTGGCGTGTCCGGGCGCGCGCTGACCCGCACGTCGAACCAGCCCTCGGGACGCGCCGCGCGCGTGAGTGCGGATGTTCCGGCGTCCTGATGCCCGATAAGCTGTAAGGACCAGACCGAAAGGCACGACCCATGATAAAAAAACGCTCACCCAAACTGCTGAGTAGTGTTGCACTCCTCGGAGTAGCTGCCCTCGCCCTTTCCGGCTGTGGCGGAGATCCGCTGGAATCCGATACCGGTGGGGAGTCGGTTGACGCCGAGACCATTGCGATTGGCTCGGCCAACTTCCCTGAGAGTGAACTGCTCGCTGAGATGTACGCCCAGGTCCTCGAAGCCGAGGGCATCGAAGTTGAACGTAGCTTCAACATCGGTGCACGCGACCTGTACCTGGCAGCGCTTGAAGATGGTTCGATCGACTTGCTGCCCGAGTACAACGGCGCACTGTATTCCTCGCTCGTTGAGGGTGGAGCGCCGGAGGGCGTCACCGGTCCCGACGAAGTTTATGACGCGATGGTTGAGGTGCTGCCCGAAGGCATCGTCGCACTTGAGCAGTCAGAGGCCGAGGACAAGGACACCCTTGCCGTCCTGCCCGAAACAGCCGAGGAGTTTGGCCTGGAGACCATGGATGACCTCACGGATATCGCTGGTGATCTTACGCTCGCCGCTGGCCCTGAGTTCTCCGAGCGTTTCCAGGGCTTGATAGGCCTCGAAGAGGTGTACGGCATCACCTTCGGTGAGTTCCGACCCCTCGATCCCGGTGGTCCGCTGACCCGCGAGGCCCTGCTGAGCGGCGAAGTGGATGTGGCCAACATCTTCAGCACCGATTCGACGATCGAAACCGAGTCGCTGGTCGTCCTCGAGGACACCCAGAACCTGTTCCTTTCGGAGAACATTGTGCCCATCGTTCGCGAAGCCAAGGTCACCGACGCCGTGACCGAGTCGCTCAACGCGGTCTCCGCCGCACTGACCACCGAGAACCTCACCGAGTACCTTGCACGGGTCCAGGTGGACAAGGAATCGAGCGCGACTGTCGCGACGGCCTTCCTCGAAGAGTACGACCTCCTATAGGTAGCTTGCTGCCCATTCCGGCGGGCTTCGTCGTCGGGATGGGCAGCACTCCCCCGTCTGGCCTTCCCTCCCGAGCGCCCTGAAAGTAATCCAGTGACCACACAGCGCTCGGCCGCTCTCCTCGGCTTGCTCCCCGGAGTACTCGTCATGGCTGCCGCCGTGGCCCTTTCCCTCTTCATCGCCAGCCTTCAAAGTTTCATCGGTGCGCTCGTTGTGGCCCTGGCCCTGGGGCTCCTGGTGCGCAACACGGGGATGTTCCACCCGCGGATCCGGCCCGGTATCCAACGGGCTACCAAAAGGTTTCTGCGGCTGGGCGTCGTCGTCCTGGGCCTGCAACTTTCACTTCCCGAGATTATGAGCCTTGGCTTTCCGGTGCTCGCGTTGATTATCGCCTCGGTCTTCATCAGTTTCCTTTTCACCCGATACATCGGTGAGCGGCTCGGGCTGAGCCGGGCCGCCGCCACGCTGATGGCTGCAGGGTTTTCCATCTGCGGGGCGTCGGCGATCGCCGGGATGCAGAGCATCGTCAACGCCGACGACGACGAAGTGGCCAGCGCCATCGCCATGGTGACTCTCTATGGGTCCGCGGTCATTCTGGGCTTGCCGCTGATCGGCAGTTTCCTGGGGTTGTCCCCCGAGACGTTTGGCATCTGGTCCGGACTCGCCGTGCACGAGGTGGCCCAGGTGGTGGCAACAGCCAGCACCGCCGGGGCGGTAGCGCTTGCCGTCGCGACCGTGGTGAAACTCGGCCGTGTGGTGCTGTTGGCGCCGGTTGCTGCGTTCGTCTCGATCGGTATCCGCCGCGCCGAGGGTAGCCGGCCGAGCGTTCCCGGGCGGGTGGCGCCGATAGTGCCACTGTTCGTGGTGGGGTTCCTGGCCCTGGTGCTGCTGCGGTCCACTGGCGTGGTGCCCGAGCCAGTGTTGGAGCTCGCCTCATTGACTGCGACCCTGCTGCTCGCCGCGGCGATGTTTGGCCTCGGCACCGGGATCGACATTCCCCATCTGGCCCGCACCGGTGGCAAAAACCTGGCGTTGGGCGGCATTTCCACTATTTTCCTTGGCGGGATCACGCTCGCGGGGGCGGTTCTGGTCTCCGCCTAGCTGCGTTTCGGTTCCGGCTTTGCCTGGATCGGTGGGCAAACTGGACATCGGAGGCCGACATTTCCGCCCCGCTCGTCGAGGTTGACCCCGCCAGTCCAGACTGCTCACCGGAACGACGTCGTCGTCCGCGCCTGACCCGCCAAACGCGGCGGGCGCCGTCGTCGTCGTGCTGCATCACCGCAACCGGATCGGGCGACCCCATAAGCGGGCTAGCGGAGGCCGGTCTTTCGGCTCAGGGCCATGGTGATCAGCTCGTCGATCAGCTCCGTGTAGGTGAGGCCCGATTTGGCCCACATCTGCGGATACATGCTGATCGGCGTGAAGCCAGGCATGGTGTTGATCTCGTTGATGATCAGGTCACCGTCGGAAGTGTAAAAGAAGTCGACCCGGGACAGGCCCTCGGCGCCCACTGCGTCGAACGCGGCCGCGGCCAGGGCCCGGACCCTTTCGCTGGCGGCGGGGGGCAGATCCGCGGGACAGCTCAGTTCGGCGGCGGCGCCGTCGACGTATTTGGCCTCGAAGTCGTACCAGTCGTGTTCCCCCGGCTGGACAGCGATCTCGCCGGGCAGGGAGGTACGGGGTTCGTTGGTGCCGCGGCCCTGCAGCACCGCTACCTCGATCTCCCGACCGATAATGCCAGCCTCAACCAGCACCTTCGGATCGAACGCCCTGGCGGTTTCGATGGCGGCCGCGAGATCTGATTCCGTGGAGACCCGCGTGATCCCCATCGAAGACCCAGCGCGGGCGGGCTTGACGAAGGACGGAAATCCCAGGGCAGCGGCGCGCTCGAGGCACCCGTCAGGATCCGTGACCCACTGGCGGTCGGTGATGACCTCGTACGGCCCGACCGTCAGTCCGGCGGCGGCGAAAACCACCTTCATGTAGTGCTTGTCCATCCCGACCGCGGACGCCAACACGCCGGCGCCCACATACCTGATGTCGGCCATTTCCAGCAGACCCTGCAGGGTGCCATCCTCGCCAAATGGGCCATGGAGAAGGGGGACGACGACGTCGATCCCGCCCAGGCTGCGCGGCATCTGATCTGCTGCGGTGACCATCAGCTCGGTGGAAGCGAAATCCGCGCCGGACGCGGCGGCGGCCAGCACCAGTGACTCGTCAGACGCGGTGACCTCCGGAAGGGTCGCTGACCGCAGCGACCATTGAGAGGGGTCACCCGACACCTGGACCCACTGACCGTTCTTGGCGATCCCGACCGGAATCACCTCGTACTTATCGCGATCGATCGCTTCCAGGACCCCTGCCGCCGTGATGCAACTGACGGCGTGTTCGCTGGAACGTCCACCAAAGAGCACCAGCACCCGCGGCCGCCGTGTCGAATCGGGACCGGTGGAATCAGGAAAAACAGCAGTCACAGTCAGCCTTCAGATTTCAGATCGCGGGCCAGTAAACGCGGCCCCAGGTCATGGACGGAGACGGTGCCCTGAAGCACCGCCACCACGTTCTCGGTAATGGGCATATCCACACCCAGCTGGCCGGCCAGGTCCAGGACAGCCTGGGCTGACTTGATCCCCTCGGCAGTCTGGTTCATGGTCTCGGTGACTTCGTCGAGGGTCAGCCCCTGGCCCAGCAGCCGGCCCGCCGTGTGGTTCCGCGACAGGGCAGAAGAGCAGGTGGCGATCAGGTCGCCCATCCCCGCAAGTCCGGCCATGGTTTCCGCTTCGCCACCCAGCGCGACAGCAAGCCGGGTGGTCTCGGCCAGTCCGCGGGTGATAACGGACGCCTTGGTATTGTCTCCCATCTGCTTGCCTTCGCAGATTCCGACGGCGAGGGCGATCACGTTCTTGACGATCCCCCCAATCTCCACACCCACCACATCAGGGTTGGTGTAGGGCCTGAAATACCTCGCGGTGCAGGCTGCGGCGATCCACGCCGCGACCTCCTCATCCGGGCAGGCCACCACAGAGGCGGTGGGTTCCTGCCGCGCGATCTCCAAAGCCAGGTTAGGCCCCGAGACGACTGCGATCCGGTTGGCTGGGATGCCCAGTTCCGCGGCAATGACCTGGCTCATCCGGGCATCCGATCCGACTTCAAGCCCCTTCATCAGCGACACCACGACGGCGTCGTCGCGCAGCAGATGCTTCCACTGCTGAAGTTGTGGACGCAGCGATTGCGCGGGGACGGCAACGGCGACCAGCTCGGCGCCGTCGAGCACCTCGGCGATGTCGGTGAAGCACGTAATGTTCTCCGGAAGCGCTGTGTCGGCGAGGTACCTGCTGTTGCGACGGGAGGTGTTGATTTCCAACGCCACGTCGTCACGGCGTGCCCACAACCTCACCTGGGTGCCGTGGGCGGTCCCTGCGTCGGCGAGGATCTTGGCGAACGTGGTCCCCCAGCTCCCGGCGCCGAGGACGGCGACCACTGCTGGCGGCGTACGCGTCACGGATTCTCCTCGGGCGTTCTCTCGAAATCCCTGCCGGTGCTCTTCTGGTGTTTATCGGCGGGGTTCCAGCGTTCGGCGGGCGGTGCTTCCTGCCGGAGTTCGGCGACCAACGCCGTCAACGCGTCGAGAATCCGCTCGGTACCAGTGTCCAGCAGCGTCTTGGTGATGGGCTGCCCGATGAGGTCCGAGAAATCCACCGGGTCGCCGACCATGACCCGCGACGTCTTCCGGGGGAAGAGATAAAACCGTTTGGCGTAGCGGGGGAAGACTTCGTGCGCTCCCCAATGGGCAATCGGCACCACCGGAGCGCCGGTCTGGAGGGCCAGTCGCGCGGCACCGGTCCGTCCCTTCATGGGCCACAGGTCGGGATCCCGGGTGAGCGTGCCCTCCGGGTACACCACGATCCCACCGCCGGCGCTGATGGCTTCACGCGCTGCCTCCAGCGACCGGTTAGCACCAGCGGCGGTTCGATCAACGGGCACCTGACCGGTAGCGCGAAGGATCCACCCCATAACAGGCACCTTGAACAGGGATGCCTTGGCAAGGAAGTGCGGGGTGACCTTTTGGTTATAGAGGAAATGGCTGATCACCACCGGATCGATCTCGGTGATGTGGTTGGGGCACACAATGAACCCGGTGTCCCGCGGCAGTTTCTCCGTCCCCGACCATTTTTTGGCCATCAAAGCGTTCATGATGGGACGGACGGTGACAGATAGCACGGCAAATGTGGCGCGGGATCTCCTGGATTCATTCATGAATGAGTACCGCCGTGCCTAGCGGCCGTCCTCCACCGGTGCCGCAGCGGTGTCGGAGGTGATATCGAAGTCGGCGCCGAGGCCTTCGAGCTTGTCCTGGAACCGCTCGTAACCGCGGTTGATCAGTTCGATGCCGGTTACCCGTGAGGTACCCTTCGCCGCCAGGGCCGCGATGAGGTGGCTGAAACCGCCGCGCAGGTCGGGGATGTCGATGTCCGCGCCATGCAACTGCGCCGGGCCGGAAATGACCGCCGAATGGAGGAAGTTCCGCTGCCCGAACCGGCAAGGAACGCTCCCCAGGCATTCCCGGTGCACCTGGATGTTGGCGCCCATGCGGATTAGCGCGTCAGTGAAGCCGAAGCGGTTCTCGTAGACGGTTTCGTGGACTATTGACACGCCCTCGGCCTGCGTCAGGGCGACGACGAGAGGCTGCTGCCAGTCGGTCATAAAGCCAGGATGCACATCGGTTTCAAGGACCAGCGGAGACAGCTTGCCGCCCGGGTGGTAGAAGCGGATGCCGTCGTCGTCGACGTCAAACGCGCCGCCAATCTTGCGGTAGGTGTTCAGGAAAGCGGTCAGATCCAGCTGCCGCGCGCCCTCGACATAGATATCACCCTGGGTGACCAATGCCGCCGACGCCCAGGACGCCGTCTCGTTGCGGTCCGAGATGGCCTTGTGGTTAAAGCCGGTCAGCTCCTTGACGCCCTCGATGCGGATGGTGCGGTCGGTCTGTACCGTGATGATCGCGCCCATTTTTTGCAGGACGGCAATCAGGTCCATGATCTCAGGTTCGACGGCGGCACCCTTGAGTTCGGTGATCCCCTCAGCGCGGGTGGCGGTCAGCAATACCTGCTCTGTGGCACCGACGCTCGGGTACGGCAGTTCAAGCTTCGCGCCGTGTAGGCCCTTGGGCGCAGAGATGGAGATTCCACCGGGGCGCTTGTCCACTACCGCACCGAAGTTACGCAGCACCTGCATGTGATAGTCGATCGGGCGGTCCCCGATTTTGCAACCGCCGAGGTCCGGGATAAAGGCTTCACCGATGCTGTGCATCAAGGGGCCGCAGAAGAGGATGGGAATCCGTGAGTCACCGGCGTGGGCGTCGATGTCCTTGGACTGGGCCATCTTCGCGCCCTTGGGGTCCATGCTCAGGTCACCTGTGACGGGGTCCTTGGTGACCTCAACGCCGTGGAGCTTCAGGAGGCTGGTGACCACCTCGACGTCCTTGATTTCAGGGACATTCCGCAGTACAGAGGGAGCATTACCCAGCAGGGTGGCCACCATCGCCTTGGGCACCAAGTTTTTGGCTCCACGAACGGAGACCTTGCCGGCCAGAGGGACTCCACCACGAATGGTCAGCACGCTTCCCATGAACACCTAATTCCTTCGATTTGCACACACAGAGATTGCCCCCAAAGCAGCAATTGCCTCCCGCTAAGCATAGGAGCATGTCCAACCAGACTGAAATAGGCTCCCCGGGGGTACTACCGAGAACTCCCAGGTGCCGCTATTCATTCCCCGCCGTTCCGCGGCAAGCGCCCCCGCCGCCGACCCGCTGGCAATGCTCAGGAGCGAACCGGGAGGGTCTTTGGCTTCCAGGCCGGACGGGAGCCCTCGTACTGGGTGATCGATTCCTCGTGGGTGAGGGTCAGCCCGATATCGTCGAGGCCCTCCAGCAGCCGCCACCGGGTGTAATCGTCGATCTGGAAGGGCGCCGTGACGCTGCCGCACACCACAGTGCGCTCCTGCAGGTCAACGGTCACCTCAGTACCGGGGTGATTCTCGAGGACCTTCCAGATCAGTTCGATGTCGTCCTGGCCCACCTGCGCTGCGACCAGTCCCTGCTTGCCGGAGTTGCCGCGGAAAATGTCGGCGAACCGGGACGCCAGCACCGCCTTGAACCCGTAGTCCTTCAGCGCCCACACAGCATGTTCGCGGGAGGATCCGGTGCCAAAATCGGGGCCCGCCACCAGGACGGAGCCGGCGCTGAACGGCGACTGGTTCAGAATGAAGTTCGGGTCCTTCCGCCATTCGGCGAACAGGGCATCCTCGAAGCCGGTCCTGGTGATGCGCTTCAGGTACACCGCCGGGATGATCTGGTCGGTGTCGATGTTGCTTTGGCGCAGGGGCACTCCGATACCGGTGTGCGTGATGATCTTCTCCATGGGGCTCTCCTAAGCGGCGTTCGAAGCGGAGGGGACGACGTCGTCGTGCTGGCCGGTGGGCGGCAGGGGCTCGAGGTCCGACGGCGAGCTGAGGGTCCCGCGCACCGCCGTCGCGGCGGCAACCACCGGGGAAACGAGGTGGGTGCGACCACCCTTGCCCTGCCGGCCCTCAAAGTTGCGGTTCGACGTCGAGGCGCAGCGCTCCCCCGGCGCCAATTGGTCAGGATTCATGCCCAGACACATCGAACAGCCAGCGAAACGCCACTCGGCGCCGAAGTCCTTGAAAACCTGGTCCAGACCCTCGGCCTCGGCCTCGAGCCGCACCCGAGCCGAACCGGGAACCACCATCATGCGGATCGCCGGGTCCTTGACCCGGCCGCGGATGATGTCGGCGGCGATCCGTAGATCCTCGATGCGGCTGTTGGTGCACGAGCCAAGGAAGACCGTATCCACGCGAATGTCCTTCATGGGCGTCCCGGCATCTAGGGCCATGTACTCAAGCGCGCGTTCGCAGGCGGCCTTGTCATTCTCGTCGGCGAAATTGTCGGGGGACGGCACGGCCTGCGACAGGGAGACACCCTGGCCCGGGTTAGTGCCCCAGGTCACAAACGGCTCCAGTTCGTTGGCGTCAAGGAAGACCTCGGCGTCAAACACGGCGTCGTCGTCGGTGCGCAGCGTCATCCAATTCTCGACGGCGGCATCCCAGTCCTCGCCCTGAGGCGCGTGCGGCTTGTCCTTCAGATACTCGAAGGTAATCTTGTCCGGCGCCACCATGCCGGCACGGGCGCCAGCCTCGATGGACATGTTGCAGATGGTCATGCGGGCTTCCATCGACAGCGCCCGGATGGCCGAGCCGCGATATTCCAGCACGTAGCCCTGGCCACCGCCGGTACCGATCTTGGCGATCACGGCCAAGATGATGTCCTTGGAAGTCACTCCGGGTTTCAGAGTGCCCTCAACAGTGATGGCCATGGTCTTGAAGGGCTTGAGCGAGAGGGTCTGGGTGGCCATCACATGCTCCACCTCGGAGGTCCCGATACCAAGCGCGAGAGCACCGAAAGCGCCGTGGGTTGAGGTGTGCGAGTCGCCGCAGACGACCGTCAGGCCAGGCTGGGTAAGGCCAAGCTGCGGGCCGATGATATGAACGATGCCCTGCTCGGCGTCGCCCAGCGAGTGCAGTCGGACACCGAATTCCTTGCAGTTGGCGCGGAGGGTTTCAATCTGGGTGCGGCTGGTGAGGTCAGCGATCGGCTTGTCGATGTCCCAGGTGGGAGTGTTGTGATCCTCCGTGGCGATGGTGAGATCGGGACGACGCAACGGACGACCGGCGAGCCGCAGCCCCTCGAAGGCCTGCGGCGACGTCACCTCATGAACCAGATGGAGGTCGATGTAAAGCAGATCCGGCTGGGATTCGGCACCCTGAACCTCGCCTTTGCGCACAACGTGCGCGTCCCAGACTTTCTCTGCGAGCGTGTTGCCCATGACCGGTTCCCTTCGGTGCTGTTCCACTGACGTCTAAAATTGACACATCCCAGACAGTTGCATCTCAAATGCTGAGACGGCAATATCATCTTATGGACAATTCTAGCGGTGTAGGTGTGATAGACAAAGCGGCGACAGTGCTCGACGCGTTGGAGGCTGGCCCCACCACGCTGGCACAGCTGGTTGCAGCCACCGGTCTGGCTCGACCCACGGTGCACCGGCTGGCTCAGGCGCTGGTCCACCACCGACTGGTCAGCCGCGACATTCAGGGACGCTTTGTGCTGGGCAGCCGGCTCGTCGAGCTGGCGGCCGCAGCCGGCGAGGACCGGTTGATCGCCTCGGCGTCGCCGGTGCTGCTGCACCTGCGGGACGCGACGGGTGAGAGCGCCCAGCTCTTCCGCCGGCAAGGCGAGTGGCGTGTTTGCGTGGCGTCGGCCGAACGCCCGATCGGGCTCCGCGACACCATTCCGGTGGGCACCCAGCTGTCCATGAAGGCTGGCTCCGCGGCCCAGTGCCTGCTCGCGTGGGAGGACCACGACCGGCTCCTCCAGGGCCTGCAGGACGCCCGGTTCACCCCGACGGTGCTGGCCGGAGTACGACGGCGGGGCTGGGCTCAGAGCCTCGGCGAACGGGAGGCGGGAGTAGCCTCGGTTTCCGCGCCGGTGAGGGGGCCATCGGGGCGGGTGATTGCTGCAGTGTCGATCTCCGGACCCATGGAGCGGCTCACCCGGCAGCCCGGACGCATCCACGCTGAGGTGGTGCTCAACGCCGCGCTCCAGCTGACCCACGCGGTCGGAAAATCCGCCGACTGACCGTCGAGGCCCGGCTCTCTTACACCCGGTGCCCGGGTAGGGTGTGGCTATGAATCCTAGTGTTGCATGAGTGCCGGAGCGGCATGAGAGTCGGTGGCGCATGACCCACTTTGCTGTCTTCCTGCGCGGGGTCAACGTTGGCGGGATAAACCTCAAGATGGCTGAGTTGCGTGCGGCCGTTCAGACCCTCAACGTCAGCAACGTGAAGACCCTACTGGCATCCGGCAATCTCACCTGCTCGACTGATCTACCGTCGTCGGAGCTCAAGGACTCGGTTGAGGCACTGTTGCGGTCGACCTTTGGCTACGACGCGTGGGTGGTGGTCCTCGAGGCGGGTCGGCTCCGCGAACTGGTGGAATCCTGTCCGCTTCCCGCCGACGATCCTGATACCCACAGCTACATCACCCTCTGCTCGGATCCGGACGCGCTCGCCGATCTGGTTCAGGCCGCGAAGGGTCTGGACTCCGGACTCATCGTGCTCGGACCGGAAGCCGCCGCCTGGCCGGCACCCCGCGGCGGAACCCTTGAGTCCCCACTGAGCAAGCTGACGGCCAAGCAGCGGTTCAAGAACTCGACCACGACCAGAAACCTGCGGACCCTGCACAAGGTCCTCGCGGCTTTCAGCAGCTAATTGGGTGTCTGAACCACGACGCGCCG
Source organism: Arthrobacter sp. TMN-50 (assembly GCF_054511125.1). NCBI lineage: Bacteria > Bacillati > Actinomycetota > Actinomycetes > Micrococcales > Micrococcaceae > Arthrobacter > Arthrobacter sp. TMN-50. Next base: position 26,944 of record NZ_JBTNDG010000011.1, on the reverse strand, counting down.
CCCCGACAAGCTAGCGGCCGGTTGGTTCGCCGTCGGGAGTGCCCTTTCGGTGAGCAACTCCGACAGGCCGGGTCGACCTAGACCTCCGGGAGGGAAACGGTGCCCACCGATGTCCGTCTCCCCTATCCGCTAACCGCTAACCTCTAACCTCTAACCGCGGCCGCGTGCCGCCGACACTGCCTTACGGAATCCGTTGTACCTGGTGATTTCGGCCTCCACCGGCGTCACCACGTCCCGCACGGCAACCTCAGTTACCGCGGTGTGGAGCCGCCGTCGTGCCCGGCGACCACGCGACGCTGCCGAGAATCTCGCGGCGACCGAGGACAGCACCGCCAGTGCGACCCCCAGCACGGCTCCCCCAATGGCCAGCAACGTGGGCAGCGGGAACCCCTCGACCAGCGGCGTTTCGGGGACAGGGAGCTGGGCGAAACCCAGCGCGGCCAGCACGCCGAGCCATGCCAGCCCGGCGACTGCTGCGGCGAAAAGCACCCACTGCAGCACTCCAATCACCGGCCACCACCACGACCGCCTCCCCCACCGCAGGTCGGTCCGTGCGATGGCCTGATCCAGCCCGTCTGCTAACGACTCGCCCGTCCCGTGGGCAGCTGAACGGATCTGCTCCCGCCAGGGCCCGGTGACCGATTCGGCAGCGGCGTCAGCATATTCGCGAAGCGCACCGTCCATCGCGGCACGCTGGGCGGGACCCGGCGTCGGCAGCGAGGTACGACTGACTGCGGCGTCAACCTCGGAGCGGCGCAGGTTCAGGCGGCGCAGCGGATCGCGGCGGAGCTTTCCAAGCCAGCGGGTCACGGGCCAGCCGGTGGCGGCATGGGCATCCCGACGATAGGACCCGACCACTGCGTCGACCACCGTTTCGGTGCCGACCGCCCCGGCGAGGCGATCCACGAGCCGCGACCGGGCGGCCTTGGATGGCAGAGTGGCGTCGGTGGGTCCTGCGTGCCCGGCCAGTTGGGTGGCCACTGCTGTGACGTCGGCGGTGAGCCGCGCGGTTGCGGCCTGGCGGCGTTTCACCGTCAGCCCGATCTCCTTCACCAGGTTGTCCAGCCCGGCTCCCGTCGCGGCGGAGACCGGGTGAACTGCCACGGAGCCGAGCCCCTCGGCGGCGAGAATGCCCCGCAGCGACGCCGTCACCTGGTCTGCCTCGTCCCCGACCAGGCGGTCGGTCTGGTTGAGCGCCACGACTGTGACAGCCCCGTGGGTGGACATGCCCCTGAGGAATCCGTGATGGAGTGCCGCGTCGGCATACTTCTGCGGATCTACCACCCAGAGCAGGACGTCGACCTGCCCGGCCAGGCGCTCCACCACCTCGCGGTGACTGGCGGCGGTGGAGTCGAAGTCGGGGAGGTCCAGCAGGATCAACCCGCCGCCGCCGTCGGCTGATGACCGTCCGCCGAAGGCCAGCTGCGAGTCGCCGGGCAGTTCGTGGCGCTGGGCTACCTGCAACCAGTCGAGCAGCGGCCCGCTGCCGTCGGTCTTCCAGAGTACGGCGAGCGGCTCGGAGGTGGTCGGGCGGCGGGCCGCAACCCGCGCGACGTCCGTTCCGGTCAGTGCGTTCAGCAGCGAGGATTTGCCGCTACCGGTGGGGCCGAAAATGCCGACGACCGTGTGGGCGGCTGACAGCGACCGGCGGGTGGTGGCTCGGTCCAGCACGTCGTAGGCGGCTTGCAGGTCCCGTTCCGGGAGTCGCCCGGCGGCAAGTTCGCGGGCCGTGTCCAGCGCTTCGAGCTGGTTTTGCACTGCCGATTCGGCGTGTTTGCCCTTGTGCCGGCTCACTGGTTCCTCCCGTCGCCGTCGTCGTTCATGACAACCTCGGTGGGGGGAGCCGACCTGTGTGATTCGAGCTGCCGGGCGTAGGAGCGGAGCATCTCGGCTGGGAGCTGTCGGCCAACCGGCTCCAGCAGCACCTGGTACCGCTGCTGTTCGGCGCGGAGCAACGACTCGCACCGGCGCTGCAGATTTTCCCGCGCCGTTTTGGCCAGGCGCCGTACCGCGTCCTCGCCGAACACAGCTTCCAGCAGCTTCTGCCCGACGACGGCCGACCCTCCGGCGACGCCGATCTCCAGTCCGGTCAGCCCGGCGGTAGATGCGAACACTACGACCATGAGGGCCACCGCGACGCCATTCACACCGAAGGAGAGCATCCTGGCGGTGAACCGTTTGTCGGCGCCCTCCGCACTGACCAGGTCCAGCAGGTCTTTTTGCCAAGCCCGGATCTCCCGCGCGGCATCGGCGGAGAAGTCGCCGCGTGGGGGCAGCCCTGTGAGCAGGTCCCGGCCCGCATCGCCGTCCCGCCAGGCATGCTCGGTTTTCTCCGCCGCCCGCGCAGCCTGTTCAACGATGACGGCGTGGAGCCCGGTTTCGATGGCGGTCTCGACGGTGACGGCCCGCGTGGGCCGGCCGTTGAAGAACGAGCCGATAGCATCCCTGGCCCTGCCAACCCTCGATTCGAGCCCCCTCATGAACTCGCCAGTTCCGACGAAATCCTGCCACCGGGCCAGTACCTCCCCGCGGAGCAGCGTTCCGTCCCTGGTGGATTCGTGGATTCCCCTGAGGGCGTCGTCGTACGCTCGGGTCGCCGCGGCCTGTAGTCGCAGGTATTCAGCGTGCTGGTTGTCCTGGGCGTCGGCTGCCGCGTGAACCCGGCCCGCGACCGCGCGGACAGCACCGTAAAGGGTGCGGCGGGCAATTTCCTGACGCCCTGACGCGTCGGCGGCCAGCGCCTGCAACCACCGGCGGATCGGGTCTGCTGCATCTGCCGGAAGCATGCCCTGCGAATCCAACGGCAACTCGGGGACGATGAAGATTGGTGCATGGCCCAGGTCAGCGGCGGCGAGCAGCGTGTGCAGGTCGCTGCGGACCTCTTCCTCAACCCCGGCGGGAACCCGGTCCAGAACCACAGCGAGCAGAATGTCCCGGGCGGCGGCGTCGGCCAACAGCGTCCAGGGCACCGCGTCGGCATAACGGTTGGCAGTGGTGACGAAGACCCAAAGGTCAGCGGCGGCGAGGAGTTGCCCGGAGAGCCGCCGGTTTTCGTCGGCGATGGAGTCAAGGTCAGGGGCGTCCAGCAGCGCGAGCCCCCGCGGAATCATGGCGTCGGGGCGCAGCAGGAGGGTACCAGCGCCCGTGGATCCGGTGTCGGCACGCTGTTCTGGCGCCGGCTCGGCGACGCCGGCGTCGCCAGCACGGACCCGGCTCAGCGTGGGAAGGATACGTTGGTCGGAGAACCAGTGGCCGTCGGCCGGGTGATGCAACAAGACCGGTTGACGCGTTGTGGGTCGGATGGCGCCCGAACGGGTGACGGGGTGCCCAACAACGGCATTGACCAAGGTCGACTTCCCGGCCCCGGTGGATCCGCCGACGACGGCGAGCAGGGGTGCGTCGAGGCTGAGCAGCCGGGGGACAACGTAGTCCTCAAGCTGGGCTGCAGCGGCCGCCGCGTTGAGTTGCGCGGCGGCGGACCCATGGACGGCGAGCGGGAAGGACAACCCGCGCAGGGCCTCCCCGGTCTGGCGCAGCGTAGCCAGCAGCGGCTGGGCGGCGGGAAGAGTGTCAGTCACCACCCCATTCTGCCGTACGCACCGCGGTGTCTGCGGTAGGCAAGGAAAACCCCCGGAACCTGAGAGATTCCGGGGGTAATTGTGACCCCAGCGGGATTCGAACCCGCGTTACCGCCGTGAGAGGGCAGCGTACTAGGCCGCTATACGATGGGGCCAGTACTGTGTGCCATTCGGCTTGCGCCAAACGAGCTAGATGATTGTTTCACATCTGATAGATGCGGCCAAATTGTCCACATCTAACGCTGGGGTACCAGGACTCGAACCTAGAATGTTGGTACCAGAAACCAGTGTGTTGCCAATTACACCATACCCCAATGGCCCATACCGGACCGCTCCTTCCAGAGCATCCAGGCCGCGGAAACCGCTCTGCGCCGAGAGATCACTTTACCGGACATGCGGCAGGAACTGCAAAACGTCAAGCAGGGACGTGATCCTGCGGCCAGTAAAGTCGGCTGGTCCGGCAACACGCCGGTCCAGCCATACGCCGACCAGTCCGGCCGTATCGGCACCCTCGGCATCGACAATCCTGTTGTCTCCCACATACAGGGTGTGTTCCGGCGGGGTTCCGAGTTGCCGGGCACCCTCACGGTAGATGGCCGGATCAGGCTTCGCGGCGTCAACGGTGTCAATCCCCACAAGGACGCCGAACCGGGACAGTCCTGAGCGGTCGAGTTTGACACGTTGATAATCGTGAACGTTGTTGCTGACCGCGCCGTAGGGGACGCCCGCCGCGTCCAGCGCGTCGAGGAGCGGGACGACGTCGTCGTAGGGCTCGAAATGCAGCGGCAACGTCGCCTCATAGGCAGTGTTCCAGTGCCGGGCTGCCTCGCCTTCCAGCGGCTCCTCAAGGAAGGCCGCCTGGGCATGCCTGGCACGGTGCAGCCGTTGCTCGGTAAAGGTGAGCTCGCCGGCCAGAAACCGGTCGTATGAGCCCAACGGGTCGTGGACGAACAGCCGCTTGTACTCAAGCCAGTCCGCGTCGCTGAGGTGCGCCAACGCGTCTGCGCCGACGTGATGAAGCGTCCGGCCCATCGCCGTTTCCAGGTCCACCAGGGTGTCGTCGATATCGAACAACACTCCGGCGATCTTCGGGAGGTTGTCCACGCTCAGCCGGCCGTGCGGAACGCGCTGATCCTGGCCAGCGATGAGTCCTTGCCCAGGATCACCATCGACTCAAAGAGCGGCGGGGAGATCCGTTTACCGGAGACAGCGGTCCGGACCGGCCCGAAGGCAAGCCTCGGTTTCATCCCGAGCTCGTCGACCAGTGTCCGCCGAAGGGCAGCCTGGATGTTTTCGGTGGTCCACTCGTCGAGTGGCTGCAGCGCTGCGTGGGCGGCGTCGAGTACCTCGTTCAGGTTGTCCGGGAGGCCCTTGCGGGCGTCGTCGGCTATTTTGAGGCCAGCGTCGTCGGTGAAGAGGAAGCCCAGCATGTCCGGGGCCTCGCCGAGGAGGATGATCCGTTCCTGAATCAGCGGGGCGGCCTCCGCTAGAATCTGGCGGTCACGCTCGCTCAGGGTGTCGCCGAGCAGGCCAGCTCCCTGCAGGTACGGGATGATCCGCTGGCGGAAGTCTTCGGGCTCCAATAGTCGGACGTGGGTACCGTTGATCGCTTCGGCCTTCTTCAGATCAAAGCGGGCGGGGTTAGCCAGGACGTCATGGATGTCGAACTTATCCACGAGGGTATCGACAGTGAAGATGTCCTCATCGGCGGACAGGCTCCAGCCCAGCAGCGACAGGTAGTTCAGCAGACCTTCGGGGATGAACCCCCGCTCCCGGTGGAGGAAGAGGTTGGATTCGGGATCCCGTTTGGAGAGCTTCTTGTTGCCCTGGCCCATGACGTAGGGCAGGTGACCGAACAAGGGCATGTAGCTGGCCACGCCAATGTCGTGGAGTGCGCGGTACAGCGCAATCTGACGCGGCGTGGAGGAGAGAAGGTCCTCGCCCCTGAGCACGTGAGTGATTCCCATCAGGGCGTCGTCCACCGGGTTGACCAGCGTGTAGAGGGGGGCGCCGTTGGCGCGGACCACTGCGAAGTCGGGGATGCTACCGACACGGAAAGTGATCTCGCCGCGCACCAGGTCAGTGAACGTAATGTCGTCGTCGGGCATCCGCAGCCGCAACACGGCGGTACGGCCTTCGCTACGGAAGGCCTCCTGCTGGTCCTCGGTGAGGGCGCGGTCGTGGTTGTCGTAACCGAGCTTCACGTCCCGGCCTGCGGCACGGTGGCGTTCCTCGACTTCCTCGGGGGTGGAATAAGACTCGTACAGGTGGCCGGCCGCCCGCAGTTTCGCGATCACGTCCTGGTACAAGTCGCCGCGCTGTGACTGCCGGTAGGGTGCATGGGGTCCACCCACTTCCACGCCTTCGTCCCAGTCAATGCCTAGCCACTTCAGCGCGTCGAGGAGCTGGGTGTAACTTTCCTCGCTGTCGCGGGCGGCGTCGGTGTCCTCGATCCTGAACACCATGGTGCCCCCGGTGTGCCGGGCATAGGCCCAGTTGAACAGCGCGGTGCGGATCAAGCCGACGTGCGGTGTACCGGTAGGCGAGGGGCAAAACCGGACTCGTACCGGGGTCTGATCGGTGACAAGGGGGATCTCAGCAGCATTAGTCATGATGGTGCTAAGTCTACGGGGCGAGGGCCCCGACCCCGAGCGAAGCGAGGAGTTGGGAGCCCCGGAGACGCTACGGGGCGAGGGCCCCGACTCCGAGCTAACCCGCGGAGTACCACCAGGCCGCGAAGATGAGCACCGCGACTGTCAGTCCGACGGCCACCTGGATGCGGACTGGGGTCTTCGGACGGAAATACCGCAGCGGCAGAACCGCTGCCGCACCAAATCCCAGCGCTGCAAGAGCCGACACCCATACCTGCGGTGCCCCGCTCAGGGAGGCAGCCCGCGCCGAAACCAACGGGATGGCGCAGGCAGCGATGGCAATTAGTCTTCCAAGGCGACGACGTTCAGCGCTCGGATTGCCTTTCCGCACAGGTCCGCGCGGTACCCGCCGCACGGTCAGCGCCGCGCCGGGTTGGACAGGCGTCCGATGCCTTCGATTTCAACCTCGTAGCGTTCGCCTTCACTGATCAGGCCTACTCCGGCTGGGGTGCCGGTCAGGATGAGGTCACCGGGAAGCAGCGTGAAAGCCTGGGATACATAGGACACCAGTTCCCTGACTCCCCAGATCATCTGACTGGTTGAACCGTCCTGCTTCAGCTCGCCGTCGAGCCGACCAAGAACGCGCAGGTTCTCGGTGTCGAGGTCGGTCTCGATCCAGGGGCCGACCGGGCAGGAAGTGTCGAAGCCCTTGGCGCGAGCCCACTGGTTGTCTGTCTTCTGGGCGTCCCTGGCGGTGAGGTCGTTGGCGCAGGTGTAGCCGAAGACGACTTCGTCAACCCGATCAAGCGGCACGTCCTTGCAGATGCGACCGATCACGACGGCGAGCTCGGACTCAAAAGAGATCTCGTCCGAGAACGCTGGGAGCACGATGGGGTCGCCTGGACCGATCACCGAGGTGTTGGGCTTGAAGAACATGAGGGGGGCTGGTGGCACCTCGTTGCCCAGCTCCTTGGCGTGCTCGGCATAGTTGCGACCAATGCCGACAATCTTGCTGCGCGGGATGACCGGAGCCAGGAGCCGGACATCTGCTAGCTGGTGACGTACTCCGGTGAGCTGCACACCCGAGTAGAAGGGATCGCCGGCCATGACCGCGATCTCTTCCTGGCCTTCCTCTCCCTCTACTACTCCGAATGCTGGATCACTGTCAACGACAAACCGGGCTATACGCATGAATCACACGTTACCGTGACCCCTGTCCCGCCTGGGAATCGGCTACGACTAATTCGGCCAGTAAGTGGTCCGGACATGCAGATGGCCGTGAACCTTGTCCCCAGCGGGCAAGTTCACGGCCATCCGTTAAACACCGTTCAGTTCGAGCGGCGATCAATGGCTTCCAGCTTAGTTGGGCCAGTCACCAATTTTGGTGATTGTGGTGCTCTTGGAGCCAATAGCGGCATCAGCAGCAGTCGCTGTTGAGACACCACCGACTGTAAACACGGCCACTACCAGAAGTGAGGTAAGTAATCTTTTCATACGAGAGTCCTTTGCTGATGAGAGAAAGCGCGAGGCACCGAACCTCGCGCAGTTTTCTTAGTATACGAACTGTCAACAAAAAACCAAGCGTTTGGAAAGATGAACTTTTGGAAGCCTTACGCGCTGACTACCCCCTAAACTCTAAGAATAGGGTCCGCTTTTGTCGAGGGATGCCTTTCACTACGCGAGGTCCATATAAAGACAGTACGAAAGGGCTACCGACCCATGGCAACAAACCAGCCCGGCGACCAGCTGTTGTATGAGCTGCGGGCCAGAGAAGCCTGGAGCCAACGCGACTACGGGAAAGCGCGCGAGATCGCCGGTCAGGCTGTTGATCTGGCGCTTGCCGATGGCAATGAGGTGGCCTGGTGGAACATGGCTTTTTTCCAAGCCGAGTGCCTTCGGGAGGAAGGGTCCGTCGAGGAATCGGTCAAAGTCGCCGAACTACTCCGCGCGCACTCGCTTACAAGCCAGTCACCAGCCCTCGCAGCTCGAGTTCTCACCCTGCTTGGCATTGGGCTTCAGGGAATAGGCCAGCTTCCATCCGCCGTTGACGCGGCACGGAGCGCTGTCGATCTGGCGGTCGACGATGATGCTCCTCCTGAGCTCCAAATAAATGCGCTGCGTGCACTAATCGCGACCCTCGCAGAAAGCGATCGGGTCGACGAAGCATGGGATAAGTGCCTGATCCTTTCGGCCTTAATTACCCCCGATACGTCCACCCAGATCTCCGGAAAAGCGTACTGGGTGATCGGCAACGTTGCCTTCATGCGGCAAAAGGTGGCCGACGGTACTAAGTTCCATTCTCTGGCTGCCGCGCATCTGTCCCCAAACAACGACCTCGACCTTTGGGCTCGGTTCAATCGCGCGTCCGCTGCAAAACGGCTTGCCGCAGGCGTGGTCGACGCCGAAACCCTCGAATGCATTGAGCGCGCCGAAACCGCCAGCTCAATTGTCGGTGGAAACGACCGTGACCAGCTCGAACTGGCTCTTACCCGTGCGCACTGGCTGGTTCTGACAGGTCAACTCAATGCGGCCGTCAAACAACTAAAGCCGATCTGCACAGACGCAATCATTCTTGCCCCGCAGACGGCTGGCGAAGCCAATCTCCTGCTCGGACGAGCACTCGCCGGACGTGGTGACGATCTCGTGGCCATGGGCTACCTTGATACGGCCAAGACGTTCTTCGTTCAGTCCGGAGCGCATGACCGCGCGGCACACGTCAGCGGCTTGATTGAGTCCCTGATGCAGCCTCAGGACAGTTCGACGTAAGCCCGGTTACCCGCGCTGACGTCGAACTCGTCTCAGGAGTCTTTGTCGGCCCTCGGCATGTCCGTCGGCTTCGCGGCGGGACTCGGCGTCGTCGTTGGCTTAGCGCTAGCAGAGTCCTTCCCCTCAAGACCTTCCAGGAGCTTGACGACGTCGTCGTTGGACAGCCGGTTCCATGGCGAGCCAGCCGACCCCTGCAGTGCGGCCTCGGGGCTGTCGCCCTGGCTCCACCACTTGGATTCGAACACGTGGTCGTCGAGCCGAACACGGTCACCGCTCTCGTACACCTTCTCCGGATCCCATTCGTCAATGGTTCCGGCCGGAATGGTAGGAGCCGAGACCGGCTTTTCGCCGGGAAGAACGGGGCCGATAAGAGTCCACGGCGTTTCGTCAGCCTGCAGGACCGGGTTGTCGGGGACTGCCCCTTCGTTCCACCACTTGGCCACGTAAACGTTGCCGTGCCACACCACTCGCTGTTCGGCAACGTAGGTGGCTTCCTCGGACCAGATGGGATACGGGCTGGTCTTGGGGTCATCCTCCACCAGTTCCGGTGTTGGCTCCGGCGACGCCGATGTGGTGGCAATGCTCTCTGCGGTGCCCTCAAATTCCTGGCCGAGGATCTGCGCGAAGCTCTGGCCATCCTGATCGATGCCGCTGCAGCCCACAGACACCACTGTCACATCGGCGTAGTTGTCGCTGCAGGTGGCGTCGCGGTTCAACGACCACATGGACATTCTGCCAATGCCGCGTTCGACGGCGAAGGCGTTGAGGCCAGCGGCGTGTTCGAGAGAGAAGACCTCACTGACGACGTCGTTCTGACCGATCATGGGGGTAAGCCCCAGCTTGGTCCAGAGCGCCTGGGGGCCAAGCGGCAGGTCCGCCCGGCTGTACAGGGTGGACAGTTGCGCGTGGGTCGCCTCGGCGGCCGCGATTGAGGCATCAAGCATGCTCATGGTTTGCGGGCGGCTTCCTCCGAAGTCCATGGTCATGATGTTGACGCCGGCGAGGTCGACTCCCCCTTCGAGCATCTGGGTCACTGCTGTGGTGCCCGGTTCGGTGAGCCCCGATGGCGCGACGGGCAGCGTCAGCCAGACGTTCAACGGTTTGTCGGCAGCGAGGCGCTCCTCCTGGAGCAGCGCGAGGGCTTCGGCCCGGCGCTTTCCGGCCGCGGTGTCGAGCAGGTTCTCGCCTTCCACATCTAGGTCGATAGTGGTGAGGTTGTAGCGCTCAACCGCTGAGGCGTAAGCATCCTTCAGGTCATCGACGTCGGTGCAGGAGGTTGCCAGTTCGTCGTTAAGCAGGCCCCCAAAGGAGACTGCAACTTCTCCGCCGCCCTGAATCAGGCGGGCGATCCGGCGATCCAGGTCCATCGTGGACTCGGCTTCGTCGAAGGTATAGGCCGCACCCCAGGACGGCTCGCAGGGGCTTTCGGGATCCGCGACGATGAAGGACAGCACCACGCTGCCACCTTCATCAGTCTGCGGCCGTTCAAAGGCATAGAAGGGGGTGGCTGTTGCATCCACGTAGCCGGCGAACCAGGAACCGCTGTTCTCTGCCGCCCGGGCATCCTCGAAACGGTTCCAGCCGGTAAACGACGCCGCGACCACTGCGGCAGCGACACCGACCACCAGGACAAGACGAACGAACGAAAGTTTCCGACCGGGAAAGTGCCTTGCCAATGTATGCCCCCACGAATCCTGCTCCCGCCTTACAGTGGGAACTTGAACTATAAACTTTTGTGTTACATCACTACTATAAGTCCCCTTTCCTAGTGCTACTGTTGCAGCGTCATATAACGGCTGCAGCCGGCTCATTGCCGCTGCGCGGAGCCGCCAAGTGAACGCAGATAAAACTCCACCCGTCGGGTGGGTGGCTCTTGCCGTTTGCGGAAGGAGCGGCAGGTACCGATCCTGCAGTCGAGTCGCTGGGGAGCGAAATGAAGGATCACAAAGTGTCTGCAACGTCCGGTGCGCACACCAAGGAAACCAGTCCGGCCGCGCGTAAGCGTCAATGGGGTGCCGAGAAGCGCTCCGAGCCCCTCTCCATAGTCCACCCCATCCCGTCTCGCCGGAAGATAGCCCTCGGCCGGTTGGCGATCGTTGCGACCATGGTGGGTTGGGCGTCGTACGTCGTCTCGACGATCCTGCGGCAGCTTGTCGACAACCCCAATGCGGGCTTCCGCTTCCAGTTCGAGGCGGTGTCCTATCTGATCGTCGTCACGTTCCTGACTTTCTCCGCCCTGCTCTATCTGGTTGCGCGCCAGGGTGCGCTGTACCGATTCCGGGACCACAAGCGGGTGCCACGGGGTGAACTGGACCGCCACTTTGCCCACTACGACGACGGCATCACCGTTCTGGTGCCCTCCTACGCCGAAGAACCCCAGGTGGTGCGCGCCACCCTCTGGTCTGCCGCCCTCCAGGAGTTTCCTGACCTCCGGGTTGTCCTGCTCCTCGATGATCCTCCATTCCCCACCGATCCCGCGGTTGCGGAACGTCTGAAGGCCACCCGTGAGCTCTCCGACGGGATCGAGTCGCAGCTGCTCGAGCCGTCAACCCGCTTCAACGATGCGTTAGCCAGCTATCGCGAGCGGATAGCCGCGCCGGTCCCACCCGGGATAGACGAATTGGAAGCTCTCACCAAGGAGTACGTCGCAGCCGCCGCCTGGCTTGAGGACATGGCAGCAGCGGAGCGGGTCGAGGACCACGTCGATGAATTCTTCGTCGATCTGGTGCTAATGGGCTTGGCCCGCGAGCTTCGGTTGACGGTACTGGGACTTACCGCGGCCCATGCACAGGGCGAACAACCCAACGAGGACCGGCTGACGGAGCTATACCTCCGACTGTGCCGCATCTTCACCGCTCGTCTTGAAACATTCGAACGGAAAATGTTCGCGTCCCTTTCCCATGAGGCCAACAAGGCCATGAATCTTAATTCCTACATTTCACTGATGGGAAAGCGCTGGCACCGTGAGGAGTCCCCCAACGGCATCCTCCTGCGGCCCGCCGACGGTCCCGCCCAGGTGGACCTCGACGTGCCGGATTCTACTTATCTCCTGACTTTGGACGCTGACTCGCTGCTCCTTCGCGACTACTGCCTCCGCCTCGTTTACCTTCTGGAATCGCCAGGAAATGAACGGGTCGCCGTGACGCAGACCCCCTATTCCTCCTTCCGCGGGGCACCGACCCGCATCGAACGAGTCGCTGGCGCCACCACCGACATCCAGCACATTCTGCACCAGGGCATGACCTATTACGGCGCCACCTTCTGGGTTGGCGCCAACGCGGTGATTCGGAAGGAGGCCCTGATGGACATCCTCGAGATCGAGGATGTCGGCGGTTTCGAGATCCACACCTATATCCAGGACCGCACGGTCATCGAGGACACCGAGTCCAGCGTTGACCTTGGCGCGCACGGTTGGTCGCTGGTCAACTATCCCGAACGCCTCAGCTACAGCGCTACTCCCCCGGACTTCGGCTCCCTGGTGGTGCAGCGACGTCGTTGGGCGAACGGCGGGCTCCTCATACTTCCGAAGCTGTGGAACCAACTCCAGGACCGGCGCTACCGCCGTGACCGGATTCTGGTGCGTGAAGTGATGCTCCGCGTCAACTACATGGCCTCCATCGCGTGGGCCAGCTTCGGGCTGATGTTCCTGCTGGGGTATCCCTACGACAGCCGGCTCCTGAGTCCGCTGGTGTTCCTTACCGCCCTGCCGTACTTCCTCGCCATGGGAAGCGACCTCCGTGACTGCGGGCACCGCTTCAGCGACATCTTCAGGATCTATGGCTTCAACATTGTGTTGCTCCCCGTGAACCTGGCAGGTGTGCTGAAGTCTATCCAGCAGGCGTTCACTGGCGAGAAGATTCCCTTTGTACGCACACCCAAGGTCAAGAATCGCACGGCGGCCCCGGCTCTGTACGTATTCATTCCCTATGCGATTGTCGTGTTCTCCCTTTTCACCCTCTGGCGCGATGTACAGCAGGGGAACTGGGGCAACGCCGCGTTTGCCGGTCTGAACGCGGTGCTGGCGGCGGGGGCCATTCGCGCCTACATTGGAGTAAGCAACTCAATTGTGGACATGGTGCTCGGGGTCCTGAACTGGCTCTACGTTCCTCCCCGTAAAAAGCTTGAAACGAAGTCACCGGTCATCGACAAGACACCGGAAGAAGCAGATTGGTCCTCCATCCTGTACCACGGAGACCGCCGCCTCAACCGTGACCTGCGGGGATCAAACGACCGCCGTCGTCGCGTGTCCTCGCGGTAGCCGTCCATCCACCACCCACAGGGCCGAATGGCAGTACCAGGAGCAGTGAAGGGAACCATGTCGGCAATAGCTACACAGAGCAACCATCCGGGCGAGGGCCACCCGGATGACGTCATCCGCCTCGTCATGCCGCAAGGTGTGGAGATCACCGGTGACATCGCTGCGGCCCACGCCGAGCGCGCGCGCACTATCGCCAACGGTAGCCTCCGCCCGTTGCTGCTGGACATCTCGGGGGTTGGCTCGATCAGCCGCGAGGCGAGGGCCGTGTTCAGCGGCTCACGTAGCTCATCAGCAATTGCTGTGCTGGGTGTTTCCCCCGTCGACCGCGTTTTAGCCAGCTTCCTGCTCGGCGGTGACCCGCCGCCGTGCCCCACACGTTTTTTCACCACCGAGTCCGAGGCGCTGGCCTGGCTAGGTAGCTCTCCCGATGCCTGAGAAGGACGCTGATCCCCGGCTAGCCATGTTGGTCGACGGAATTGTGAGGCTCTCCCGAGGCGATCTCAGCAGCCGGATGGAACCTTCCGCCGCACGCGACGACGTCGACGCCGTTATCACCGGTTTCAACCTCCTCGCGGAGGAGCTCGAACTGGTACACCGAGACTTCGAGGAGCGTGTAGCCAGCCGCACGGCCATGCTTCATCAGGCGCACCAGGATATGCGGTCTATGGCGATGACCGACGCCCTGACCGGCCTGGACAACCGGATCGCCCTGCTGTCCAAACTCGAGGATGAACTGAGTGCCGCCGCAGAGACCACGCCGCCGGCCCTCATTCTTCTAGACCTGGACTCGTTCAAGGATGTCAACGACAGTTTTGGGCACGACGCCGGCGACCGAGTGCTGCAGGAGGTTGCCCACCGCCTGATGGGGGCGGTGCGGGATTCCGACACTGTTGCGCGGCTGGGGGGCGACGAATTCGCTATTCTGGTGCCCGAGGCGACCCAGGAAATTGCCCTCCGGATTGCTAACCGCGCCCTGGCTGCGTTGGACGACCGCATTTCGCTGGAAGAACTTCACGTCTTTTCCCGTGCAAGCATCGGCGTCAGGCTCGCGGACGCCGAGCAAAGTGCCGAGAGTATTCTCCTTGACGCCGACACCGCCATGTATGCTGCCAAGCGCGAGGGCCGCAGCACCATCCAGGTTTTCGAACCGGTGATGCTGCTGCAGCGCCAGCTCCGCAGCCAGATTGCGTCCGAACTGAGGGACGCCATCCGATCGGATCAGTTGAGCCTGCACTACCAGCCGGTGGTCGACCTGCGCGACGGTCGGGTACTTGGGCTGGAGGCACTGGTCCGCTGGAACCATCCGACCCGCGGCTTCATCATGCCCGACGAGTTCATCCCGTTGGCGGAGGAGATCGGGGCCGTGATCGAACTTGACCGGTGGGTGATGCGCTCAGCAATCCAGCAGTATTCGCTGTGGCGCGCAGAAATGCAGCTCGACGACGATTTCCAGCTGCGGCTCAACCTTTCGGCGGTCGAACTGCAGCAGCTCGACCTGGTGGACCACGTGCGCGCCCTGCTTAGACGGTTCGACATTCCCCCGGTGGCGTTGGTGCTGGAGATCACCGAGACCGCCCTCGTGACCGGTGGTGAAGTGGAAACCTATTCCCTGCTGAGCCTGAAACAGCTCGGTGTGTGCATCGAAATTGACGACTTCGGCACCGGCTACTCCTCGATCAGTTACCTGCGGAAACTGCCGGTTAGCATGGTGAAGGTGGACCGGTCACTGCTCAGCGAGCTGGCCACCGGGTCGATCCAGTTCGGCTTCATCGCGGCTATCCTGCAGCTGATTCGTGCTGCGGGGCTGGAAGCCGTCTTCGAGGGAATCGAAACCAAGGAACAGGCGCTGAGGCTGCAAGAGATGGGCTGCGTCGGCGGCCAAGGGTATTACTTCAGCCGGCCGCTGCCCGTTGAGGAGACCACCGCCCTCCTGCAGTCAGCCGCCAAACTTCCCCTCGGCTCCTGACCTGCGCCGAACGGCAAAGCGTCCGCAGTTTCGCTAGGTCTGACCTACCGAAGCTGCGGACGCGTCCACCCGCAATGGGGGGGGGTTAGACCAGACGGGTCAACCACCCATGGGTATCAAGCGAGGTGCCCGTCTGGATACCAAGAAGCTGCTCCCGAATGGACATGGTGACCTCACCAGCCCTTGAGTCAGGAGCGCCGATAACCTCGGTGCCATCCTTCAACTGTCCGATCGGGGTAATGACCGCCGCTGTGCCGCAGGCAAAAACCTCGGTGATGTCGCCGGAGGCCACACCGTCGCGCCATTCGTCGAGCGTGATCTTCCGTTCGGTCACCGTCAGGCCGCGGTCCTTGCCCAGCTGGATCACCGACGACCGGGTGACACCCTCCAGGATGGTGCCGGACAGAGCTGGGGTGACCAACGAACCGTCCTTGAAGACGAAGAAGACATTCATGCCCCCTAGTTCCTCAACCGCGTTGTCATTGAACTGGTCGAGAAACAGGACCTGCTTGCAGCCCTGGGCTTCGGCCTCGAGCTGTGCCGCGAGGGACGCAGCGTAGTTGCCGCCGCATTTGGCGTTTCCCGTGCCGCCCCGCCCGGCGCGGGCGTAGTTCCGGGAGACCCAGATGTCGACTGGCGCTAGTTCGCCGCCGAAGTAGTTGCCGGCCGGTGAAGCGATCACCCTGAAGGACACTTCACGCGCTGGGCGCACACCAAGGAACGCCTCGGTGGCGATCATGAATGGCCGGAGGTACAGGCTCTCGCCCTCCCGGGTAGGGATCCAGTTCTGGTCCGCCGCCACCAGTTGGCGCAAAGACTCAAGGAAAATACTTTCCGGGAGCTGCGGTAGGGCTAACCGGGCTGCCGAACGGTTCAAACGTGCAGCGTTCTGATCTGCCCTGAACGTCCACACCGACCCGTCTTCGTGGCGGTAAGCCTTCATGCCCTCAAAGATCTCCTGACCGTAGTGCAGCACCGCCGCCGCCGGGTCAAGCGCAATAGGGCCGTAGGCTTCGAGCCGTGCGTTGCCCCACCCGCCGTTTCCGGCGGTGTCCGCCTTGAAATCGACCACAACCGTGTGATCAGTGAAGTGGTTACCGAACCCGGGCTCGGCGAGAATCTCCGCGCGCTGCTGATCAGATTTCGGGTTGGCGGACGGGTACTGGCTAAATTCCAGGTCGGTGGCTGTCATGGTTAACCAGCTTAGGACACCAACGCGGCGATCGCATCGCCAATTTGCACCGTGGTGCGCCGGGCCTCGGTGCGGGAGGCGACGTCGTCGTCCACAGCACCCTCAACCCGCGCGGCGGCGTCGTCGAAACCAAGATGGCGCAACATCAGCGCGACCGACAGGATGGCCGCCGTGGGATCGGCTTTCTGCTGCCCAGCGATGTCCGGTGCTGACCCGTGGACTGGCTCGAACATGGACGGCGCGGTGCGGTCCATGTTGATGTTACCTGAGGCAGCGAGCCCAATTCCGCCGGTGATTGCGGCAGCGAGGTCCGTGATGATGTCGCCGAAGAGGTTGTCGGTGACGATGACGTCGAACCGCGCCGGGTCGGTGACGAGAAAGATCATGGCGGCGTCAACGTGCAGGTAGTCGTGGGTCACCTCGGGGAACTCAGCGGCAACCGCCTCGACCGTCCGACGCCAGAGGTGACCCGAGTACACGAGCACATTGTGTTTGTGGACGAGGGTCAGGTGACGGCGGGGCCGGCCGCTCGCCCGGCGGAATGCGTCTCTGACGACCCGCTCTACGCCGTGGGCGGTGTTGAGGGAGACCTCGGTGGCTATTTCGTGAGCGGTTCCGGCACGCAGGGTGCCGCCGTTGCCGGCGTAGGGACCCTCGGTTCCTTCACGGACGACGACGAAATCGATGTTACCGGGGGATGCGAGCGGGCTCGCTATGCCCGGGTAGAGACGGGAGGGTCGCAGATTCACATAGTGATCCAGCGAGAACCTGAGCTTCAACAGCATTTCGCGCTCAATGAGCCCGGAGGGGATGCGGGTGTCGCCCGGGGCGGCGCCGACGGCACCAAAAAGGATCGCGTCATGCGTGCGCAGTTGATCCAGTGTCTCGTCGGGAAGAGTGACACCGGACTCCAGCCAGTGTTCGGCGCCCAGCTTGAACTCGGTCAGGGCGAAGGTGGTCTCAAGGTTCGCGGTGACACTGCGCAGCACCTTGACCGCTTCGGTGATCACCTCGGGACCGATCCCGTCGCCCGGGATAACGGCCAGCTGGACTGTTGAAGGTAGTTCGCTCATACGAAAAGATTAGGGATTTAGATCACATGATGGACAATTTGTCTCACTTACTGAGATATGGCTGCAGCGCGTCCGGTGGCCTCCCCACCTACTATTGCTGACGCATCCCGAACCACGGGCGTCCCGGGGCAGAACCTGCGAAGATAAGATTTTCCACTTCGCAGGTTCCGCTCGAAAGGTCAGACCCATGGATCAGTCTTCAACACCGCGCAGCAACTCAAACCCGGCGGACTCCAGCAGGCTATCGGCTTACCTCGATAACCATCTGGTTGCCGCGGCGTCGGGAGTAAAGCTGTTCGCCACCGCCAAAGCATCTTGGGCGGGCACGGGGCACGAGCAGACCTTCGCCTCGCTGGTGAAGGAGATTTCTGCTGACCGGGAGGAACTGGTGCAAATTATCAGCTCCCTCGGCTACACGCCCAGCAAGGTGAAGATGGTCATCGCCCAGATTGGTGCGCAGTTGAGCAAGGTAAATCCGCTCAACCTGCGCCGATCGGAAAAGGGCAGCGGCGCCCAGTTGGAACTCGAAGCCCTGCAGAGCGCTGTCCGCGGCAAGGAATGTATGTGGGAAACCCTTGAGGCTCTGACCGAGAGCGGGTCGACGGCGCTGGACGGGGCGCAGCTTCGGCGCCTGGCCGAGAGGGCCCGCACCCAGCAGGAGCAGCTGGCACACGTCATGCGGGTCACGGCCCACGAGCGCTTCCTCACCGGAGATCACTAGCCCGAGACCCTTCCCCTCCCGCCGACGGGTGAGATCGGGCGACTCATAAAGCCGGCAAGTCGCCAGATCAACCGTTCGGGGACGGGGGTGGGGGCTCGGCCGGCTCCTCGTACTTCGGGAAGATCGGCGACGGCACTGGCAGCGGTGTGCCCGGGACCAGCGGGCTAGCGATAGCGCTGAACTGACGGGCGGCGTCGTCGGGCCTGATCCCCTGACCCAGTGCGGTCAGCAGACGCGCGGCGCCGTCGGGCATCACCGGCTGCGCGAGGATCGAGACGATCCGCAGCACCTCGAGCGTCACGAACAGCACGGTGTTCATGCGCTCGGGGTCGGTTTTGCGGAGCACCCAGGGCTGCTGGTCGGCGAAATAGGCGTTGGTGTCGCCAAGCACCGCCCAGATCTGCTCGAGCGCACGGGAGAACTCCTGCCGGTCAAACGCTGCCCGGGACGCCTCGAGGAGCCCGTTGGCTTGGGCAAGGATCGCCTCGTCGGCCGGCGCGAACAACGACGGTGAGGGTACCTGCGCTTCGCAGTTCTTGGCGACCATCGACAACGACCGCTGGGCAAGGTTGCCCAGATTGTTGGCCAAATCGGAGTTCATCCGACCCACGATCGCCTCATGGCTGTAGGACCCGTCGGCGCCGAAAGGCACCTCACGCAGCAGGAAGAAACGCACCTGATCAAGCCCATACTGGTCCACCCAGTCCTTGGGCGCCACCGTGTTGCCCAGCGACTTGGACATCTTGACGCCCTTGTTGAACAGGAAACCGTGGATCATGATCCGCTTGGGGAGTTCAAGCCCCGCGGACATCAGGAACGCCGGCCAGTAGATGGCGTGGAAGCGTGAAATGTCCTTCCCGATGACGTGGACGTCGGCTGGCCAGTACTTTTTGAAGCGCTCCGAGTCGACGTCGGGGAAGCCGACGCCGGTGAGGTAGTTGGTGAGCGCGTCCACCCACACGTACATCACGTGGTCTTTGTTGCCGGGGACTGGCACACCCCAGTCGAAGGTGGTGCGGCTGATGGAGAGGTCCTCCAGGCCGCGCTTGACGAAGCTGATGACCTCGTTGAACCGCGACTGGGGTGCACCGAACTCGGGCCGGTCGGAGTAGAGGGCGAGGAGCTTGTCTTGATAGGCGGACAGGCGGAAGAAGTAGCTTTCCTCTTCGGTCCAGGTCACCTCGGTGTCGGTTTCGGTGGCGTAGCGGAGTCCGTCGTCGCGGAGGTCGGTGTCGTCGTCGCTGTAGAAGGCCTCGTCCCGCACCGAGTACCAGCCTGCGTACTTGTCCAGGTAAATGTCGCCGCGGGCTTCCATCAGCTTCCAGATCGCGGACGCGGCCGCGTAGTGGTCCGCGTCGGTGGTGCGAATGAAGCGGTTATAGGAGCTGCCGACGTCGTCGTTCATGGCCTTGAAAGCGAGGGCGTTGCGGGTGGCCAGGTCACGAACGGGGATCCCTTCCCGGTCGGCGGTCTGCTGCATCTTCAGGCCGTGCTCATCGGTGCCGGTCAGAAACATCACATCAAAGCCGTCGAGCCGCTTGAACCGAGCCAGCGCGTCGGTGGCGATGGCCTCGTAGGCGTGACCGATGTGCGGGATCCCGTTGGGGTACGAGATCGCGGTGGTGAGGTAATACGGGGGCAGCTGCTCTGTGGATGTCACCTAAAGAAATTACCCTGTTTTCCTGCTGGTTGTCGCTTCGTGACCGGCCGGCACACCCGGGCGAACGTACAGGGCCTCCGACCGGTGTTGGGATGGGAGGCCCTCAAACAGGAGGGTGGCTAGCTCTGCAGGTCCACTTCACGGGCCACGGTGGCGCCGATTGCTTCCTTGAGCGCGTCGAGCACGTCCTGGGGAACCGAACTGTCAACGGTGAGCAGGGAGAGGGCCTGGCCGCCCTGAGTGTTGCGGGCCACCTGCATGCCGGCGATGTTGATGTCCTTCTCCCCCAGCAGCCGGCCGAGGGTGCCGATCACGCCGGGTCGGTCCTGATAGAGGAGCACCAGCAGGTGTTCGCTGATGGGGATCTCGAGGTCGTAGCCGTTGACCCCGACCAGCTTCTCGATCTGTTTGGGACCGGTCAGGGTGCCAGCCACGGAGATCTGCGATCCGTCGGACAGCGCACCGCGGATGGTGAGCACGTTGCGGTACTCCTCCGAGTCGGGGGTGGTGACGAGGCGGGTGTTAATGCCGCGCTGTTCGGCGAGGATCGGTGCGTTAACGTAGGAGACCTGCTCGGAAACGATGTCGGTGAAGACTCCCTTGAGGGCGGCGAGCTCCAGCGCCTTAACATCCAGGGACGCGATTTCCCCGGCTACCTCCACCTCGATCTGGGTGAGCGAGTCGTGGGTCAGCGCGGTGAAGATCCGGCCCAGCTTTTCAATCAAGGGAATGCCCGGGCGTACCTCGGGTGCGATGACGCCGCCAGCGACGTTGACGGCGTCGGGCACCAGTTCACCGGCAAGGGCGAGGCGGACCGATTTGGCAACCGAAACGCCCGCCTTCTCCTGCGCCTCGTCGGTGGACGCGCCCAGGTGCGGGGTAACCACGACATTGTCGAGCGTGAAAAACGGGAGATCGGTGCTGGGCTCGGTGACGAAAACATCGACGCCAGCGCCCGCAATCTGGTGCGCCTGAAGCGCCGTGAACAGCGCCGCCTCGTCCACGAGCCCACCACGGGCCACGTTGACCACGTAGGCGGACCGCTTCATTTTCTTGAAGGCAGCCTCGCCGAGCATGCCTAGCGTCTCGGGAGTCTTGGGCATGTGGATGGTGATGAAGTCGGAATGTTCGAGGAGCTCGTCAAGGGTGACAAGCTGGACGCCGAGCTGGGCGGCGCGTGCCGAGGTGATGTACGGATCATAGGCGAGGATCTCGGTGTCGAAGCCCTGCAGACGGGCCGCGACGAGGGCGCCGATGCGTCCGAGGCCGATGATGCCGATCTTCTTTTCGTATAGTTCGATGCCCGAGTACTTGGAACGCTTCCATTCGCCGCCCTTGAGCGCTGCGCTGGCCTGCGGAATGTGGCGGGCAAGGCTGAGGATGTGGCCGACGGTCAGTTCGGCGGCGGAGATGATGTTGGAGGTCGGCGCGTTGACCACCATGACGCCGGCCTGGGTGGCGGCTTTGATATCCACGTTATCCAGCCCGACGCCGGCGCGGGCGATGACCTTCAGGTTCGGGGCCGCAGCGATGGCTTCGGCGTCCACCTGGGTGGCCGAGCGCACCAGGATGGCGTCGGCGTCGACAATCGCGGCGAGCAGCTGGGCGCGATCCGACCCGTCGGTCTGCCGGATCTCAAAGTCGGGGCCCAAAGCCTCGACAGTGGCTGGCGACAGCTCTTCGGCAAGGAGAACTACGGGTTTGCTGGTCACGGGGGTGATCCTTCGCTGCTGTGCTGTATGAACTAGTGAATTCGGGGCGCTCTGGCAAGTCTAAATGCGCGCCGCAATTGGGTCCGCTTTGTGACTCGGAGCCTCGCTGGCCTGCCTTGTCGTCACAGCACTCGGCCAGGACGCCGGAGCGAGCGTCCTGGCCGAGTGCGTGGTGTCGCTGCGTTGCCGCTGTCCTAGCGGGCTACTGAGCCCTCGTTGTAGTCGTCATTCGTCTTGATCCAGGAGAAGAGCTTCCGCAGTTCGCGGCCAGTGGCCTCGATCGGGTGGTCCTCGCCCTTTTTGCGCAGCTCGGCGAATTCCTTGCCACCGTTGTCCTGGTCGTCGATGAAGCGCTTCGCGAAGGCACCGTTCTGGATGTCGGCGAGGACCGCCTTCATGTTTTCCTTCACCGAAGCGTCGATGACACGGGGACCGGAGACGTAGTCGCCGTACTCAGCCGTGTCGGAAACGCTCCACCGCTGCTTGGCGATGCCGCCCTCCACCATCAGGTCCACGATCAGCTTCAGCTCATGCAGGACCTCGAAGTAGGCAACCTCGGGCTTGTAGCCAGCCTCGGTCAGCGTTTCGAAACCGTACTGGATGAGCT
This sequence comes from Arthrobacter sp. TMN-50, assembly GCF_054511125.1. Classification (NCBI taxonomy): domain Bacteria; kingdom Bacillati; phylum Actinomycetota; class Actinomycetes; order Micrococcales; family Micrococcaceae; genus Arthrobacter; species Arthrobacter sp. TMN-50. The sequence continues at coordinate 4,820 of NZ_JBTNDG010000011.1, read as the reverse complement.
GTGAGGCGCCGCCGCAAAGGACTGCCTGCTCGCCGAACAGGTCAGTTTCGGTCTCCTCAGTGAAGGTGGTCTCGATGACGCCTGCGCGGGTGCCACCGATCGCCTTGGCGTAGGACAACGCGAGTTCGCGGGCCTTGCCGGACGGGTTCTGCTCGACGGCGATCAGGTCAGGGACACCCCGGCCTGCCTCAAACTCGCGGCGCACAATGTGGCCGGGGCCCTTCGGCGCGACCAGTGCGACGTCGACGTCGGCGGGTGCCTTGATGTAGCCGTAGCGGATGTTGAAGCCGTGACCGAAGAACAGGGCGTCGCCGGCCTGGAGGTTGGGTGCAATGTCGTCTGCGTAGACGTGGCGCTGCACCTGGTCCGGTGTCAACACCATGATGAGGTCAGCTTCAGCGGTGGCGTCGGCGACGCTGAGGACTCGCAGGCCCTCGGCCTCAGCCTTCGCGCGTGACTTTGAGCCTTCCTTGAGGCCCACGCGGACGTCGACGCCGGAGTCGCGGAGGCTCAGCGCGTGAGCGTGACCCTGGCTGCCATAGCCGATGACGGCCACGGTGCGGCCCTGGATGATTGAAAGGTCTGCATCGTCGTCGTAGAACAACTCAGTCACTTGATTTTCTCCTGTGTTTTTCGTGCTGGAGTCCAGCTTGTGGTCTTGTGGTGGAACTGCCGGCGTGTTTCAGGCGCTGCGGAGAGCTCGATCGCTCATGGACTTTGCCCCGCGGCCAACGGCCAGGGTCCCGGACTGAACAATTTCGCGAATCCCAAACGGCTCGAGTACTGACAATAGCGCTGTCAGCTTTTCGGCGGTGCCGGTGGCCTCGATGATCAGGGCGTCGGTCGAGACGTCCACCACCGAGGCCCGGAACAGGTCGGCTGCCTGGGTTACCTGCAGCCGTGTTGCGGCGTCCGCCCGCACCTTGACCAGGATGTGGTCTCGCTGCACGGAGGATTCGGGAATCAGCTCAACAATCTTGATCACGTTGATGAGCTTGTTCAGTTGCTTGGTGACCTGCTCCAGCAGGTCACCCTCGGCTTCGACCACCACTGTGATCCGGGACATGCCCTGGACCTCGGTGGGGCCGACTGCCAAAGAGTTGATGTTGAACGCGCGGCGCGCAAACAGACTGGCGACGCGGGTCAGGACGCCGGGGACGTCCTCCACTAGAACGGAAAGCGTGTGTCGAGCCATGTTAGTCCTCCTGCTCCCAATCCGGGGTCATGTTGCGGGCAATCTGGATGAGGTCATTGCTGACTCCCGAGGGGACCATCGGCCACACCATTGAATCGCGGCTCACCACGAAGTCGATCACGACCGGGCGATCGTTGATCTCCAGCGCCTGGGCGATGGTGGCATCGATGTCCTCGTCCCGTTCGCATCGAAGGCCTGCACATCCGTAGGCGTCAGCGAGCTTCACGAAGTCGGGCACCCGCGCCGTGTCATGGCCGGTGTTCAGATCGGTGTTGGAATACCGGCCCTCGTAGAACAGGGTCTGCCATTGGCGGACCATACCCAGAGAGGAGTTGTTGATAATGGCGACCTTGATGGGGATGTTGTTGATCACGCAGGTGGCGAGTTCCTGGTTGGTCATCTGGAAGCAGCCGTCGCCGTCGATCGCCCAGACCACGCGATCTGGGTTGCCCACCTTCGCGCCCATGGCGGCGGGCACCGCGTACCCCATGGTGCCGAGACCGCCGGAGTTCAGCCAAGCGTGAGGGCGCTCGTATTTGATGAACTGTGCGGCCCACATCTGGTGCTGGCCCACGCCCGCGGCGTAGACCCCTTCAGGTCCGGTCATTTCGCCGATGCGCTTGATCACGTGCTGCGGTGCCGAGAGGCCGTCGTCGGGCTGGGTGTAACCCATAGGGTAGGTCTCGCGGAGCCGGTTGATCATGGTCCACCAAGCTTCAAGGTTCGGCGCGCCGGTGGCCGCAAACTGCTCGCGCAGGGCGTTGGTGAGCTCGGGCATGATCTCTTTGACCGACCCGACGATGGGCACATCGGCGGTGCGGTTCTTGGAAATTTCAGCCGGGTCGATGTCAGCGTGGATCACCTTGGCGCCGGGGGCGAAGGTGGAGAGGACACCGGTGACGCGGTCGTCGAACCGGGCGCCGAGGGTAATAAGCAGATCCGACTGCTGCAGTGCCGTTACCGCCGACACCGAACCATGCATGCCGGGCATGCCAACGTGCTGCTGATGTGAGTCGGGGAACACGCCACGGGCCATCAGTGTGGTGACCACGGGCGCACCGACCAGCTCGGCCAGTTCCAGCAGCTCGGCTGCACCGTGCGCCTTAATGACTCCGCCGCCCACGTAAAACACGGGTCGATGGGACTCGCCGATCAGTCGGGCGGCTTCACGAACCTGCTTCGAGTGCCCGCGGACCACAGTGCGGTAGCCGGGTAGGTCGATCTTGGGCGGCCAGGAGAACATCGTCGTCGCCTGCTGCGCATCCTTCGAGATGTCCACAAGGACGGGACCGGGGCGGCCGGTCGACGCGATGTGGAAGGCCTCAGCGATGATCCGCGGGATGTCAGCTGCCTTGGTTACCAGGTAGGAGTGCTTGGTGATGGGCATGGTGATACCCACAATGTCGGCCTCCTGGAAGGCGTCGGATCCGATCACAGCGCTGTTGACCTGGCCCGTGATGACCACCATAGGGACCGAGTCCATATGGGCGTCAGCGATGGCGGTCACCAGGTTGGTGGCACCGGGACCGGACGTGACGATACAGACACCCGGCCGGCCGGTAACCATTGCGTAGCCCTGAGCCGCGTGGCCAGCACCCTGCTCGTGGCGCACCAGGATGTGCCGGAGCTTCTTGGAGGCCAGCAGTGGGTCGTAGGTCGGAAGAATTGCACCACCCGGAAGGCCGAAGATGTCGTCGACGCCGAGTTCCTCAAGGGAGCGCACGATCGCGGCCGATCCGAGCATCTCAGTGGGTGGAACAACGGTGTTGGGGCCTCGGACGGCAGTGGGCTGGGCGGCCTGCGCTGCGTCGCGGGGCTGGCTGCGCGCCGGAGCCGCCGGAGCGGTTGGTTTGGCCATCAGCGAGGGGCTGGAGGGCGATCCCTTGGACATTGGTGACTTCCTTGATGAATCGATACTGCTCGTGTACTTCGGGTGTCGTGCGCTTTGCGTCTGGTGGGAACAAAAAAACCCCTCAGCCTGGTTGGCTCCGTGAGGGGTTGCGCGTGACGTAGTACTACCAGTCGGGCTTTAGGCCACGCGCTTGGTAAGAAGGACTACTACGGATTCGAACTGCATATCTGTAGTTTCCACTCACCCTCTGGGGGTGTCAAACGAGCACCCAAGGCGTCTCACTATATGGACACATAGTCCAGTTAGTGGACACTAACTGGTTTGGTTGTCCGGCCGTCCCAGCCTCCCGATCGAAAGTTGGGTTAGCAGCCGATTCCGGCGGGATTCTCCAGACACGTCTCCGCGACACTGTGACGTTCGCTGCGCCAAATACTCATCACATGCGGCTCGGACGGGACCCTCGCCAGCCCAGCAACCGGTAACCACGATCCCCCATCCACCGAATAATCCCCAGCGAACAAGGTATCCAACCCCACCAAATAATCCCCCGTCTCCGTGAACACATGACTGGTCGGCGTCTCAACATTGAACCCATCACCCGGCAGAGCCGACCCCGCATCAGTAGTCACCAGAACCGACCCATCACCATACGACCACTCATACGACACCGGCCACGCCCTCAACCGGATCCGCGCATCCTCGAACACGAACGTGAACTCCTGTTCCCCCGCCACCGCATACAAATTACTGTGAGCATTCCGCACCCCAAAATGATCCGGCTGCGAAAACACCCCAGCAGCAACAATCGGCTGACTCTCAAACTCAACCAACGACACCACAATCGGCGCCTCCTCCAACGCCCCACCCGTCGGAGCCACCGGCGGCAAACCCGGATACAAACACCCACTCCGACCCGTCGCCGTCCGAACCGGCGGACTCACATTCCGATCCACCTCAATCCACTGCACCAACACCCCACCCTCACGCGCATCACACTGAGCATTCAACTCCACGCAATACGCCGGATCCATATAATCCTGCACCCCAGCAGTACACACCCGCTCATACGTATAATCGACCCCATCATCCGACGGAAGATTGGCACTCGAGGCACCGGTCGTCCGGGTTGCCTCAGACTGGCCGAACCCGGGTACTGATTCTCGGGTCGAGTTTCTCGCGTTCACATTTGACTCTTCAAACGTGATTCCAGTCGTATTATCGGCCGCATAAGCAGGGGCGAATAAAGGCATGAATCCTAGGATGCTGATACCTATGGCTGTTGCATAGACGGGTCGCCTCACGTACACCGTGTTCACGTCCCCTCGGGCGACCCGAAGTCAAGCATGATCCATCGATCGTCTTCGTAAATGGCAATGACGACGTCAATAGTCGGATCTGAACGCGGTGACTCTCCGACTATCCTTCCTGCGGGGGAAAACATCGTTACTTCGTCCTGCCCCACTTCAACGAAGGAATTAATCGAGCCTGCGGTATTGACTTCAAATCTCGATGAGAAGTCACCCATCTCAGCGTTTCCACCCACGACCCATCCGCCAGTCGTGAAATGTTCCTTCACACCCTCCACGACGTTTGCGCAGGTTCCGCAACCGCTATCAGTGATTTCCAGGAACTCGGCCCAGTCATTTGTCTCGTACCCGTAGCTGAGGAGTTCGAACCAGTATTCGGTGAACGCTTCCAAACCTTCGACCGTGTTTTCATCCGCTAAAGCTGGTTTTTCCGGTAGGGGGATGTTCGCGGCCGGGCCGTTCGAGG
>NZ_JBTNDG010000010.1:0-95586 GCF_054511125.1 Arthrobacter sp. TMN-50 | reverse complement strand
CCGCCGTCAAAACCACCCGACCCGACAACCCCGCCAACCCACCACCAGAGCCCACCCGGGCACCAAAACCAGTTGGGCTCTCAGACGGAGCATCCGACGGGGCACCTACCGGGGCCGTCCACACCGCGTCAACACCCAACGGACCACCCGGACCATACCCGCCGGAACCGTCCGTAGCAGCCCCCGCAGCGGTGTCCGCGGACGCCCCGGACCCGTCCGTAGCAGTCCCCGTGGCAGTGTCCGCGGGCCCGTTCGTGGAGGCGGGATCCGCGCCAGAATCGGGAAGAAATCCCGACCCGGTAGAAGAAGCCCTACTGCTTTTCATACCCCCATCCCATCACCCGCCACCGACATTATTAGGCCCGGAAAGAGACCCCCACCAAAACAATTTCAACAATTTTTTCGGACCCGATCAAGACCGAAAGAGGTGGCACTCAAAGCCACCCGCCCAACCGTCAGATCCGCCGCCAACGGGCGCTCGACCCGCCGGTGAAAGGGAAGGGAAGAGGGTGAGGACGAAGTCAGCTCTTGGCGGATTCGCTGTAGGAGTCGCTCCTCGCTGCACCCGCGCTGGCTGGCGCCTCGGTCTTCCTCGGCGGCGGAGTTGCTGCCTCGCGGAACTGACGCTTGGGGGTCTGCAGGTCCATCAGCTGGGTGGTGTCGCGGCCGAAGACGAAGCTCAAAATCCAGTTGAGGACCACCCTGAACTTACGCTCGAACATGGGCATCGCCATCCCGTGGTAACCGCGGTGTGCCAGCCAGGCGGGAAGGCCGCGCATACCGAATCCCATGATGTTGGCGACGCCCTTGTACTGACCGAAGCCAGCCACCGCACCGAGGTTCTTGTGCTTGTATTCCTTGACCCGGCCCACTCCGTTGTTCTGCGCGTAGATGTTCTTTGCCAGTAGCTTGGCCTGGCGCACAGCGTGCTGGGCATTGGGAACACAGAACCCGCCGACGCCGCCGCCGGTCAGGTCCGGCACGGCCGCGACATCGCCTGCGGTCCAGGCATTCTCAAGGGGGCCAGCGTCGCCAGTGATGCGCAGTTCGGCGTTGGCCCGAATGCGTCCACGTTCGTCGATGGGGAAGTCGGAGGACCTGACCATCGGGTTCGCCTGCACACCAGCGGTCCAGATCAGGGTGTCAGTCTCAAACTCGTCGGCAGGAGTCTTGTCCGGCATGTTAATGAGCTTTAGCCGTCCGTCCACTGCACTGGCCAGCGAGGTGTTCAGCAACACCTGGATGCCTCGGGACCTCAGGTGGGCAACTACCCAGACTGCCTGGGACTCGGTGACCTCGGGCATGATCCTGCCCATTGCCTCCACCATGACGAACCTCAGGTCTGAGTGCTCGAGGCGGGCGTTTTTCTTCACTGCGGCGCGGGCGAGGTCTTCGATTTCAGTGATGGTCTCTATTCCCGCGAAACCGCCGCCGACGACGACGAAGGTCAGGGCCCGGTCCCGCTCAGGGCCAGCAGGCATCAGCGAGGCGGTCTCAATACGCTCAAGGAGCTGGTTGCGCAGGGCGACCGCTTCCTCAATGGTCTTGAGGCCAATCCCCTGGTCCTTGAGACCGTCGATCGGGAAGGTTCTGGTGATGGAGCCGGCTGCCACGACGACGTCGCGGTAGGTCAGCTCAAACGGTTCGCTGCCGTCGGCAGGAGCGACCATCGCGGTGCGGCGGGCATGGTCGATGCCCGTGACCTTGCCGGTAATCAGCTCGGTCTGCTTGAGATGGGTGCGGTGCGACACCACAGCGTGGCGGGCCTCAATGTTGCCACCGGCCACCTCTGGAAGGAAGGGCTGGTAGGTCATGTAGGGCAGCGGGTCCACCAGAGTGACGATGCCACCGTGGGACCTGATCTTTTTCTGCAGCTTGTGAGCTACATAAAGACCAACGTAGCCGCCACCGACTACAAGAATGCGCGGACGATCTGAGAAATGTTGATTCAGTGCCATGCCTCGATGGTACCGGACTTTGTGAAAATCTTCACTAACTCTGCGTCGCCTGATGAAACCAGGTTTTTGCATCAATGATCAGGACCGGGGAACGGCCGTATCGAGAGAGTCCGTATCGGCGCTATCGTCGCCCGGATTGGCCAGGGCCATCCGCCGGGCCCGCAGGACCGCTACGGTTCCTGCAGCAAGGACCACAACGATCAACCCAGCGAACCCCAGCACGATTGCTGCCGGTAATCCGCTGGCCGAGGCTGACGGGTCTTCAGCGACCGGCACCTCGGGTTCGGGGATGTCGACGGCAGGGGCTTCACTGGTGGGTGCCTCGGGTTCTGGGGGCGGAGCCGGTGCTCCCCTGCGGTAGATCTCGATGAATTCTGCCATGCTGCCAAGGAGGTTCTCCTCGGGGACGGCCAGGTCAGCGTTGACGGCAGCCGCGACGTCGAGGATGCCGTACCCGTAGATGGTGTCCCGTTCAGCACCCTCGGCTCCGGCGTCCTGCGCCGTCAGCAGGATCCGGTTGACCACCTGGGCTGCCGAGAGATCGGGATATTTGGATCGGATCAGCGCCGCAGTTCCGGCGACCAGGGGTGCCGCTCCCGAGCTGCCTGACCAGTCGGCGTACACTCCGCCGGGCAAGGCACCCACCAGATTTTCGGCAGGGGCGGCTACCCCGATGCTGATTCCCTCGGAGGACGATTCGCGGCTGGCTTCGCCCTCCCGGTCCAGGCCGGCGACGGCGAGAACTCCAGGCATCGTGGCGGGCGCCCCCACCTGCAGGGAACCGCCCGCACGGTTGCCGGCAGCGGCGACGATGACCACATCGTTCTGCTCGGCGTACAGGAACGCGTCATCCCAACTTTCAGGCCAGGTCGGTGAGGTGCTCCCCAGCGACATGTTGATGACCTGGGCACCGTTGTCCACCGCCCAGCGCACAGCGTTAGGGATCTGGGTGTCGATGCTGATCCCCGCCGGGTTAGGCCCCTTGGTCTCGCCCTCAATCCAGACGGAAACGGCAAGAAGTTCCGACTCCGGAGCGACACCCACGATTCCATCCGGGCCGCGCCCATACGCGTCCGGCCCGGTGGTCGCGACAGGTTCAGGCGAGGGGGATTCCTTGTCGGAGTCCTCGTCCTTGTCATCGTCTACTGACGGTGATGGGCTGGGCGGGGGGTCAGGAAGGTGGCCCCGCCCGGCCAGCAGGCTGGCGACCAGAGTGCCGTGCTCGGCTACCTCGCCGATGCCGAGCTGACCATTTGGCTGCCCCGACCCTGAAACGTCGGTGCCGCCCACCACCACACCGTCCAGGTCGGGGTGCGAACCGTCGACGCCGCTATCAATGACTGCGACGCGAACGCCCTCACCCTTGGTGGTCTCCCAGGCTTCGGCGATCCCGTAATCCTCCAGCCAGTATTCGCGTTCCCGCAGGTCGTCGGCCTGGGCGGGCGCCGCGGGCAGGAGGGCAGTGGCCAGAACCACCCCCAATAGCCAGCCCGTCGCACGCCGGCGGGTGTTAAGTGAGCCACGGAAGCGGGTCACTGGGTTGCCTTCCGGTTCTGGCTGAGGGCAATGCCGTCAAGAATATCGTGCTCACTCGCGATGAACGTTGCCACCCTGCCGCCCGTGGCGGCAACCAGGTGCACGGTGATGGTGCGCCAGATCAATGCCCCAGCCCCGATGACATCAACCCGTCCAGGGTGCATGTAGGGCAGGGCAGCACGCTGGTCCCGGCGCATCTCCATCAGCTCGGTGGCGGCGTTCCAGACCCGCTCCTGGGCCAGTTCGGCGCCGTGGATGTCCACTGACCTGTACTCCGGCAGACCCAGCGCACGGGCGGTGATGGTGGTGATACTGCCTGCCACGCCAATGACCTCGGTGACCTTGCCGAACGGGACGTCGAGCGCTGCCTCGGCGATCAGCCGCCGCACTTCGGCCTCCATGGTCGAGATTTCGTCGGCGGTGGGCGGGTCCGAGGCAAGGTACCGTTCAGTGAAGCGCACGCACCCCATGTTCATGCTCCGGGAGGCCAAGACGCCGTCGGCGTTACCGACAACGAACTCGGTGCTTCCGCCACCCAGGTCGACGACGAGCACCAGCGATTCCTCGGTCCCTGACGCGGTCCGCGGCAACACGCTGAGCGCTCCGTCGAAGGATAGGGCCGCTTCCTCGTCCCCAGTGACCACCTCAGGACTCACGCCCAGCAAGTCCTGGATGCCGGCAGCGAACTCCTCACGGTTCTCGGCGTCACGGGTCGCCGACGTTGCAACGAACCGGACCCGGTCCGCGCCGTGCTGCTGGATCAGCCCCGCGTACTCGCGCGCGGCGGCGAAAGTGCGTTCAAGCGCTGCATCGGACAGTCGTCCGGTGGTGTCAACGCCTTCGCCCAGCCTGACCACCCGCATGAGTCGGACGACGTCGGTAAGTGTCCGGCCGTTGTCGTCGACGTCCGCGATGAGGAGCCGGATCGAGTTGGTTCCGCAGTCGATGGCAGCAGTACGCATCAGGAGTGCTCCGGTGGGGTGGGTTCGAAGGCTGGCCTGGTGGGTTCCGTGGCGGGGTCGGCGGCCAGGCGACGGTTGGCCCGTTTGGTTTCCAGTTCCGCCGGGGTGAGGCCCTGGGTGCGGGTGTGCCGGCTCAGTTCGCGGTCGGGCGCGGAGCCGCCGGTACCCCAGGCTCCCGCGCAGTAACAGCTTTCACGGGTCCACCATGGGGCGATGCCCTCAAGGGCTTCGTCGCCGAGCGGATTGACGCCGGGACCCGCAGCCAGCGAATGTCCCACCAGCACGTGCAGGCACTTGACCCGGGTAGGCATTCCCCCCGCAGACACACCATCAATCTCCGGCACGGGACCGGTCCCGGACCGGTCCCCAATGGCCTTCCGGACCCGCAGGTACTGTTGGTGGGCCGCCGCGTAGGCTTCGGCGAGTCCCGGTTCCCGTTCCAACCGCTCGGTCATCTCGGCCATCAGGCCCGACGCTTCGAGCCGGGACACCGCTGCGGTGATGACCGGGTGGGTGAGGTAGTAGGTGGTGGGAAAGGGGATGCCGTTGGAGAGCCGGGGTGCGGTGGTTGCTACCAGCGGATTGCCGCAGATACAGCGGGCGCCGATCTCGACCACATCGCGCACGGGTCGGCCCAGCTGACGGCTGAGGGTGTCAAGGTCAGACGTGGTCAGCTCTGTGCTGGGCGCAGAATCCATGCGGGGTCCTACCTTTCGAGATTCGGGGGGTTTCGTGATTGGCGAAGCTGGGCGTACCTGCGTTACCGACGGGTCCTAAGAGTCGGTCGCAGCGCGTTCGACCGAGTTCCAGAGCGCGTCAACCCATGGCAGGTCTTGCGGGGCCTCGCCCGAGGATCCCACCGGGTCGTCGCCGGCTTCGGTGTCGCCCACCACGACGTACCGGGTTTCGCCGGGCATGACCAGGAAGATCCGCTCGCGGGCCTGGGCCTTGATGTAAGCGGGGTCCTCCCACCGTGCGAGCTGCTGCTGGGACTCGGCCTGGGTTTCCTGGAGCGCCGCAATCTCGTCACGCAGGGTATTGAGCTCGCCCTGCTGGAGAAGGTAGGTGCGCACCGACGGTGCCAGGAGCACGGTAATGGTCACCAGCACCACGGCCAGCGCCAGCAGTCTGCCGGAGAAGGACTTGGCGGGGATCGGCTTGGCGTCCTCGGCCGGGACGATGGCTGGCGGCTCCCGCCGGAACGGCTGGCGTGCCCGCCGGATGGTCCCGGCAAGTTGCACCCGTTGCTGAACCCGCGCTTCGGAGGGAGTCAGCGGTGCCACCACTGGGGGCGCTGCGGATCGTGCCGGCTTCTTGACCGGACCCGCGGGGCGTGGCACAGGTTTTGCAGCACCCGGGGGCCCGTCTTTCGGCGTCGGCCGGACCGGGGTCCTGGCCCGAGGCGTACCGTGGTGGTCCTCGGATGCCGGGATTAATGGCATCCGAGGACCAGCGCTGCGCGGCAGCTTGGGGCGGCGGGTCGACATCAAAACTCCTCTAAAACCTCGGTCAGGGATAAGTGGCCGGTGGACCATCCCTGTTAACGAGGGTAACCGCCGCTACTGGTAACTAGGCTGTGAAACGCGGGAAGGCGCCGCGTCCCGCGTAACGCGCGGCGTCGTCGAGCTCTTCCTCGATCCGTAGCAGCTGATTGTATTTGGCGACCCGCTCGGAACGCGCCGGGGCGCCGGTCTTGATCTGCCCGGCATTGGTTGCCACGCAAATATCGGCGATGGTGGTGTCCTCGGTTTCGCCGGACCGGTGTGAGGTGATGGTGGTGTACCCGGAGCGCTGGGCCAGGGAGATCGCATCCAACGTTTCGGTGAGGGTGCCGATCTGGTTGACTTTCACGAGCAGCGAATTGGCGGTGTCGGCGTCGATACCGCGGGCGAGACGCACCGGGTTGGTAACGAAGAGGTCGTCACCAACGAGCTGGACCTTGGCGCCAAGCTGCTCGGTCAACGCTTTCCAGCCGTCCCAGTCCTCTTCATCCAGGGGATCCTCGATGGAGACCAGTGGGTAGTCACGGACCAGTTCGCCGTAGTACGTATTCATTTCGGCCGTGGTCAGGGCCTTGCCCTCGAAGTGGTAGGCGCCGTCGGTGTAGAACTCCGATGCGGCGACGTCCAGCGCCAGCGCAATATCCTTGCCCGGGGTGTAGCCCGCACGCTCGATGGCGGTGGTGATCAGGTCAAGGGCTGCACGGTTGGACGGCAGGTTCGGGGCGAATCCACCCTCATCGCCGAGCCCGGTGGCCAGGCCCTGTTCCTTGAGCACCGACTTCAGCTCGTGGTAAACCTCGACACCCCAGCGCAGGCCTTCGGAGAAGGATTCGGCACCGAGGGGAACGATCATGAATTCCTGGACGTCGACGTCGGAGTCGGCGTGGGAGCCGCCGTTGAGAATGTTCATCAGTGGGACGGGAAGGACGTGGGCGTTGGGGCCGCCCAGGTAGCGGTAGAGGGGCAGCTTCGAGGACTCGGCGGCGGCGCGGGCGATGGCCAGCGACACGCCCAGCATCGAGTTGGCGCCCAGGCTTGACTTGTTCTCGGTGCCGTCGAGGTCAATCATGGCCTGGTCAATGGCCCGCTGGTCGGTGGCGTCGAAACCCAGCAGTGCGGGCTGGATCTGTTCGATCACTGCTTCGACTGCCTGCAGGACTCCCTTGCCCAGGTAACGGGTTTTCTCGCCGTCCCGGCGCTCGTTGGCTTCGAACGCTCCAGTGGAGGCGCCGGAGGGAACTGCTGCACGGCCGAACGTGTCGTCGTCGAGCAATACCTCCACCTCAACGGTGGGGTTGCCGCGGGAATCAAGGATTTCACGTGCGTGGATGGCGTCGATGATGGCCATGGGAATGCTCCTTCGGTCCTGGAATAGGTAGTCGCACTGCGTCCGGTCAGGGCTGACCTGTCCGGTTTGAGGTATCGGTGGCGGGGTCTCCCCCCAGCCTAGTGGAAACGTCGGGGCCGGCGCCGTTCGTGTCATCGGCCTGCCTGGTCCGCTCCTGCAGCCGGAGCACCGCCGCCCGGAGGGCAAGCTCCGGGTCGAGCCCATCGGCGGTGGCCTGGTGAACCACCGACAGCAGCAGGTCTCCGAGGTCCGCCTCGGTGTGCGGCGCGGGGCCCGGCAGCACCGTGGCGAACTCTGGCACCGGTTCAACCGTCCGTCGGAGGGTCTTCGCAGCCAGGGCCAGCGCCGGCAGGTGCGCGGGGATGCCATGGAACGGGTCGGCCCGCTGCGGCTCCTCAGCGCGTTTGACCTGGTGCCAGGTCTCCACGATGGATTCGATGGAGGCCGGGAAGGATGACTGCAGGGCCCCGTCGGGGGTGAAGACGTGCGGATTACGCCGAATCATCTTCCGGGTCAGCCCGTCAATCACGTCGGTGAGGTTGAAGCCGCCCTGTTCGCGTTGCAGCTGGGAGTGCAGGACCACCTGCAGGAGGACATCACCCAGCTCGCCGCGCAGGTGGCCGGTCGCTCCGGCGTCCCCCGGATCACCGGCGGAGAAGGCGGCAAGGGCATCGACCAGTTCGTAGCATTCCTCCACCAGGTATTCGACCAGGGAGGCGTGGGTGAGGGCGGCCATCCACGGGCAGTGCGCCCGCAATTGGGCCACCACCTCGACCAGCCGGTCCAGCGGATGCTGACCTGCTGGTGAGGTGGGGCCCGGCCCTGACTCAGGCATCAGCGCGAAGAAAACCTTCGGTGATGTAGTCAGCTAGCGCCTCACGGTCCTCCAGCGGCAGGAATGCTGCGTCGACCGCATTGAGGGTCAGCTGCAACAGATCATCCAGGTCGTAGTCGAAGGTTTCGGTGAGGAGGTCAAGCTCGTCGGTCAGGGTGACGCCACTCATCAGACGGTTGTCGGTGTTGACGGTAACCTTGAACCCGAGCTGGAACAGCAGGTCGATGGGGTGGCTCGCAATGTCCCCGCCGAACGCCGCAATCGCGCCGGTCTGCAGGTTCGAGGAGGGGCACACCTCAAGGACGATGCCGCGGTCCCGGACCCAGGAGGCCACCTGGCCCAGGCTGACGACGCCGAGTTCCGGCTCCTCGCTCTCTGCGTCATACTCGATTTCGATGTCTTCAGCAATGCGGACCCCATGGCCGAGGCGGAGCGCGTGCCCATGAACCAGCGCATCAACGATGCTGTCCAGGCCAGCGGCCTCGCCAGCGTGCACCGTGACGGGGAACTGGTGTTCGGCCAGATAGGTGAAGGCGTCCTTGAACCGGGAGGGCAGGAACCCGTCCTCGGCGCCGGCGATGTCGAAGCCGACGGCGCCCTTGTCGCGGTGCCGGACGGCCAGTTCGGCGATCTCCTGGCCACGGTCTGCATGCCGCATCGCGGTGATGAGTTGACCCACCTGGATGGCCCTGCCCCCGGCGACGACGGCGTCGACTCCCTCGTCGAGGCCCTGCTGGACTGCCTCGACTGCCTCGTCGAGGCTCAGACCCTGGGTGAGGTGTTGTTCCGGCGCCCAGCGCACTTCACCGTAGACAACGCCGTCGTCGGCAAGGTCTTCGACAAACTCGCGGGCTACCCGGATCAGACCCTCGCGGGTCTGCATCACGGCGATCGTGTGGTCGAATGTCTCGAGGTACCGGACCAGGGAGCCGGAGTCGGCTGATTCGCGGAACCACTCCCCCAGGGCCACGGCGTCGGTGGACGGCAACTGATGCCCAACTGCCTCGGCAAGCTCGATGATGGTGGACGGGCGCAACCCCCCGTCCAGGTGGTCATGCAGGGAGACCTTGGGAAGGCTCCGCAGGTCGAAGGTGAGGTCGGTCGCTGGAGAAATGATTGGCTCAGTCACTCCACTTACCTTACGCGAGGTGCGGTGAGGGTCCTACTGAAGGTGAGCTCATTTAGCGTCCCTCCGACCGGACTTTCCGTGGTTCGGGGCGCAGTGGTGTCGACCCGCGAACCGCAGCAATGATGCGGTCAACGATGATCCCGAGCACCACGGCGATACCGATGGCGACCATCACGCCCAGCAGGTGGTTGTGTTCAAACCAGGCGCCGGCGACGACGCCGATTCCCACCGAATAGGTCGACCACACCACAGCCGAGAGTGCGGTCAGCGCGACAAAACGCCGGCGTGAGTACCCGGTCGCGCCTGCGGTGAGGTTGACGGCGACGCGCCCGATCGGGATGAATCTGGCGACGAGAATCAGTGATGCAGCACGTTTCTGCAGTTCATACCCTGCCCACGCAAACGAGCGCTGCATGCGGGCCGACCGCATCCAGCGGAACCTGTGAATGCCGATGGCATTGCCGATCCCGTAGGCAATGTTGTCGCCGATAAAGGCTCCGAGGCACGCGGCGATGACGAGCAGCCAAGGGTTGGGTACGCCCTGGGTGAGGACGAGCGAGGCCAGGCCCACCACCACCGATTCGCTGGGGAAGGGGGGAAAAAACCCGTCGACTGTGCAGCAGATGAAGACCAGGAGGTAGACCCAGGGCTGCTCTGCGGTGCCGAGGATGAAGGTGCTGGCCGCGTTCATTGCCGTCGTAAGCATGTCCACGCTCCCCACCCCTCCGTCCACCGCATGCTGGCGCTCCGCCACCTTTCACGATGCCATCACCGAGGGTCTCCGGTCCATAGGTGAACCCCCTGAGGCAACCCTCGGCTTCGCAGTGCGGCGTCTGGGTGCTAGGCCTCGGCGATCCGGTCCAGGATGAGCTGGGAATCCGGTCGTGATCCTTCGGGGGCGATGACGACGGCACCCTCGAGCGCCGCGCGTGCCCGCTCAAATTTCTCCGGCGTATCGGTGAGCAGGGTCATCAGGGGCTCACCTGCGCGCACCAGTGCCCCCGGCTTGGCGTGCATCCGGATTCCGGCCCCGGCCTGCACGGCGTCTTCCTTGCGCGCACGACCCGCGCCGAGGCGCCAGGCGGCAATGCCGACCGACAGGGCATCGAGTGCCACCAGCACGCCATCTGCTGGCGCGTAGACGGTCTCCGATTCCCTGGCGACGGGGAGCTCGGCACGCGGGTCGCCGCCTTGGGCTTCGATCATGGCGTTCCAGACGTCCATGGCCCGTCCGTCCCTGAGTGCTGCTGCCGGGTCGGCGTCCCGGACCCCGGCGCAGGCGAGCATTTCCTCGGCCAGTCTGACGGTCAGTTCCACCACGTCCTGTGGGCCTCCGCCAGCGAGCACCTCAACCGATTCCTGGACCTCGATCGCGTTGCCGGCGGTGAGGCCCAGCGGCGTCGCCATGTTGGTGAGCAGGGCGACAGTGTTGACTCCTGCGTCAAGGCCAAGGGCCACCATGGTGCTGGCCAGCTCGCGGGCCTGATCCAGGTTCTTCATGAACGCACCGCTGCCCACCTTGACGTCGAGGACCAGCGACCCGGTGCCCTCGGCGATCTTCTTGCTCATGATGGACGAGGCGATCAGCGGGATGGCTTCGACGGTGCCGGTGACGTCGCGGAGCGCATACAGCTTCTTGTCGGCCGGGGCCAGGCCGGCACCGGCAGCGCAGATCACTGCGCCGACGTCGGCCAGTTGCCGCATCATCTCGTCGTTACTCAGGTCCGCGCGCCAGCCGGGAATGGACTCCAGCTTGTCCAGCGTGCCACCCGTGTGGCCTAGCCCCCGGCCCGACAGCTGCGGGACTGCGACTCCGAAGACCGCCACCAGGGGTGCCAGGGGCAGGGTGATTTTGTCGCCGACTCCGCCCGTCGAGTGCTTGTCGCTGGTCGCTTTACCCAGGGCCGAGAAGTCCATGCGCTCGCCCGAGGCGATCATCGCCGTCGTCCATCGGCTGATCTCGGCGCGGTCCATCCCGTTGAGCAGGATGGCCATGTTAAGGGCGGCCATCTGCTCATCAGCGATGGCACCGCGGGTGTACGCATCGATGGTCCAGTCGATTTGCTCCGGGCTGAGGGTACCGTTGTCCCTTTTGACGCGGATGATGTCGACGGCGTCGAACTGCTCAGACATGTGGTTTGTGTCCTTTACTTCGGTGGCTACGTAGTGGGCTGCACGTGGTGGGCTGCACGTCGTGCGGCCTAGTGGTTGTCGGAGAGGTGCTCGGGACCGAAGGCATCGGGCAGTACCTCGTCCATGGTTTTGATGCCGCTGACCGTGAGGAGCACCATGCCGGGGGCGCGGAACTCATACAGCAGCTGACGGCACCGCCCGCAGGGCATCAGGGTGTTGCCGTTGCCGTCAACGCAGCTGAACGCGACGAGCTTCCCGCCTCCGGTCATCTGCAGCTGGCTCACCAGGGAACACTCGGCGCACAGCGTCAGCCCGTAGGAGGCATTCTCCACATTGCACCCTGAGACTATCCGGCCGTCGTCGGTTAGTGCGGCGGCACCGACCGGGAACTTCGAGTACGGCACGTAGGCACGGCGCATCGCCTCGGTGGCGGCCGCGGTGAGCTGCTCCCAGGGAATCTGATCACCCTCGGTGGAGACAACGGTCATGGCTACTCCTTGATGTACGGGGTGCCGCCGGCAGCGGGTGGCCGCGAGCGGCCGACCAGTCCGGCGACGGCGAGGATGGTGACAATGTACGGGAGCATGGCCATGAACTGGCTCGGCACAGAGGTACCGACGATGGAAAGCACGTACTGCAGGTTGGTGAAGAAACCGAACAGGAGGGCCGCGAAGAACGCTCCGATCGGGTTCCAGCGCCCGAAGATCAGTGCCGCGAGGGCAATGTAGCCTGCACCGGCGGTCATGTCCCGGGAAAAGGAGCTCACTGAGACGAGGGTGAAGAAGGCACCACCGAAGCCGGCGACAGCGCCGCCCAGCAGGACGTTCCAGAACCGGGTGGCGTTGACCTTGATTCCCATGGTGTCGGCTGCCTGCGGGTGTTCGCCGACGGCCCTGACCCGCAGGCCCCATTTGGTGTGGAAGAGACCAACGTAGATGACAATGACCGCAACGTACATCAGGTAGCCGACGATGCTCTGCCTGAACAGGATTCCGCCGATGATGGGCAGGTCGGACAGGAACGGGATGCTGATGACCGGCAGGCTTGGTGGGGAGTTGAAGGCGGCAGGGTCGCGGTTCAGGAGCGTCGAGGCAAGGAATCCGGTCAGACCGGACACCAGAACGTTGAGCACCACGCCGACGATGATTTGGTTGACGTAGTACTTGATGCTGAACACGGCGAGCACCACCGATACAAGGGTCCCGGCGAAGGCTGCGGCGACCAGACCGACGTAGGCGTTGCCGGAAATGGAGGCTGCCACGGCTGCGGCGAATGCACCGGAAAGCAACTGGCCCTCGATGGCAATGTTAACCACGCCGACCCGCTCGCACAGCACGCCGGAAAGCGAACCGAAGATCAGGGGAATGGCCAGGGTCACCGATCCGGCGATCAACCCGGATAAGGAGATGCTTGGCGTGTTGGCGCTGCCCACCACCCAGGTGAGAAAGGCGACCATGAACAGCACACCGTAGCTGATCGGGATCCACCGGTTCACTGGGCGGCCGTTCCTGACCTGCAGGAACGCGTACACAGCGATCAGGGTAAGGACGACGGCGGTGAACCAGCCGACTCCCACTGCGGGAAGGGCCACGTCGGCCAGCCTGAACCGGTCCGAGTCGTTGGAGACGCGGAAGATCGCGGTTTGCGATGGGCTGCGCAGAGCGAAGACGAGCAGCGCGACAAGCGCACCGATGCCGAAGCCGATGGGCGCCTTCCAATTCTTCACTGTCGCGTTCCGGGACGGGCCCTCTGGCCGCGTGTCTGTCGCAACGCTCACGCCACTCCTCCAGCTGCCGTCGTGGTGGTGATGTCCGCGGAGGACGGGTCTGGTTTGATAGTCCTCTTCTTTTTCTGGTCAATCCTGAAGATGGCCTTAACCAGGGGTGGTGCGGCGATGAAGAGCACGATGAGCGACTGCACCACCAGCACAATGTCGATCGGAGTACCGGTCTGGGTCTGCATCTGGACCCCACCGGCGCGGAAGGCGCCGAACAGCAGCCCAGCGAAGAACACACCCCAGGGGTGCGAGCGGCCCAGCAGGGCAACGGTGATCGCGTCGAAACCGAAGCTGGCGGCAATACCGCCGGTCAGGACCTTCTCCGTTCCGGCGACCTGCGCCACCCCGGCAAGGCCAGCGAGACCGCCGGCGATCATCATGACGACGACGTAACCCTTGGTCACGCTGATACCGGCGGTGCGTGCAGCGTTCGGGTTGGCGCCGACGGCCCGGAGCTCAAAACCGGTAGTCGAACGGTTCAGCAACCACCACACGCCGTAGGTCGCTGCAACAGCCACCAGGAAACCCAGATGCAGGCGGAAGCCGGTGCCCAGGAGCAGCGGGAACAATGCCGAATCGTCGAGTCGAGGACTGATCGGGTTCGACGAGCCGGGGTTCTGGAAGGACGGGGTAAACAGAAGGTAGGCCACCAGATACACGGCAACGTAGTTGAGCATGATCGTGACGATCACCTCGTGGGCCCCCGTCCGGGCCTTGAGAATGCCGGGGACGAACCCCCACAGCGCGCCGCCAACGAAACCGGCGAGCACCGCGACGAGGAGGTGGATGCCCGGCGGCAGGTCGAGGGTGAAGCCGACCCAGGCGGCGAACGTTGCACCGAGGATGATCTGTCCCTGGGCACCGATGTTGAACAGGCCGGTGCGGAACGCGATGGCAACGCCAAGACCCGCCAGGATCAGCGGCGTCGCGACGGTGAGGGTTTCCGTGAGCGGGCGGAACGCCTGCGCGATGGTGTCGGCGCCCGGATTGAAGACGGCACCCTGAAACAGAGCGATGTACGCGCCGCTGGCTGCTTCCCAGGAGGCCGCCAGCAGGTCGGTGGGCCTGCTGAAGAAGTACGACGACGTCTCGGCGACGCGTTCGTCGGTAACGGCGATCAGGAGTCCGCCCAGCACGATGGACAGGACCACCGCCAGCAGAGCCACCAGCGAGCTTCCGCCCATGATCCGGTGGAGAACGCTGCGGGAGCCCGTGCCCCGCTGCAGCCGTGAACTCATTATTTCTCCTCCGCGGACTGGCCCAGGGCCTCGTCCGCCGTCATTCCAGCCATCATCAATCCAAGGACGTCACGCGTGGTGTCCCCTGGGACCACGCCCATCAGCTTCCCGCGGTGCAGGACGGCAATCCGGTCAGCCAGTTCGCTGATCTCGTCCAGCTCGGTCGAAACGATCATGACCGGGGTCCCGCCGTCGCGCTCCTGGACGATGCGTTTGTGCAGGAACTCGATGGAACCGACATCGACGCCGCGGGTGGGCTGCGAGGCGATGAACAGGTTCAGAGGCCTGGACAGTTCGCGGGCCAGCACTACTTTCTGCTGGTTGCCGCCCGATAGCGTCCCGACAGCCGATTCGGGTGACTGGGTGCGCACGTCGTATTCGGCGATTTTCGCCGTGGCGTTGGCCAGGACCACCGAGGGTTTCATGGCCAGGCCCTTGGCGAAGGGCGGCTCGTTATACCAGTTGAGGATCAGGTTTTCGGCCACCGAGAAGGTGCCGACAAGGCCGTCGGTTTTCCGGTCCTCGGGGACGAAGCCGACGCCCTGCCGGATCACCTCTTTGGTCTTCATCCCGATCAGCTCGGTGCCCTTCAGCGTGATTGATCCGCTGGCGTGGGGCTGCAGGCCAAGAATGGCCTCGGTCAGCTCCGTTTGGCCGTTGCCCTGGACGCCGGCGACGGCAAGGATCTCGCCCTCGGCAATGTCAAAGGTGACGTCGTCGACCAGACGCTGGCCGGCGGCGGACAGCACCGTAAGGTTTTTGATCTGAAAGGTGCGCTCCCCCGGCTGGGCGGGCGCCTTGTTCAGGCTCAGGCTCACCTGACGTCCAACCATCATGTTGGCCAGATCGGTGGTGCTGGTGGCAGGGTCGACGCTGCCCACCACTGCGCCGCGGCGGATCACCGTGATCACGTCCGACACGGCGCGGACCTCACGCAGCTTGTGCGAGATGAAAACGATCGCCGTACCTGCGGCTTTGAGCTGGGCGATGATGTCGATGAGTTCGTCGGTTTCCTGGGGGGTCAGGACAGCGGTGGGCTCGTCGAGGATCAGGACGCTCGCATTACGGACCAGCGCCTTGATGATCTCGACCCGCTGCTGCACGCCGACGGGGAGGTCTTCGATCAGGGCATCGGGGTCGACATCGAACCCGTATCGGTCGGAAATGTCCCTGATTTTGGCGCGGGTTTTCTCGAGGTCGAGGAGACCACCGGCGCGGGTGAACTCGTCACCCAGCGCGACGTTCTCGGCGACGGTGAAAACGGGGATGAGCATGAAGTGTTGGTGCACCATACCGATCCCTGCTGCCATGGCGTCGCCGGGGCCTCTGAAGGTGACGGCCTTGCCGTCGAGCAGGATGCTGCCCTCCGTTGGTTCATACAGTCCGTAGAGGACGTTCATGAGAGTGGATTTGCCTGCGCCGTTCTCGCCGAGCAGGCAATGCACTTCGCCGGGTTTGACGATGAGGTCAATGGAGTCGTTCGCCACCAGGGTGCCAAACCTCTTTGTTATTCCCTGCAGTTCGAGCAACAACGGACTCCAACCACCTGTTCTGGATCAGGACCACCAGTGCGGCGATGGCCGGTGGGTGGTCGATAAGATTTTTGCTGGACACCAGCCTAAACGCAAAACGCGCCGCCAGCTCCGTGGACGGTATACCTTCGTGCGGAGCTGGCGGCGCGTGATGCCAGGGCTGTTACTGCTGTGGGCTGGCTTCAGATTCCACAGTGATGTCCCCGGAGATGATGCTGGCCTGGATTTCTTCCAGTTCGGCCTTCAACTCGTCGGACACTGACTCTTCCTGGTCGTGGAATGGTGCCAAGGCTACTCCGCCGTTTTCGAGGGTGCCAACGTACGGCTCGTTGTCGAAGTTGCCGTCGACGTCGGTGCTGATGACCTCTTCAACTGCGTCGCCCATGAGCTTCATGACCGACGTCAGGATGAATTCGTTACCTGCGTTAACGGTCAGGAACCCGTCGGAGTCAACCCAGATCACCTTGGCGTTAGCGCCGTCGGCGTTGGCTTCCTCGACTGCCTCGATGGTGCCTACACCAACGGGGCCAGCCACCGGCATGATGATGTCGGCGCCTTCGTTGATGAAGTTCTCGGTGTTGGTTTTACCGTTGGCGAGTGACTCGAAGTCGCCGGTGAAGGTGCCGGTCTGGGCTTCCTTGTCCCAGCCGAGCAGCTCGACGTCTGCGTCCTTCTGCTCGTTGTAGTAGGCGACGCCGTCGGCGAAGCCGTCCATGAAGATGGTCACGGTGGGGATCTGGATGCCGCCGTAGGTGGCGACTGTGCCGGTCTCGGTGGTGCCCGCTGCGGCGTAGCCGGCCAGGAACGCGGCCTGAGCCGTGTCGTAGATGATCGGCTTGACGTTCGGCAGGTCGATCTGGTTGTCGTCGACGATGGCGAAGTTGGTGTCAGGGTTGGCTTCGGCTGCCTCGAGGGTGGTTGCCGAGAGCAGGAAACCGACGGTGACGATCAGGTCGCAGCCGCTGGTGACCATCGAGTTGACGTTGGGGCCGAAGTCGGTCTCGGCCTGCGACTCGGCCTGCTTGACCTCGATGCCGAGGCTCTCCTGAGCCACGGTGATTCCTTCGTAGCTGGACTGGTTGAATGACTGGTCGTCGAATCCTCCGGAGTCGGAGACGATGCAGCCGGTGTAGTCGACTGTCGCTTCAGTTGCTTCCCCGCTTGCATCTGCTGAGCCTGCTGGCTCCTCTGGCGCCGCGCCGCAACCGGCGAGCAGCAGAGCCGAGACACCGAGCATCGCGGCTGACAGGGTCGTCTTGTTGTTGAGGCGCGTGATGGTGCGCTGTGAGTTCTTCAAATTTCCTCCAGAAACAAATGAGCCCCACGGCTAATGTCTCAGTGAGTGACCGCCACTGACGCACCACGGTGCGCAAGGCTCTGTTTTCACTGATTATTCGTAGGCACTGGGCCGCGCCGGGCCGGCACGATATGAGCATACTCTAGCGGCGCCCCGCCCCAGCTCCTACCAAATCAGGCGACGAAGATCACATTGTGCGGGATTTGTTACCAACCGGTATTCCCTTCGAAGCGTCGTCACCCCACGCCGCACTCAACGCCTCAAGCGAGGCGACCCGGGAGGCGACGTCGTAAGTGGTGCCGGTGATCATCACTTCATTGACGCCGGTCTGCCGGATCAGGGTATCCAGGCGGTCGATCACCTGGGCCGGGGTGCCCACCGCCTTGATCGCGGGCAGGTGCTCCAGCACCATCAGCTCCTGGTCGGTGAGGTGCCGGGACGCGGCGTCTTCCGGGGAGACGATGGGTCCCAGCCGCCCCGAGCGGAGCGCCAACGCCATGATCCGGGCAGGGCCAGCCAGGTAGTCGGCTTCTTCCTCAGTTTCGGCGGTGAGAGCCGAGGTGGCCAGCATGGCGTGTGGTTCGTCAAGGACTGGGGAAGGCTGGAAATTGGACCGGTAAAGGTTCATGATTGCCGCTGGGTCCTCGTTGCCGAAGTGGTGGGCGTAGCTGTACCGGAGGCCGAGCATCCCGGCGAGCTGCGCCGAGTAGCCACTGGAGCCGAGCAGCCAGACCTCGGGGAAACTGGTGGCCGACGGGGTGGCCACCAGGTTCAGCGCCTGGTCCGGGGACCGGTGGTCGCCGAGGAGTGACATGACCTGGAGTACGTGCTGGGGGAACTCCTCGACGCCGATGCCGCCGGCTTGCCGCCGGAGGGCCATGGCGGTGGCCTGATCGGTGCCGGGAGCCCTGCCAATGCCCAGGTCAATCCGGCCCGGGTACAACGCTTCGAGCAGCGCGAACTGTTCGGCCACGACGAAGGGCGCGTGGTTGGGGAGCATCACTCCCCCGGAGCCGAACCGGATCCGCTCGGTCCTGGACGCCAGGTGGGCCATCAGGATGGGCGGCGAGGTGGATGCTACGGCGGGCATGTTGTGATGTTCGGCGACCCAAAAACGCCGGAACCCCAACCGGTCGGCTGCCTGCGCGAGGGTGGTGCTGTCGGTCAGCGCCTGCCCGGAGGACTTTCCCACGCCGACGGTGGCGAGGTCGAGGACTGACAGGGGCGGTCGGGTATTCACTGAGGTGCTCACAGGGAGGGTAACCGACCCGGTGCTGGCTCTATTCCAACCGGCCGGGGTTTTGGCTGGAGGCTAATACCTGACGCCGCGGATGGCCCGCAGCGCAGCGTTGGCCATTACCCTGACGCCACAGCTGATGGCATGCTCGTCGGGGTTGTAGTCGCCCCGGTGCAGGTCATACGTTTCGCCGCCGTGGGTTCGGGTGCCGAGGCGCATCATGGCCCCCGGAACTTCCTGGGTCATCCACGCGAAATCCTCCCCGCCCATGGACTGGGGAGTGAGCACGACGGCGTCTGGGCCCAGTTCGGCGCGGGCGGCCGCTTCGAGCAAGCCAGTCTCCGCCTCGGTGTTGATGACCGGCGGCACCCCTCGGGTGTGCTCAAGGTGTACGTCGACACCGAAGGGTGCGGCGATCTGACGGACCGTGCTGTCCAACAAATCACCTGCTGCTTCCCACGCCTCGCCGTCGAGGCAGCGCATGGTCCCGGACATGAACCCGTGCGCGGGGATCGCGTTGGGGGCGCTGCCCGCGTGGATCTGGCCCCAGACCACAGACACGGCGCTCCGGACATCGATCCGGCGCGCCAACACCGCTGGCACGTTCACTGCTATGTTCGCCAGCGCATACACCAGGTCCTCGGTCAGGTGTGGGCGCGAGGTGTGTCCGCCGCGACCGGTCAACTCCACCCGGACCGTGTCGGAAGCCGAGGTGATCGCGCCAATCCGGGTGCCGACGAGCCCGACGTCGATATGCGGGTCGCAATGCAGAGCGAGGATCCGGGGAACGTCGGCGAGCACCCCCTGCTCAATCACTTCGAGGGCTCCGCCGGGCATCATTTCCTCGGCGGGCTGGAAGATCACCCTGATCCGCCCACCCAGCGGCTCGTCTTCGTTCATCCTGGCGAGCACCAGCGCCACACCGAGCATCACCGTCGCGTGGATGTCGTGCCCGCAGGCGTGGGCGATCCCGGTCGAGGCCGAGGCGTAGGGCAGACCGGTCTCTTCGAGGACCGGCAGGGCGTCGATGTCGGCGCGCAGCCCCAACCGGATGGGCCCATCGCCGATGTCGACGAACAGTCCTGTGTAGTCGAGCCGCTGTGGGGTCAGCCCCGCCGCTGCGAGGCGCTCGACCAGCTGGTCGGTGGTGCGGTATTCCTTATGCGAAAGCTCGGGGTGGGTGTGCAGATCCCTCCTGAACCGGGTCAGTTCCTCAAGCAGCGGGGCGAGGAACACGCCGACAGGCGGTATGACTGAGGGGACGGTAGGCGCACTGCGATTGGTCTGCACCCCTCCAGCCTAGACCGATTATGACCGCCGAACCGTGAGCTCTGGCGAGCCCCAGGGCGCCGAACCCGCCAGAGCTGACTTCTCGGCGCAAGGGGTTCACCCGACCGTGGTCTAAAGGACGTCGATCTCGCCGCTCGCCCGGAGGTGCTCGACTGCCTTCTTGACTTCCTGGGCGTGCTCCTTGGTGGTCACGAGGAGTGCATCGGGGGTGTCGACGATGACGACATCGTCGATCCCGATCAGGGCGATCACCCGTTTGGTGTCGGAGACAACGATCCCTGAGGCGTTGTCGGAGAACACCCGCGCGCCTTCGCCCATCACCGTTAGCTTGCTGTTTTCGATGGCCGGGTTCAACCGGCCGATGGCGGCAAAATCGCCGACGTCGTCCCAGCTGAAGTTGCCGGGGATCATGGCCACATCGCCCGCAGCGGCAGCCGGTTCGGCGACCGCGTAGTCGATGGCTATCTTTGGCAGCGACGGCCAGACCCGGCGGGCTACCTCAACCCGGTCCGGGGTGTCCCACGCCCCGGCAATCTCGGTCAGTCCGGCGTAGAGCTCTGGTTCGTTGGCCTCGAGGTGGCGGAGCATCAGCGCAACCGGAGCAACAAACATGCCGGCGTTCCAACTGTAGTTGCCGGTCTCCAGGTAGCCGCGGGCCACTTCCTCGGACGGCTTCTCAACGAATTCGATCACCGCGTGGGCGCTCGGAGCGCCCACGATGTCAAGGCGTTCGCCGGCACGGATGTAGCCGAACCCGGTCGCGGGAAGGGTGGGCTGGATCCCGATCGTGACGATATACCCCTGCGCCGCGGTATGGATGGCCTCGCGGACTGCATCCTGGAACACCTCGACTGGAGTGATGACCTGATCGGCGGCAAAGGAACCCATAATGATCTCGGGGTCGCGCCGAAAAAGGATAGCTGCGGCAAGCCCAATGGCGGCCGCAGAATCCTTCGGCTCGCTCTCAAGCACCAGGTTGGAGTCCTGAATCTCGGGGATCTGCTTCAGCACGGCCCGCCGGTGCACCTTCCCGGTGACCACCATGATGCGGTCTCCACTGAGGGGTCCCAGACGATCATAGGTAGCGCGGATGAGCGTGCTACCAGATCCGGTCAGGTCATGCAGGAATTTCGGGGCGGCGGCGCGGGACAGCGGCCAGAGGCGCGTTCCTACCCCGCCGGCGGGTATCACACCGTAGAAACGCTTGAGCGCCTCACTTGGGTTCTGGGCACCAGGCCTGTGCGTAGTCATCGCCTCCACGTTAGTGCACAACGCAGAATACTCTCTGGTATGGCTGGTGGGTAGTGCCGCGGGATGGAAAGCCGTCGGCCCTGCGGAAGGGTCCTGGTGGCCGCAGTAGAGAAGGCTGTTAAGAATGTCACAGCGCAGGGAAGCCTAAATTGAACCTGCGAGTGACGGGGCCTACATTAGGATCAAGTGAAGAGTGCTTTCGCATCGGCGTCTACCTGCGTGGCAGACACGCAAACGCCGGGCGTTGCAGGGGAGGTTATTTCAGTGTCGAAGACACCAGCAGGCACCCTTTATCGCGGCCGTGAAGGCATGTGGTCCTGGGTAGCCCATCGTATTACCGGAGTAGTGATCTTCTTCTTTCTCCTGGTCCATGTGCTCGACACCTCGTTGGTGCGCGTGTCCCCCGAGGCCTATGACGCGGTGATCGAATCCTACAAAAACCCCATCATGGGCCTGGGCGAACTAGGCCTGGTGGCAGCCATCGTTTTCCATGCGTTCAACGGGCTGCGCGTCATCCTGATCGACTTCTGGAAAAAGGGACCCAAATATCAGCGTCAGCTGCTGTGGGTCGTCATCGGGTTGTGGGTTGTCACCATGGCCGCGTTCTCCATCCGTCATCTCTCGGTTGTCTTCGGAGGTTAAGCCATGGCTAACCCAGTAATTGAAAGTCCCCGTTCGGGCCGCGTAGCGCCCGAGTACACGCGCAGCGGCGCCAGCAAGGGCAACTTCGAAATGTTTGCCTGGCTGTTTATGCGGGTCTCGGGCATTATCCTGGTAGTCCTGATCTTTGTGCACCTCTGGACCTCCCTGGTCGACGGCGATGGCATCAAGGGCGTCGATTTCGGCTTCGTGGCGGGCAAGTGGGCCGACCCGGTCTGGCAGATCTGGGACCTCGTGATGCTATGGCTGGCCATGCTGCACGGCACCAACGGCATCCGGACCATCATCAACGACTACGCCGAGAAGAACTCAACCCGGTTCTGGCTCAAGAGTGTGCTCTACGCCTCGACCGTAGTCATCATTGTGCTCGGCACCCTGGTGATCTTCACCTTCGATCCGTGCCCCGTGATTGACGGCGTGGCGCACGTAGCGCCATACTGCCCAGCCCTCTAAGGCCAGCGATGCTTCCGGCCGCCGGCGCGGCCGTCCAGTTTCAACAGAAAGAGCAATACGTATGCAGGTCCACAAGTACGACGTCGTCATCGTGGGTGCCGGCGGCGCTGGCATGCGCGCCGCCATCGAGTCCGGTCAGCGCGCGAAGACGGCAGTACTGACCAAGCTGTACCCCACCCGGTCCCACACCGGAGCGGCTCAGGGCGGTATGTGCGCGGCCCTGGCAAATGTCGAGGAAGACAACTGGGAATGGCACACCTTCGACACGGTCAAGGGCGGCGACTACCTGGTGGACCAGGACGCCGCGGAAGTGATGGCGAAAGAAGCCATCGACGCCGTGCTCGACCTCGAAAAGATGGGCCTGCCGTTCAACCGCACGCCCGAGGGCCGCATCGACCAGCGTCGCTTCGGCGGTCACACCCGCGATCACGGCAAAGCACCGGTCCGCCGGTCCTGCTACGCTGCTGACCGCACCGGCCACATGATCCTCCAGACGCTCTACCAAAACTGCGTCAAGCACAACGTCGAGTTCTACAACGAGTACTACGTCCTGGACCTCCTGACCGTTCAGGAGGAGGCGATCGTCGACGGCGTGACCAAGCTCCAGACGCGGGTTGCCGGAGTCGTGTCCTACGACCTGGCCACTGGCGAATTGCACGTGTTCCAAGCCAAATCGATCATCTTCGCCTCCGGCGGCGTCGGCAAGGTCTACAAAACCACCTCCAATGCCCACACCCTGACCGGTGACGGCATGGGCATCGCCTTCCGCCGGGGCATCCCCCTGGAGGACATGGAGTTCTTCCAGTTCCACCCGACCGGTCTTGCCGGTCTGGGCATCCTGCTCTCCGAGGCCGCCCGCGGTGAGGGCGCGATCCTGCGCAACTCGGAGGGTGAGCGGTTCATGGAACGCTACGCCCCGACCATCAAGGACCTCGCACCCCGCGACATCGTTGCCCGGTCGATGGCCAATGAGGTACGGGAGGGTCGCGGGTGTGGGCCCAACAAGGATTACGTCCTGTTGGACCTCACCCACCTCGAGCCAGCCCACATCGACGCGAAGCTGCCTGACATCACCGAGTTTGCGCGAACCTACCTGGGTGTCGAGCCGTACACCGAGCCGGTCCCCGTCTTCCCCACCGCCCACTACGCCATGGGCGGCATCCCCACCAACATCAAGGCCGAGGTGCTGCAGGACAACGACACCGTAGTGCCGGGTCTGTACGCCGCCGGCGAGGTGGCGTGTGTCTCCGTGCACGGGTCAAACCGTCTGGGCACCAACTCGCTGCTGGACATCAATGTGTTCGGTAAGCGGGCTGGGATCTACGCGGCTGAGTACGCGTTGAGCGCGGATTTCGTTGAGATTCCTGAAAACCCGCTGATCGAGACCGTGTCGCTGCTCGACACCATGCGCAGCTCCGAGGGTGGCGAGCGGGTGGCGCAGATCCGCAAGGAACTGCAGGACATCATGGACGCCAACGTTCAGGTGTTCCGCACCGAGCAGACACTCCTGGAGGCACTCAGCGTCATCGATGGTCTCGAAGAGCGGTACAAGCACGTCACCGTCCAGGACAAGGGTAAGCGTTTCAACCTTGACCTGCTGGAGGCCGTCGAGCTGGGTTTCCTGCTCGACATGGCCAAGGTCATGACCGCAGCCGCCCTGCACCGAAAGGAATCCCGCGGAGGCCACTTCCGTGAAGACTTCCCCGAGCGGGACGACGAGAACTACATGACCCACTCGATGGCTTACAAAGATCCAACGGCCACCGAAACATCCGGCGTGCGTCTGAAGACCAAGCCGGTTGTCTTTACCCGTTACCAGCCCATGGAGCGTAAGTACTGATGAGCACTGAAACAGTCGAAAGAGAACCAGCCTCCAAGATCGAACTCGCGCCGGGAATCGGCGGCGGCGGAGAAATCCCGACGTTCGACATCACGCTCAAGGTCCGCCGGTACAACCCCGAAGTTTCAGATGAGGCCCACTGGGACGAGTGGAAACTGACCATGTACGGCACTGACCGCGTGCTCGACGCGCTTCACAAGGTCAAATGGGAACACGACGGCACGGTAACGTTCAGGCGTTCCTGCGCCCACGGTGTCTGCGGTTCGGATGCCATGCGGATCAATGGCCGCAACCGGCTGGCGTGCAAGACCCTGCTGAAGGACCTTGACACGTCGAAGCCCATCCTCGTGGAGCCCATCAAGGGGCTCCCGGTGGAGAAGGACCTGATCGTCGATATGGAACCGTTCTTCCAGTCCTTCCGGGAGGTGATGCCGTTCCTGGTGAACCGTGGCCACGAGCCCACCAAGGAGCGCCTGCAGTCGTCGGAGGAGCGGGAACGCTTCGACGACACGACCAAATGCATCCTTTGTGCCGCCTGCACCTCGTCCTGCCCCGTCTTCTGGACCGACGGCCAGTACTTCGGTCCGGCGGCAATTGTCAACGCGCACCGGTTCATCTTCGACTCCCGCGACGATGCCGGCGACATGCGCCTGGAGATCCTCAACGACAAGGAGGGTGTGTGGCGTTGCCGCACCACCTTCAACTGTTCGGAAGCCTGCCCCCGAGGAATCCAGGTCACCAAGGCCATCGCCGAGGTCAAACAGGCCATCCTGAGCCGCAAGATCTAGTTTTACCTGTCATCGCTCCCTGCGGTGATGGTCGACGTCGGCCCGGTCACGCTCCGCAAGCGAGGCCGGGCCGACGTCGCCGTCTAACGGGTCGCCGTTTAATGGGCGGCCGCCCCCATGCCTTGGTGCTTTTAATCTTTCCTACGGTCGGCGACGCGGCTACGCTGCTTTAGCGACCGTCCGTGGCGTGGTGCGAGCCCTGCTTCGACGTCGGCGGCCCCGATGGCACCCCACGCGGCAGCGAGCAGATAAACCTGGCTGAGCAGGAAGAACCAGACGAACAACCCGACGACGACGGTGAACGGGGCCAGCAGCGGGTTCCCACCGCCGACACTGCCGAGGAGCAGCGTGCTGAAGGTCCGCAACACGGTGCTCCCCACCGCGGTGATCAGCGACGACTGGATGAGCAGCCGGCGTGGCTGTTCAATCCCGGAAGCCCGGCGGAACAGGATCACTGCCACGGCGAAGTCCAGGGCCAGCATCACCACGATCCCGGCGAGCTGCGTAAACGGCCGACCGGTGTCGCCGAACTCCAGCCAGTCGAACACCACGTCCAGCAGAGTGTTGGCGACGAGTCCAATCACGGTGGTCAGGATCATCGCTACCCCCAGGACAAGCAGGGTTCCAAGGTCAGTCACCCGGGTCAGGATGGGATGCTCTGCAATTGGGGGGAGGGCGAAGATTCCCCTCATCGCCTGTCTGACCCCTGCAATCCAGCCCAGGGCGGTCACCACAGTGATGATGGTGGAGACGATCAGGGTGAGGGTCAGGCCATCGCTGGCATTAAACAGCTGTTCCGGTGTGGCGAGGCCGGGCCCATCCGGTTCTCGCTTGAGTATGCCCGGCGCCGCGGCATCCACCGCCTCGACGATCAGGTTCTGCAAGGGAACATTCCCGGCGACCACCAGGCCCAGAATCGAGAACCCGGCGAGCAACAACGACGCCATGGAGAAAAACAGGCGATAGGCGATACCTGCCGCCATCAGCGGACCGCGGCGGACCGCGTACAGGTGGAACACCCGGACCGGTCGCAACACGAAGAGGCACGCCAGGAGGTAGGTAATGGTGGCCTCCAACAGCGGCAGGCCACCCGAGCCGCGGCGCCTGACCTTCCCGAGGCCCTTTCGGGCGTCGATGACCTTCAGCTTCAGGTGGGCTAGGTCGGCGGGACGGGGCTCGTTATAGAAGTCGATCTGGGCTGGGGTGGTCGCCCTGCTTTTGATCCTCGCCAAAGCTCAACTCTTCCCTCAGTCTCCAGATGCCGCACGAATCGTGCTCATACAATCCCATAGTACGGACCGTGAAGGACGCTTCGAATCCCGCCAACTGGCTCTCCGCCCAATCCATGCTCGCAGCACTGACGTCGTGGGCGACCGTCACATGCGGGTGAAAGGGGAATTCCAGCGACCGCTCCAGGGGACCGCGCTGAAGCTTGGCGTGGAGTTCCGCGCAGTCGTCGAACCCTGCCTCAAGGTTGAGGAAGACCACTGGGGACACGGGGCGGAACGTCCCGGTGCTTTTCAGGGTCACCGTAAAGGGCTTCTGCCCTTGAGCCACATCACGCACATGCTCGATGGTCGCGTCCCAGTCGGTGGCTGGGGTGGTGGTCACCAGGGTGATGTGGGCCGGGATCAGATTGGCCATCGGGTCGCCGAAAGAGGCACGCCACCGTTTGAGGTCGGCTGCGAGCGGCTCTGGGACGGTGATGACGACGCCGACGCAACTTTGCCAGGCGCCGTCACATTGGGGCACAGTCGGCCCACCCACGGGCGAAGGCTGGCTGCTGGTGGCACTGACGGGCTGATCCATACCGCTAGCGTGCTCCGCCAAGCGGGGGAAGGAAGCCAACTTTGGTATACACGTCCGCCAGCGTGGCTGACGCGATGCTGCGCGCCTTTGCTGCGCCGCGGGCGAGAAGCCGGTCCAGCTCGGCGGGGTCGTCGAGCAGTTCGCTGGCACGGAGTCGGATCGGGTCGAGGTGGGCCACCACAATGTCGGCCAGCTCGGTCTTCAGGTGCCCGTACATCCTGCCTTGAAAGTCGCCGACCACGTCGTCGATACTCTTGCCGGTGAGCATCGAGTAGATGGTGAGGAGGTTGGAGATGCCGGGTTTGGTTTCCTTGTCGAACCGGATCTCGGTCTCGGTGTCCGTCACCGCCGACTTGATGCGCTTTGCGGTGGTCTTGGGGTCATCCAGCAGGTTGATCAGACCGGCCGGCGAGCCGGCGGACTTCGACATTTTCGCCGTGGGGTTCTGCAGGTCGTAGATCTTCGCCGATTCCTTCTGGATGAACGGCTTGGGTACCACGAAGGCTTCACCGAAGCGGGAGTTGAACCGTTGTGCCAAATCGCGGCTCAGCTCGACGTGCTGGCGCTGGTCCTCCCCTACCGGGACCCCCTCCGGCTGGTACAGCAGAATATCGGCGGCCTGCAGGATGGGGTAGGTGAAGAGCCCCACGCTTGCGGCGTCGGCACCCTGTTTCTGGGACTTGTCCTTGAACTGGGTCATCCGGGATGCCTCGCCGAACCCGGTGATGCAGTTCAGCACCCAGCCAAGTTGGGCGTGTTCGGGCACATGCGATTGGACGAACAGGGTGCTCTTGTCGACGTCGACACCCCCCGCAATGTACTGGGCGGCGGTACGGCGGGTGCGCTCCGCGAGCTCGCCCGGTTCCTGCGGAACGGTGATGGCGTGGAGATCTGGGATGAAGTAGATCGCCTCATACTCGTCCTGCATGCGCACCCAGTGCACCAGCGCACCCAGGTAGTTGCCGAGGTGAAGGGATTCGCCCGAGGGCTGCATGCCGGAGAGAACCCGCTGCCGTGCACCTGTGATGGGAGTGGTCATGGTTGCAATCCTGAAGGTTAGAGCCGGTAGTCCACTACCAGCGGAGCATGGTCTGAGAAACGCGTATCCCAGGAGGGCGCACGGTCGACGACGGCGTCCGCTGCAGCGGCGGCGAGGCCCTCGGTTGCCAGATGGTAGTCGATCCGCCAACCGGTGTCGTTGTCGAACGCCTGGCCGCGCCAGGACCACCAGGTGTAGGGGCCTTCGACCTCCCCCGCGAGGCGGCGATGAACGTCAACGAACCCGAACTCGTCGTCGAAGAAGCGGTCAAAGTAGGCCCGTTCCTGAGGCAGGAAACCGGCCTTCTTCAGATTCCCCCTCCAGTTACGGATGTCCAGTTGGGTGTGGCCCACGTTCAGGTCACCGACCAGGAGGGTGTGGTCGCGGGTGAGACGCAGTTCGGCTAGCCGCTCCGACATGACATCGAGGAACCGGTACTTGTCATCCTGCTTGGGGCTGTCAACTTCACCCGAGTGAACATAGGCGCTGACAACAGTGAGGGAGACTCCCGCCACGTCGAAGTCGGCTTCTACCCACCGGCCCGACGTGGCGAAGTAGTCATCACCGATGTGGGTGCGGGTTGCCGTGGGTGTCATCCGTGACGCGATGGCCACGCCGGCGCGTCCCTTGGCTTCGGCCTCGGCGTGGAGAATATGCCAGGAGTCGCCGAGCAGCCCCCGAAGGACCTCGTCTGGCGCCCGCACCTCCTGCAGGCACAGAATGTCGACGTCGCGCTCGGCGAGCCAGTCGGCCATACCTCGTTTATAGGCCGCACGAATGCCGTTGACGTTGACCGTGGCGACCCGCAACCGGGGCCCGGTAGCCAGGGACAACTCGGCGGCGACGGGAGACAATGCTGCAGTGGAACTCACTTGTTCCACCCTACCGGAGCACTGCGGCTGATGAGGGTGAAGGTGAGGGCGTGATAATAGCCAACGTCAGTCGACAACGGTGCCCTCCACCGGACCGTCGTCGTTCTTCTTCATCATCGAACGTGCGTTGTGGGACGTGATCTCGATGGTCTCAAGCGCCCGCGCCACCGTCTCGTCGTCGCTGCCCCGCCCGGCGTCCAGATGCTCACGGATGACCCGGGTCTGGACCTGAACGATTTTAAAGCTGTGGTCCAGTTTGGTGTCGCGGGCCAGGGTGGCCTCGTCGACCAGACCCGTGGTTCCTTCCTGGATACCGTTGACGCGGTTGAATTGCTGCTGGGCCTCGGTGATCCGGGCGCCCGCCTTGCGCGCGGCGGAACGCAGGCTGAACACCACGAAACTGAAAATCAACAGCCAGCCTAGGGAGATGATCGCGACGAGCCAACCGACGACGTCGTTCTGGTTGGCTGCGAAGACCACCGCCACCAGGAAGACGATGAGCATGATGCTCATTCCGATGGTGCCCATGCGGACACTCAGGCCTCGTCCAGCGCCTGCAGGGGCGCTGGAAGCCGAAGATTTGTGGTTCCCAAGAGGCATCATGGTCCCTATTCTCGCAAACCGGCGCGCACCGTGTGGAGGCTTCCACCGTTGGCGAACGGGTCCGACGGGAAAACTATTTTCAAAGGGCCACCCATCCGTGATGGACGCCACTCCGAAGTAAAAGTATGTGTGCTGACGATGGCGCGCAAATACTCGCACTATGGAGGAAATCCAATGAACAAGAACTTGCGTCTTCTTGCAGTCCCCACCCTCGCCCTTGGTATGGTCGCTATGGCCGGTGCGCCAGCAATGGCTGCCCACGCTGACGGTTCGTACACCGCCGACTTCCAGCAGCTCAGCGGCACTACCGGTACCGCAACGTTCGCGCTGGAGATCGATGACAAGACCGCGACCGTAGACCTTCAGGTCTCCGGCCTCGGCGAGACCTTCATGGATGCACCGTACCCCCACGTACAGCACATCCACGGCGGCGCGCTGGGCGAGTGCCCCACCCCGGATGCTGACGAAAACGGAGACGGCATCCTGTCAACCACCGACGGAGCGGCTTCCTACGGCGGAATCCAGACCACGCTGGGCACCAGCGGTGCAACGGGACCTGAAGAGGGCCTGAACCTTGAAATCGGCGGCCAGGGCGGAAGCTACTCCATCCAGCGCACCTTCGAAATGAATGACGCAACCCTTGACGCCCTCGAGGCCGGCACCGCCGTCGTCGTCATCCACGGCCTGGATCCAGCAACGTCCAGCAGCGAAGAAGCCTTCAACGCACCATCCGACCTGGAGCCTTCATTGCCACTGGGCGCTACCTCGCCTGCACTTTGTGGCGTTGTGACCGCTTCCCAGATGGGCGCCATGCCTGAAGGTGGCGCCGACACCGGTGTTGCACAGACCGGCTCCAACGACATGGGCGCGCTCGTCCTCGGTGGAGGCCTCGTTTTGGCTGCTGCCGCTGGCGGCACCTACGTCGTTCGCCGTAACGCTGCAGCACGCGCATAAGGAATAGTCTGATTTTATGATCAGCGCTAACGGTCGCCGTCGAGGCTTTGCGGTCTCGGCGGCGACCGCCCTTTTGATACTTACCGCTTGCGGCGCCGAAACACCTCCCGAAAGTACCGGGACGACGCCGCCGTCATCAAGTTCCTCTGCCCCAGCGCCTACGTCGGCTCCGGCTCCCAGTCCCACCCCTTCCGAGGAACCGTCCGCCGCCAGCGCCGCGCCGACCCCCGAACTGCCGGCCGTGCTGGAGGCCTCCGCTCCCGTGTCGTTCAACATTCCGACAATTGAGGCGCAGTCGGAGTTGCTGCATTTGGGACTCCGGGAAAATGGCTCGCTTGAGGTGCCACCCGACGGTCCCGGCGCGCCAGCGAGCTGGTACAACCAGTCACCCACCTCCGGTGAACGAGGCCCGTCGGTACTGCTCGGCCACGTCAACGCCACCGATGGTGGTCCGGGTGTGTTCGCTGATCTTCGCGCGCTGCAGGCAGGCGATGAGATCAACGTGGTCCGCGAGGACGGGTCCACCGCCGTATTTGCAGTCGACCGCGGCGAGCAGTACGAGAAGGATAACTTCCCCACCCTTGAGGTTTACGGCAATACCGACGCCGCCGAGCTCCGCCTGATCACCTGTGACGGGTACAACCCGGAGACCGGCGAGTTCGACGACAACTACGTGGTATACGCCACCCTGGTCGCGTAGCCCCGAGGGGAGCTCCGGAGTTCTTCCTGGGCTCCCCTCGGCGCGGGCTACCAGCTCACGAGACAGAACGGGTGACCTGCCGGATCGAGGAAGACTCGATGAGCAGCGGAACCGGAGTTCATACTAACCGCCCCGAGCGCCAGGACCTTCGCCTCGGCGATATCGAGGTCGTCGACCCTGATATCCAGATGCACCTGTTGGGGTAGGTCCTGGCTTGGCCAGCGGGGCGGCGTGTAGTCCTTCACCTGTTGGAAGCCCAATGCCGGACGGTCCGGCGCATCACCGATAGAGATCCAGCCGTCGTCGTCGTGCTGGACCCGAATCATGCCCAGCACGTCCTCGTAGAATGATGCGAGGCGATCAGTGTCGGGACAGTCGAAGACGGTAGCCTGCCATTTTCCAATCATGGTCCAGTATGTTCCAGCATCCCCCGGGGATGGAACCCCCGGGTCCTACTTCAGGAACAGCTTCCGCAGCCGACTGGTGGTCAGCACCATCCCGACCAGCGCCCGGGGCGTGGTGATCAGCCCCATCATCGCGATGAACATGGGAAGAAGGTGCTGGGTCTAAAGGATACGACTCATTGGGAAAAGCCAACCGCGCTATTTTGCGGCCAGGCGCAGTCCGCATCCTGCCGGACCGGGTCGACTTTCAGTGTTCGACGGCGATCCCGGCCTGACGCTCGGCGGCCTCCACCACGTTGGAGAGCAGCATCGCGCGGGTCATTGGTCCCACGCCACCCGGGTTCGGTGACAGCCAGGCCACGGCAGACCCGGCGGCCGGTTCCACGTCACCGGTCAGCGTCGCCTTGCCGGTCGCCGGATCGGTGACGCGGGTGACGCCGACGTCTAGCACAATCGCCTCGGGACGCAGATCAGCGGCCTTGATCATGCCCGGGAAACCCGCGGCAGCGACGACAACGTCGGCCCGGCGGAGCAGGGACGGCAGGTCGCCTGTTCCGGTGTGGGCCAGGGTGACCGTTGCATTGATATCACGACGGGTCAGGAGCAGCCCGAGCGGGCGGCCGACGGTGATCCCGCGGCCCACCACGAGGACGTTCTTCCCGGCCAGGGTGATGCCATGCCTGCGGAGCAACTCGACAATGCCGTGCGGGGTGCAGGGCAGCGGCGAGTCTAGCGGGGCGCCCACGTTCAGCACCAGTTTGCCGAGGTTGACCGGGTGGAGACCGTCGGCATCCTTCTCCGGGGCCATCCGTTCGAGAATGGCGTTCGCGTCGAGGTGCTTCGGGAGGGGCAGCTGGACGATATACCCGGTGGTGGCGTCGTCGTCGTTCAACTCGTCGATGACCTTCTCGAGGTCAGCCTGCGAGATGTCGGCGGGCAGGTCGCGGCGGACCGAGGTGATACCGACCTGCTCGCAATCGCGGTGCTTGCCAGCGACGTAAGAGTGGCTGCCCGGGTCATCCCCCACCAGGACGGTGCCGAGGCCGGGGGTGACGCCGCGCTCCTTGAGCGCGGCGATACGGGTGGTCAGCTCGGAGCGGATGGCGGCGGCGGTTTTCTTGCCGTCGAGGATCTGCGCTGTGGTGCTCATGCTGTGGTGCTCATGCTGTGGTGCTCATGCTGTGGTGCTCATGCTGTGGTGCCAGCTTCCAGTTGCTCGAGGACGAATGCCTTACCGCGGTCGCAGCAGCCAGTGAAGCAGCATTCGTCGGTCGGGATGTCGTAATCGGATGAGGCGGCCGCCGCTGAGGCGAGCGCGCCCGCGGGGAGGTCTTCTACCATTGTTCGTGGTCCGGGTAGAGCGGGAAGTCAGCGGTGAGTGCCAACACGCGGGCGCGCAGGGCTGCAGCGTCGGCTCCGGGCTTCAATGCGGTGGCGATGATGTCGGCTACCTCGGTGAACTCCGTGGCGCCGAAGCCGCGGGTGGCCAGCGCCGGCGTGCCAATGCGCAACCCGGACGTGACCATGGGCGGGCGTGGGTCGAACGGAACGGCGTTGCGGTTCACCGTGATGCCGATCGAATGCAGCAGGTCTTCGGCCTGCTGACCGTCAAGCTGCGAAGCACGTAGATCCACCAGGACCAGGTGTACGTCGGTGCCACCGGTGAGCACCGAGACGCCGTGCTCGATCACATCGGCGGCTGTCAGCCGCTCGGCGATGATGCGGGCACCCTCAAGCACCCGCTCCTGACGTTCTTTGAACTCCGGTGAACCGGCAATCTTGAACGCCGTCGCCTTCGCCGCAATAACGTGCATCAGCGGGCCGCCCTGCTGGCCGGGGAACACCGCCGAGTTGAGCTTCTTGGCCCACTCCTGCTTTGCCAGGATGACACCCGAGCGGGGCCCGGCGAGGGTCTTGTGCACCGTGGACGTGACGACGTCAGAGTACGGGACGGGGCTGGGGTGCAGGCCCGCCGCGACGAGTCCGGCGAAGTGCGCCATGTCGGTCCAGAGCAGGGCGCCCACCTCGTCGGCAATGGCCCTGAATGCGGCGAAGTCGAGTTGCCGCGGGTAGGCGGACCAGCCGGCAATGATCACCTGCGGCTTCTCGGCGATGGCCTGGGCGCGGACCCGCTCCATGTCGAGGCGGTGGGTGTCCTCCTCGACGCCGTACGCAGCAACCTCGTAGAGCTTGCCGGAAAAATTCAGCTTCATGCCGTGGGTCAGGTGACCGCCGTGGGCCAGCGAAAGGCCCATGATCTTGTCGCCGGGCTTGATCATGGCGGCGAGCGCCGCGGCGTTGGCCTGGGCGCCGGAGTGCGGCTGCACATTGGCGAACTCCGCGCCGAACAGGGCCTTGACCCGTTCGATGGCGAGGGTCTCGGCGACGTCGACGTGCTCGCACCCGCCGTAGTAGCGGCGTCCCGGGTAGCCCTCGGCATATTTGTTGGTCAACACCGAGCCCTGGGCCTGAAGCACTGCACGCGGCGCGAAGTTTTCGGAGGCGATCATTTCGAGGGTGTCGCGTTGGCGGGCCAGTTCGTCGGTCAGGACGGCGGCAATCTCCGGGTCGATCTCGGACAGAGGTGCGTTGGTGACCGCTGACGTGGCAGATCCAGTGGCGGGCAGGGACGAAGTTGTCACAGTGAACTCCTGGGTGGGTGTGCGTTTTCTTCTGGTCAGGCTACCCGCTGGCTCCGTCGTTTGGCACCGATATTTCGGCCGCACGAAGGCGTCATCGAGCAAGTTCTTGACCATACGTCCCAGGCGTGCGATCCGTGGTCGGCGCTGCGCGCCGTCGTCGTCGGTGCGCTCCCGAACGGAACTTACCAGCGAGGACGATGCCTGCCGCTTCCTGATGGTGACCCATCTGACGCCAGTCGCGGCACTTCCGAGTGTATCCCGGGGCGCCGTTCATTCGAAGTACGCTTGATTTGTGACTACCTCCCCCGCCTCCTTCATCCTGACCCTCTCCTGCGCGGACCAACCCGGAATTGTCCACGCGGTGGCTGGTGCGCTGGTGAGTTCGGGCTGCAATATCACCGAATCGCAGCAATATGGGAGCCCCGACACCGGGACATTTTTCATGCGGGTGGCCATGAGTACCGCCGCCCCGCGGACCTCGCTTGAGGCTCA
This sequence comes from Arthrobacter sp. TMN-50, assembly GCF_054511125.1. Lineage (NCBI taxonomy): Bacteria > Bacillati > Actinomycetota > Actinomycetes > Micrococcales > Micrococcaceae > Arthrobacter > Arthrobacter sp. TMN-50. The sequence continues at coordinate 61,305 of NZ_JBTNDG010000010.1, read as the reverse complement.
CCTGGCTCCGGTCGCGGAGGCGTTCAGCATGACCTGGGCGCTGCACGACGACGGCGCCGCCGCCCGCACCCTGATCCTCGCCTCAAAGTCGGCGCACTGTCTCAACGACCTGCTGTTCCAGCAGCGTTCGGGAACCCTGCCAATCGAGATTCCCGCGATTGTGTCTAACCACACCGATCTGGCCGACCTCGCCGCGTTCTACGGCATCCCGTTCCACCACATTCCGGTGACCGCCGACACCCGCCAGTCGGCCGAGGACGCCCTCCGCGACGTCATTGCCGAACACGACGTGGAGCTGGTGGTGCTGGCGCGATACATGCAGATCCTCAGCGACGGGCTCTGTTCGGAACTGGTGGGCCGGGCGATCAATATCCACCACTCCTTCCTGCCGTCGTTCAAGGGTGCCAAGCCCTACCACCAGGCGCACGCCCGCGGCGTGAAACTGATCGGTGCGACAGCCCATTATGTGACTCCCGCCCTGGACGAGGGTCCGATCATCGAGCAGGAGGTCATCCGCGTGGATCACGCCCGTTCGGCCGAACAGTTTGTGGCGATCGGGCGCGACGTCGAGGGGCGCACCCTCGCTCAGGCCGTGCAGTGGCACGCTGAGCACCGGGTGCTGCTCGACGGCGGCCGGACCATCGTCTTCAACTAGGACCCGGCGGCTCCTCACCGGGACCCAGCCTGATTCGGTGAGCAACCCGGACAGCGGCGGCCAGGATCTTCCTCACCGGTGACCAGGTCGACCCGGCCTGTCCAGGTTGCTCACCGATTTGGACATGGCTAGGCGGTGGAGAGCCGACGACGGCGGGCCGTCGGGTTGCACGGTAGTCCCGCCTGTAGCAACAGCGCCTTCAGCTTCCGCGGGGACACCGCCGTCGCCCAATCCCATCTCACGACATACAGCCCGGTGGATCGGATCCTGTCCTCGCGGAGCTTCTCCTCGATGACCGCCTGCGCAGTGGTCCGTCCTTGCAGATACTCGGGCTTGAGGTATTTCCCCATTCCATCAAACTCCCCCACCAGTCGCTGTTCCTTCCAGTAGAAATCCACCCAGGCCGAGCGACCGGTATGGTCGACCACCTCGTGCTGGAGCTCCGGCGCGGGGAACCCCAGCCGTGCCATCTGCACCCGGCTGAGGGACTCCCCCGGATACATAGCCTGACCGTCGGCGAAATCCAGAACACGCATGGACCGGCGGCGTTTGGGCGCAGACGAGAGCAGGGCAATCCGGCTTCTGACCTCATCCTTCGTCACCGGTTGGGAGCCTGATTCGGGTAGGAGTGGCTTCTGGTTGAGCAGCCGGTCCATCACCGACACCGCCCAGCGGAAGTCATAGCGCAAAGCTAACTCGACGGTCGTGGCGACCTTCCCCGTGACATACCGTCCACCGAAGGTGACGACTGTGAATTCATCCGGGTACCGCGCCAACCGACTGACCCCGTTGGCGCTTCGCCGGCCACTCGCGACGGGCACCACCACCTCGACCTTCGCCGGGAGGGCCGGTCGGGGCAGCCCCCAGAGCAGTCCCGCGGTCTCGCCTCCAAAGACCGGCTCGCGTCGGGCGGTGCGCCGGACGGCGTCGACCTTGACTCGGTAGCGCGCCTCTTCATCGAGGTCCCGCCAACCCGACGCATCGACATAACACCCGAGCCGAATCCTTATCAGCTCCCCGCGTTCTGCTCGACGCGCCAACTGCCGGGGCCATGCTTCGTCCAGAGGGTGGTCGGCGATGGAAATGATGCTGGTCATGACTCCAGCCAACCCGGCCAAGGGTGCCACCAGGGCTGGCACCGCCGCTATGTGGACAACGGGCACAGGAAAACCGGCATCTTCCCCGAATCCGATAGCAACCTGGACATCGGTGGTCAGGATCTTCCTCCCCGATGTCCAGGTTGACTCGGCCTGTCCAGGTTGCTCACCGCGGCGGCACCGTTGACCCAGCCAGCTAGGCTGAGGTCCATGGCCCATATCATCGAAATTTTCGGCAAAGCTCCCACCATCAGTGGCTCCTGCTTCATTGCTCCGACGGCGTCGATCATCGGCGACGTTGTGCTTGGCGAGGACTCCAGCGCCTTCTACGGCGCGTCAGTTCGCGGAGACACCGCCCCCATCCGGGTGGGTGACGGCACCAACCTGCAGGACAACGTGGTACTCCATGCGGACCCGGACTTCCCGACCACGGTTGGCAACCGGGTCAGCGTCGGCCACACCGCTGTGGTTCACGGGTGCACCATCGGTGACGACTGCCTGATCGGTATGAGCGCCACCATCATGAACGGGGCGGTAATCGGCGCCGGGTCGCTGGTCGCCGCTGGCGCCCTCGTCCTGGAAGGCATGCAGGTCCCACCCCGCTCGCTCGTCGCCGGGGTACCGGCGAAGGTCAGACGGGAACTGACCGACAGCGAGTTCGACAAGGTTAAGCAAAACGCGGCGTCCTATCAAGAGTTGGCCAGGTCCCACCGCCAATCGTTAACTTCTTGACTACAAGGGGACCGTGTAGCACCCTTTAGTACATGCCCGCAGGACGCCCGAGGTTTAAGCGTGATTTCGACGGGAATCCTCCTAGCCCGGGTTCCCAGTCGGCTCTTCGGCAGCGCAACCAGCAGCGGGTCATCAGTGTGCTCACGGGCGGTCCGCAAACTCAGGCGGAGTTGGCGCGGCAGACCGGGCTCTCCACCGCGACGGTATCCAACATCGTCAGGGCAATGGTCGACGTCGGCCTCGCTACCACCGCTCCCACCACCAGTTCGGGGCGCAGGGCCTTGTCCGTGATCTTGAACGATAACGGGTCGCTTGCAGTGGGCATTGACGTCGGCCGCCGCCACGTCCGGGTGGTCCTGGCGGGATTGAATTATCAGGTGATGCAGGATGAGGCAGTCGCCCTACCGTTGGGGCACTGCGCCAGAGAAGGGCTCGACGCCGCCGAGCGCCTCCTGGATCAACTACTTCTGCGCGCGGGCGCCAGCCGCGCCGCGGTGCTCGGCGCTGGGGTAGGGATACCCGGCCCCATCGACCGACGCACCGGCACGGTGGTGCAGGGCGCCATCCTGCCCGAATGGGTGGGCATCAACATCCTCGCCACATTCGGCGAACGGCTCGGATTCCCCGTGTTCATTGATAACGACGCCAATCTGGGCGCCCTCGCCCAGGTCACCTGGGGGCCGCACGGGTCGGTCGAGAACCTGATGTTCCTCAAGGTCGGCTCAGGTATTGGCGCTGGACTTATTCTGGGCGGCTCGGTCTATTACGGCCACGTCGGCATCACCGGCGAACTGGGCCACAGCACCATCGTCGAGCACGGCCTCGTCTGCCGGTGCGGTAACCGAGGCTGCCTCGAGACGGTCGCGTCGACCAGCACCATGGTCGACCTCCTCAGCCGCCGCGCCGAGGGCCCAATCACCGTCGACGGCCTGGTCAATCTCGCGCTGGCTGGCGACACCGCTGCGCTGCGCGTGATCGACGACGCCGGCCTCGCCTTGGGCAAGGCGGTCGCCCACGTGGCGAACCTGATTAACCCGGAGCTCGTGGTGATCGGCGGGCCGCTGACGAGCCTGGGCGACATCCTGCTGGAACCCATCCGCCGGGGCCTGCTCCGTCACGCCGTCCCTGTGGTTGGCGAGTCAACCGCGGTGCTCATGTCTGCCCTCGGAGACCGCACCGAGGCTCTGGGCGGCGCCGCCGTCGTCCTCTCGCAACCCCACCTTCATAACGTTTAGCTACCAATAGAAGTCGTTATGTGTTCAAGACTTGACTCCAAGCGGCCCGGCAGGGTTAACTTCCTATTCTGACCTGTCAGGGTCAGGGAGAGCCAATGCCGTCACTCGGGAGGATGCGTATGGAACATCACAAGATCCTGGAAATGCGTTCCATCACCAAAGAATTCCCGGGCGTCAAAGCCCTCGACCAGGTCTCCATCACCGTTGAGGCTGGCGAAATTCACGCCATCTGCGGCGAAAACGGTGCGGGCAAGTCCACCCTGATGAAGGTCCTCTCAGGACTCTACCCACACGGCACCTATGACGGCGCCATCATCTTCCAGGGCGAAGAGGTCGAGTTCAAGGACATCCGGTCCAGCGAAGCAGCTGGCATCGTGATCATCCACCAGGAGCTCGCCCTGATCCCCGAGCTGTCCATCGCCGAGAACATCTTCCTCGGCAACGAACCAACCCGCAACGGCGTTATCAACTGGGATTCGGTGAACGCACAGACCCTTGAACTGATGGCCCGAGTAGGACTCCGTGAGGAAGCCAACACCCCGATCAAGGACATCGGCGTGGGCAAGCAGCAACTGGTAGAGATCGCCAAGGCCCTCAGCAAATCGGTGAAGCTGCTGATCCTGGACGAGCCCACTGCAGCCCTGAACGAATCCGATTCACAGCACCTGCTCGATTTGATGGCGGGGCTGAGGTCGAAGGGCATCACCTGCATCATGATTTCCCACAAACTCAACGAGATCGAGCAAATCGCGGATTCCATCACCATCATCCGCGACGGCCGGACCATCGAAACCCTTCATGTGAAGAACGACGGCGTCGACGAGGACCGGATCATCCGGGGCATGGTGGGGCGGTCCCTGGAATCTCGATTCCCGGACCATACGCCGCAGATTGGGGAAACCTTTTTCGAGGTCCGCAACTGGACCGTCGGACACCCGGCCGTCGCCGATCGACTGGTCTGTAAAGACTCAAGCTTCAAAGTGCGTCGGGGCGAAATTGTGGGATTCGCGGGTCTGATGGGAGCCGGACGTACCGAGCTGGCTCGTTCCATCTTCGGGCGCTCCTACGGGAACTTCATCTCCGGCGAGATTTATAAGGACGGCGAGCTCGTTACCCTCAAATCGGTGCCGTCGGCCATCAACCATGGGTTGGCCTACGTAACCGAGGACAGGAAGTCACTCGGGCTGAATCTCCTCGACGACATCAAAACCACCACCGTGTCGGCAGCGCTGAAGAAAATCACCCGCGGGCTGGTAGTGGACAACGACCAGGAATTCGTCGTCGCCGAGAAGTACCGCAAGTCCCTGCGGACCAAGACCCCCTCGGTCAACGAGGGCGTCGCCAAACTCTCGGGTGGTAACCAGCAGAAGGTGGTTCTCGCCAAATGGATGTTCACCGACCCGGACCTGTTGATTCTCGACGAACCTACCCGCGGGATTGACGTGGGCGCAAAGTACGAGATTTACGGGATCATCCAGCAGCTCGCCAATCAGGGCAAGGGAGTTATTGTCATCTCCTCAGAGCTGCCTGAGCTGCTGGGCATCTCAGACCGGATCTACACTATCTTCGAGGGAGCCATCACGGGCGAACTAGCCCGTGGCGAAGCCGATCAGGAATCGTTGATGAAACTTATGACCGCCCGCAGGAAGACTGCCTAGCTTTTAGGACGCACCCCATGACCTCCCTCAAACAACTCTTTGGCGGCGATACGCGGCAGTTCGGGATGATCTTCGCCCTGCTCGCCCTGGTCGTCTTCTTCCAGATCATGACCGGCGGCAACACGCTCACCTCCGGTAACCTGATGAACCTTTTCAACGGCAACTCCTACATCCTGATCCTCGCGATCGGCATGGTGCTGGTGATCATCGCCGGCCACATCGATCTGTCGGTCGGATCCATCGCCGCGTTCGCTGGCATCGTCGTCGCCCTGGTGATGCGGGACTGGGACTTGCCCTGGTACCTGGGGATCGTCGTCGGCCTGCTCCTGGGCGCCCTGATTGGGGCGTGGCAGGGCTTCTGGGTGGCCTACGTCGGCATTCCGGCATTCATTGTCACCCTGGCAGGCATGCTGCTCTTCCGGGGTGCCAACCAGTTCGTCGGCCAGTCCAACACCGTCCCCGTCCCCCAGGAATTCCGCTTCATTGGCGCCGGCTACCTGCCCGAAATCGGACCCGACTTCGGGTACAACAACCTCACCCTGCTCCTCGGATTCGCCCTCATCGCTGTGGTGATCTACAACGAAGTACGCACCCGCCGGCGGTTCGCCAAGATCGGAGCCGAAGCCCCCCCCGTTTGGGTCTCCGTCGTCAAAATGTCCCTGCTCTCCGCAGTGATCCTCTACGCGACCTACCTGTTCGCCACCGGCAACCCCGGTACCTCTTTTCCCGTTCCCGGGCTGATCCTCGGTGCGCTCGTCATCATCTACGGCTTCGTCTCCACCAAGACCATCGTCGGCCGCCACGTGTACGCAGTGGGTGGCAACCGTCACGCAGCAAAACTGTCGGGCGTCCGCAGCCGTCGCGTCGACTTCCTCGTGATGATGAACATGTCTATCCTGGCGGCCCTGGCCGGCATGATCTTCGTGGGCCGTTCCACGGCGTCAGGCCCGTTCGACGGCGTTGGCTGGGAACTCGATGCTATCGCCGCAGTATTCATTGGCGGCGCCGCGGTCACCGGCGGCGTGGGGACGGTTGTCGGATCGGTCATCGGCGGGCTCGTCATGGCTGTGTTGAACAACGGTCTGCAGTTGCTCGGCGTCGGCGCCGACCTGACTCAAATCATCAAGGGACTCGTGTTGTTGGTCGCCGTCGCGTTCGACGTCTATAACAAGACGCAGGGCAAACCGTCCATCACGGGCATGATCATGAAAAATTTCGGCAACAAGGGAAAACCCGGCCTGCCGACAGCCACCGAGACAGTCATTTCCAATGACGTCTCGGCCCGCTAACCCCAACCAACACCTCAGCAATTAGTTACTTAGTTCACTAAAGGAGCAGTAATGCGCAAGCACGCACGATCACTAGCGGCAATCGCCGCAATTTCGGCACTGGCCATCTCCGGTTGCGGCCGCGATGCCGGGACCGAAACCGAAGGAGAAGGCGGATTCGAGGACGGCGCAGCGATTGGCGTCGCCCTGCCCCAGAAGACGTCGGAGAACTGGGTGCTCGCTGAGGGCCTGTTCAACGATGGTCTGACCGAAGCCGGATACGACCCCGACGTCCAGTTCGCCAACGGTGGCGTTTCCGAGCAGCAGAACCAGATCAGCTCGATGATCACCAACGGCGTCGAGGTGCTGATTGTCGGCGCCATTGACGGCGCCCAGCTCGGCACCCAGCTGGCGCAGGCGAAGGAAGCCGGCATCACCGTTATTGCATATGACCGGTTGCTGACCAACACGGAAGACGTCGACTACTACGTTGCCTACGACAACTTCCAGGTGGGCGAGCTGCAGGGCCAGGCACTGCTCGACGGCATGGCTGAACGGGGCGAAGGGCCCTACAACATTGAGCTGTTCGCCGGTTCACCCGATGATGCCAATGCCCAGGTCTTCTTCGACGGCGCGATGAGCATCCTCGAGCCAGAAATCGAGTCCGGCAACGTCGTCGTGGCCTCCGGTCAGACCGAATTCAACCAGGCTGTCACCCAGGGCTGGGAAGCCGGCAACGCGCAGACCCGCATGGATACCCTCCTCACCGGTACCTACGGTTCCGAGGAACTCCACGGCGTGCTCTCCCCCAACGACACCCTGGCCCGCGCCATCCTGACCTCGGTTGAGGCCAGCGGGAAGGAACTGCCCATCGTTACCGGCCAGGATTCCGAGGTTGAATCCATCCGCTCCATCATGGCCGGCGAGCAGTACTCCACCATCAACAAGGACACCCGTGCCCTCGTTGCCCACTCTATTGAAATGGTTGAAGGACTCGGTGCAGGCGAAGAGCTTGAGATCAACGATCCAGATTCCTACGACAACGGAGTCAAGGTGGTTCCCGCGTACCTGCTCGAACCACAGATCGTCACCAAAGAAAACGCTGCTGAGGCCTACGAGAACGATCCCACGCTGTCCGAGATCGTCAACGAGTAACACGGTTGTTTGAGTAGCCCGGCCCCGTTGGGGGTCGGGCTACTTTTTTGCCGGCCGGCACGCAAAGATAGAACGATGAACTCCCTTCAGCCTGCCCAGCAGATCCCCCGGCCACCCTGCGCCGCGCCAGACGCCGCCGATCCATTCGCCGCCACCGGCAAACCGCTGCGCTGGGGCGTCGTCGCTACCGGTCGCATCGCCAACAACGTCACCCACGACATTGCGGGCCTCGAGGACAGCGTCCTGCAGGCGGTCAGTTCCCGGTCCCAGGCGTCAGCGCAGGCCTTCGCCGCGGAGTTCGGCTTCGCTACCAGCTACCACGACGCCGACGGCGTGACCGGATACCAGCGGCTCTTCGACGATCCCGCCGTCGACGTCGTCTACATCGCGACGCCCCACGCCCAGCACTACGAAGTGGCCGAGGCCGCCCTCGAGTCGGGAAAGCACGTGCTGTGCGAGAAGGCGTTCACCGTCAACGCGCGGGAGGCCGCGGAGCTGATCGACCGGGCCCGCGCCAACAACCTTTTCCTGATGGAGGCCCTCTGGAGCCGCTTCCTCCCCAGCGTCAACCGGGCCTGGGAGATCATCCATTCCGGTGAGCTTGGGGAGATCCGGTGGGTCCAGGCCGATCTTGGCTTCCCCTCCGACCACGGGCGTGATCATCGGCTGTGGGACCCGGCTGCTGGCGGCGGTGCACTGCTCGACCTCACCGTCTATCCGCTGACCTGGGCGCTCGGCGCGCTCGGCTTCCCCTCGGCGGTGACGGCGACCGCTGCCCTAAACGACGACGGCATCGACACCCAGAACGGGCTCACCCTCACCTACCGGAACGGTGCGCAGGCCCAGCTGACGTCGTCGTTGGTGTCATCGGGGCCGGGCCAGGCGACCGTGTCAGGCTCGGCGGGCTGGCTGCGAACCGGATCGGTACTGCACAACCCGCGGGAACTGACCATCCAGCCGCATCAGGGCGAGCAACGGGTGGAGACCTTCGTCCAGGCCGGCCGCGGCTACGTGTATGAGCTGCGCGAAACTACCCGCTGTATCCAGCAGGGGCTAACCGAGAGTCCCACCATGCCGTGGGCCGACACGCTCAACATCATGCGCCTGCTCGACGGGGTCCGCGATCAGCTGGGGCTGCGCTACGTCAACGACGACGCCGGGTAGCCCGGCCACCCGGGCCGTCAGGACCTCGGGCGCAGACATAGAGAGACCCGGCGGAATCCGCCGGGTCTCTCTGTGTCCATCTGAGCGAGTACTAGCCCAGGCGTGCCTTCAGATTGTCATCCAGGGTCGCAAGGAATTCCTCGGTGGTCTGATACGCCTGGTCCGGTCCGACCAGGGCAGCCAGGTCCTTGGTCATGTGGCCGGACTCGACGGTCTTGATAACCACGTCCTCCAGTGTTTCGGCGAAGGTGATGACCTCGGGGGTGTTGTCCAGCTTGCCGCGGTGCATCAACCCACGGGTCCAAGCGAAGATCGAAGCGATCGGGTTGGTCGAGGTTGGCTTGCCCTGCTGGTGCTGGCGGAAGTGACGGGTCACCGTGCCGTGCGCTGCCTCAGCCTCGACGGTCTTGCCGTCCGGGGTCATCAGCACTGAGGTCATCAGACCCAGCGAGCCGAAGCCCTGGGCGACGGTGTCGGACTGGACGTCGCCGTCGTAGTTCTTGCAGGCCCACACGTAGCCGCCTTCCCACTTCATGGCGGAGGCCACCATGTCATCGATCAGGCGGTGCTCGTAGGTGAGGCCGGCAGCCTCGAACTGGTCCTTGAATTCGGCGTCGAAGACCTCCTGGAAGAGATCCTTGAACTGGCCGTCGTAGGCCTTGAGGATCGTGTTCTTCGTGGACAGGTACACCGGGTATTCGCGCTGCAGACCGTAGGCGAAGGACGCCCGGGCGAAGTCGCGGATGGACTCGTTGAAGTTGTACATCCCCATGGCCACGCCGCCCTCTTCAGGCATGGTGACGACGTCGAACTTCATTGGCTCGGAGCCGTCGGCGGGCTCGAACATCATGGTGACCTTGCCGGGGCCGGGCACCTTGAAGTTGGTGGACTTGTACTGGTCGCCGTGGGCGTGGCGGCCGATGATGATGGGCTTGTTCCAGCCCGGCACCAGCCGCGGGATGTTGGAGATGATGATCGGCTCGCGGAAGACGACGCCGCCGAGGATGTTGCGGATGGTGCCGTTGGGTGAAACCCACATCTTCTTCAGACCGAACTCTTCGACGCGTGCCTCATCGGGGGTGATGGTGGCGCACTTGACGCCCACACCGTGCTCCTTAATGGCGTTGGCAGCGTCGATGGTGACCTGGTCATCGGTGGCGTCGCGGTTCTGGATGGAGAGGTCGTAATACTTAAGGTCGACATCCAGGTACGGGTTGATCAGACGGTCCTTGATGAACTGCCAGATAATCCGGGTCATCTCGTCGCCGTCGAGTTCGACAACCGAACCCTGTACCTTGATTTTTGTTCCTGGCGCGTCAGCCACACGGTCTCCTTGCGATGGTGGGCCGGCAGCCATTGTGATGGACTCAACTCGGCCCGCGATTTGTACTGGTTTTACCCTGTCCAACTATGCCACAGGCCACTATTGCCGCCCTAAATGGGGGAGCTACTCCCCGGCCGGCGCAATGTTTCCCCAACGGTCCATCATGGAGCCCGGCGGTATGGCCTTGCCCCACCGGTCAGTGGCCGGGGCGGGCCGCAGCCCGCGGGTGTCGGGCGCCGAGTTGTGGCCGGGCGCCTGCCCGGCCATCGGGTATGACGCTGCCTGGCCCCGAAAGGCTTTTGGCGTGAGCGCAGCGGGCAACCCCAGGGTTCCCGGGCGGGTCATTCCGGGGACCTGCGGCGCCCAGCCGGGCAGGTTGGTGGGACGCAGATCCGCCAGGTTGGGGTGGCGCACCGGATCGAGTCCGGCGTCCACCCTCTTCTGGTGCCGCACTGCGGCCCGGAAGTTCCGGACCGCAAACACGCTGGCAATAATCCAGAGGAACATCCCCGGCGTGGCGCCAAGGAACAAGGTCAGAACGGCGAACAGTGCCACGGCCAGGCCGAGAAAGGCCGAGATCATCCGGGTTCCCGGCGATACTTCACGGGCGAACGCCGACCCGGAGAGCGCCATCCCCGCCGCTAGGGTAAGAATCGAAGCGATCTCCATGTGCCCTGCCGCCGTCTCTGTGGTGCCGACTAGTGGAAGAAGTGCCGTGTGCCGGTGAAATACATGGTAATCCCGGCCGCGGTCGCCGCATCCACCACTTCCTGGTCCCGCACCGACCCACCCGGCTGCACCACGGCGCGCACCCCGGCGTCGAGCAGGATCTGCAGCCCATCCGCGAACGGGAAAAACGCATCGGACGCCGCCACCGCACCACGTGAACGGTTGACGCCGTCGCCGGCCAGGGTGTTGGCCCGTTCGACGGCGAGCTTGCAGGAGTCCACCCGGTTGACCTGGCCCATGCCGACGCCCACGGCCGCCCCGCCGTCAGCGAGGAGGATGGCGTTGGATTTCGCTGCCCGGCACGCGGTCCACGCGAAGGCAAGGTCGGCGAGGGTGCGCTCGTCGGCGGCGGGTCCCGCGGCGAGGGTCCAGGTTTCTGGTGCGTCGCCGTCGGCCCTGACCGTGTCCGCCAACTGCACCAGCACTCCGCCAGACACCTGCCGGATCTCCGCCGGATCCCGCCGGTACCCCTCAGGCAGGGTCAGCAGACGGATGTTCTTCTTGGCGGAGAGGATGGTGACGGCTTCGGGATCGAAATCGGGGGCGATGACCACCTCGGTGAAAACGTCCTTGACCGCGGTGGCCATGGCCGCGGTGACGGTCCGGTTGGCGGCGATGACCCCACCGAACGCCGACACCGGGTCGCAGGCGTGCGCCTTGGCGTACGCGTCAGCGATCGGGTCGGCAGCCTCGGTTGCGCCGACCGCGACGCCACACGGGTTGGCGTGTTTGATGATGGCGACGGCGGGCTGATCGAAGTCGAACGCGGCGCGCAGGGCAGCGTCGGCGTCGACGTAGTTGTTGTAGCTCATCGCCTTGCCGTGCAGCTGGTCGGCCTGGGCGATGCCAGGGGTCGCGCCCTTCTCGACGTACAGCGCGGCGTCCTGGTGGGGATTTTCGCCGTAGCGGAGCACCTCCGAGCGTTCCAACGCGATACCGGCATAGGCCGGCCAGGAGTCGCCGTCGATGGTGCCATCACCGAACTGCGACGCCGTCCAGGCGGCCACCGAGTTGTCATAGGCGGCGGTGTGGGAGAACGCGAGCGCGGCCAGCCGGCGTCGTGCGCTGAGGTCGAAGCCGCCGGCGTCCGCAGCAGCCACCACGTCGCCGTACCGTGCCGGGTCCACCACGATCGCCACTGAAGGATGGTTCTTCGCCGCCGAGCGCACCATGGCCGGGCCGCCAATGTCGATCTGCTCGACGACGTCGTCCTCCGCCGCACCGGACTTCACCGTGTCGACGAAGGGATACAGGTTCACCACCACCAGGTCGAAGGGCTCCACCTCGAGTTGCCGGAGCTGTTCGACGTGGTCCTCGCGGCGGCGGTCTGCGAGGATTCCGGCGTGCACCATCGGGTGCAGGGTCTTGACCCTGCCATCCAGGCATTCCTGGAAGCCGGTGAGCTCGGAAACCTCGGTGACCGGGACCCCTGCGGCGGCAATGCGCTTGGCAGTTGATCCGGTGGAGACGATGCTGACGCCGGCGCGGTGCAACCCCATCGCCAGTTCCTCCAGCCCCGTCTTGTCGTACACCGAGATCAGGGCCCGGCGGATGGGAACTTGGTCGAGATGGTTCAGGCTCACGCGGTGGCTCCAGGATTTTCGCTGCGGGTGGGATCGCTTTCAGTCTAAGTCACGGTCACCGCCCACCCCTCGGTAGGAGAGGAATCGGGGGCTAGCGGTACAGTTTCCCCGTGAGCACCGAAACTGAACTACCCACTGGAGACCAGGTGGTGCAGGAACTGCCGTGGCGCTGGAGGGTGCAGGGCAAGATTTTCCTCATCGGCGGCCTCGGCTTCATGTTCGATGCCTGGGACGTGACCCTCAACGGGTACCTGATCCCGCTACTGTCGGACTACTGGGACCTGGCGCCGGGCGAAGCTGCCTGGGTGGCTACGTCAAACCTGATCGGCATGGCCATCGGCGCGTTCGCGTGGGGTTCCATCGCCGACATCATCGGGAGGAAACGTGCGTTCACTGCCACGCTCCTGATCTTCTCCATCTTCACCGTCCTGGGCGCGTTCTCCCCCGATTTCGTCTGGTTCTGTGTGTTCAGGTTCATGGCAGGGTTCGGGTTGGGCGGCTGCATCCCGGTCGACTACGCCTTGGTCGGTGAGTTCACCCCGCGCAAACACCGGGGCCGTGTCCTCACCGCCATGGACGCCTGGTGGCCGATCGGGGCAGCCCTGTGCGGGGTGGTGTCAGCGCTCCTGATGACCGCCTTCGGCGACTGGCGTTACCTGATGCTCGTCATGGTGCTGCCGGCTCTGCTGGTGTTCTGGGTCAGACGATCCGTGCCCGAGTCCCCGCTCTACCTGGTCCAGAAGGGCCGCCGGGCCGAAGCCGAAAAGGTCATCAACGACCTGGTGCACCGCACCGGTGCCCCACGCACACCGTGGCGGCTTCCCACCCCCGCCGAAGCGCCAAAACTGTCCATCGGCTCGGTCTCCGGGCAGCTCCCCGCACTGTGGCGGTTCGACTGGCGGATTACCCTTGCCGCCTGGGGCCTGTTCCTGAGCGTCCTCCTGGTCTACTACGGCGCCCTGACCTGGATGCCCCAGATCCTGGTCCAGGCTGGCTACAAACAGTCGGTCGCCTTCCTTACCACCGCCGGCATGACAGCCGTAGGGTTCTTCGGCGTCGTCGCTGCCGCACTGTTGGTGGAACGGGTGGGACGGAAATGGATCCTCGCCATGTCGGGCCCCCTGTCCGCCGTCGTACTGGTGGTCTTTGCCCTCACGGTTGAACTGCCAGCGATCGCAACCGCCTGGCTGCTGCTGTTTGGCTTCCTGATCCAGGTGGCCATTCCGGTGCTTTACACCTACGTCTCGGAGCTCTACCCCACCGAGCTGCGCGCCTCAGGGTTCGGCTGGGCGTCCACCGTGTCCCGGGTCGGAGCGGGCCTGGTGCCCCTGATCTTCGGTTCCCTACTCTGGCCGGTCCTTGGCCTGCCGCTCACGTTCGCCGCCACCGGTCTCCTGGTGTTGGCGGCGGTGCTGTGGATGGCGTTCAACGCGCCGGAGACACGCGGCAAGGCGCTCTCAGACGGTTAGCAAGCATTGACACCGGGTGTGACGTGCACCACGCTGAAATAAGATTCAGCTAACCCGGAGGTTTACATGTTCGCCCGCCGCGCCACCGCCGTCGCACTCGCAACATTCCTCGCCGCGGGCACTGCCGCCGCCCCCACACAGGCCAAGACGGCCAGCCTGGATTCCCCGCGGGGCCTGCAATCGGTGCGCGGACCCGTGACCGACGAGAACTTTTACTTCGTGATGGCGGACCGCTTCGCCAACGGGAATCCAGCCAACGACGACGGCGGGCTCGGCTCCGATCCGATGGTGTCCGGTTTCGACCCCACCCGGAAGGGGTTTTACAACGGCGGTGACCTGGCGGGCCTGCTGGACCGGATCGACTACATCGAAGACCTGGGCACCACGTCCATCTGGTTGACTCCGAGTTTCAAGAACAAGGCGGTTCAGCCCGAGGACAACTCGGCGGGCTATCACGGGTACTGGATTACCGACTTCACCCAGATTGACCCCCACCTTGGCAGCAACGACGACCTCAAGGCGCTCATTGACGAGGCCCACAGTCGTGGCATGAAGGTGTATTTCGACATCATCACCAACCACACCGCCGACGTAATCGGGTATGAGGAGGGCGCCCGGATGCCGTACGTCTCCAAAGATGAGGCGCCCTACACCACCGCCAGTGGAGACATTTTCGATGATCGGGACTTCGCGGGCACCGGGGCCTTTCCCGAACTGGACCCGGCGTCGTCGTTCCCTTACACCCCGGTCCTCGAACCCGGCGAAGAGACGCTGAAGGTTCCCAGCTGGCTCAATGACCCGGCGCTGTATCACAACCGCGGCGACACCACCTTCGCGGGGGAGGACGCCTTCTACGGCGATTTTTTCGGCCTCGACGATCTCTTCACCGAGCACCCCACGGTGGTGGACGGCATGAAGGAGATCTACCAGACGTGGATCGCCGACTTCGGCGTCGACGGCTTCCGGATTGACACCATGAAGCACGTCAACGACGAGTTCTGGCAGGAGTTCGGCCCCGATGTCCTGGAGTTCGCCAAGGACGAGGGCAAGGATGAGTTCTTCATGTTCGGCGAGGTGTTCGACACCACCAAAAGCTTCACTTCGCAGTTCACCACGCGCAACAAGATGCAGTCGGTGCTGGACTTTCCATTCCAGGAAGCGGCGCGGAGTTTCGCGTCACGGGGAGCAGACGCCTCGGCGCTCGAGGAGTTTTTCGTCGGCGATGACTGGTACACCGACGCCGATTCGAACGCCTATTCCCTGCCCACCTTCCTCGGCAACCACGACATGGGCAGGATTGGCGGCTTCATCACCGCTGACAACCCCGGGGCAGGCGATGCCCAGTGGCTTCGCCGCACTTCGCTGGCCCACGAACTGATGTACTTCTCCCGCGGGAACCCGGTGATCTATTACGGTGACGAACAAGGCTTCACCGGCCCTGGCGGCGACCAGGACGCACGGCAGACCCTGTTCGCAAGCCAGGTGCCGGACTACCTGGATGACGACCTGCTGGGAACCGACGCCACGCACGCCGCCGACAACTTCGATACCGGGCACCCGCTCTACGAAAAGATCAGCGAGCTCGCTGCCGTCGCCGAGGAGCATCCGGCACTGCGCGACGGCGCTCACCAGAACCGTTACGCGGCTGAGGGCAAAGGCATTTACGCGTTCTCGCGGATCGATGCGAAGCGTCAGCGGGAGTACGTGGTGGCACTGAATAACAGCACCGAGCCGCAGACCGCGCAGATTCCTACCTACGTCGCTAACAGGCCCTTCCAGAAGGTCTACGGCGACGCGGACCGGAAGGTGAAAAGTTCGGGCACCGGAATGCTGACCGTTGATGTACCCGCGCTGTCCACGGTGGTCTACCAGTCGTCCGGCCGGATTCCCCGGTCGGACGAGGCGCCCGCCGTAACCCTGCGCGAGCCTGTGCCGGCCGCCGCCGACAACGGTCGAATGGAAGTGGGGGTCGACGTCGAAGGCTCCTCGTTCTACCAGGTCAGCTTCGAGGCGCGTACCGGGGACGGGCGGTGGACCCCCATCGGCACCGACGACAACGCGCCGTACCGGGTGTTCCACGACGTCAGCGCCCTGGAACCGGGCACCGACGTGCAGTACCGCGCCGCGGTGCTGGACAACGGCGGGCACACCTCAGCCAGCACCACCCGCACCGCAGCGGTCCCCGCACCGAAGGTGACCATCACATCGCCCGCCGAAGGCAGCAGCGTGCAGGGCGAGGTTCGCCTCAGTGCGGTGGCCGACCCCGAAAAGCCGTCCCACGTGGTCGACTTTGAGCGCAGCGTCGACGGCGGCGAGTGGCAGCCGTTGGGGTCGGATGATTCGTCCCCCGCCTACACGCTGATGGATGACCTCTCCGCACAGCAACTTCCCGATGGCACGGAACTGAGATACCGGGCGCTGCTCGACGGGGTAGCCAGCGACACCAGGACCGTGACGGTCGGCGCGGTGCAAACCGCGCAGCCGGAGGCCGTCTCGGTTCCAGGTAGCTTCGGCGCCACGCTTGGGTGCGACGCCGACTGGCTGCCTGACTGCACTCAGGCTCAGCTCAGCCTGGACCCGGTTGATTCCCTCTGGAAGTTGACGGTCGCTGATCTCCCGGCTGGATCCTACCAATATAAGGCGGCACTGAACCGCAGTTGGGACGAGAACTACGGCGTCGGGGGTGTCAGGGGCGGCGGCAACATTGTGCTAAATCATCCGGGTGGGGCTGTGACGTTCACCTACGACCACGCAACCCACCTGGTGTCCACCAGTTAGCACTACAGCCAGCGATTCCGCCTGAACGCGAGGTACAGTCCCACGCCGGTGGCCGCCATCAGCACCAGAGCAAA
Organism: Arthrobacter sp. TMN-50; assembly: GCF_054511125.1. Lineage (NCBI taxonomy): Bacteria > Bacillati > Actinomycetota > Actinomycetes > Micrococcales > Micrococcaceae > Arthrobacter > Arthrobacter sp. TMN-50. The sequence goes on along the minus strand of NZ_JBTNDG010000010.1, from coordinate 44,384 downwards.
CGGGTAGCCCAACGCCCAGTGCAGTTCGGGCATCACGTCGAAATTCATGCCGTAAATGGCGGCCACCAGGGTGGGAGCGAAAAGAATCGCAGCCCACGAGGAGATTCGTTTGACCTCTTCATTCTGGGCCAGTGAGGTCTCGGTCAGGCGAGTCATCTCCTCATTCTGGCGTTGGGCCACCAGGGTTGAGTGGACGGTGAGGGCGTTCTGCAGCAGGGTGCGGAACGTGTTGACCTGTTCAATCAGTCGGATTACGTGGTCAAGGACATCGCCGAGGCGGCGGTTTATCTCAGAGTCCAGATGGTATTTTTCGGAGCCGCGCTGCAGATTCTCCACCATGAACTGCAAGGGTTGGGTGGCTCGTTGGAACTCGATCACCTCACGGTGCAGGTCGTAGATGCGCCGGGAGACGCCCGGGTCGCCGCCGAAGAGCTCATTTTCAATCTCGTCGATGTCGTTCTCGAGCCCATTTACCACTGGCTCATACTCGTCCACCACCTCGTCGAGGATGGCATAGAGCACTGCCGCCGGCCCCAACGCAAGCAGTTCGGGGCTCCCCTCCAGCCGGTTGCGTACCTTCCCCAGATCGGGTGATTCGGCGTGCCTGACGGTGACCACAAAGTCCTCACCGACAAACACATGGAGCTCACCGAATTCCACCTTCTCTTCAGCGTCGAGGTAGCGGGCAGGACGCAGCACCACGAACAGGGTTGGCCCGTAGCGTTCAAGTTTGGACCGCTGGTGCCCCTTGAACGCATCCTCCACCGCCAGGTGATGAAGGGAGAATTCCTCGGCGACGGCGGTGAGCTCGTTGTCGTCGGGCCGGTACAGACCGATCCATGCCATACCCCCGCTGGCGCGCATGATGTCGAAGGTATCGTCGAGGGAATCCGGGTTTGGCTGCCTCTTGCCCTCAACATAGACGGCGTTGTCGATCAGTGCCATGTCAGCCCTGTTCCTGGCTGAGCCGGCGGAGCGTCTCGATCAGCAGGGCGCGTTCCTTCACCTTGATACGTTCGTGGAGAGTGTCCTCGGTGTCGTCGTCGAGCACCTCGACGGCGGCCTGCGCGAGGATCGGCCCGGTGTCAACGCCGGCGTCGGCGATCATCACCGTGCACCCGGTCACCTTTACCCCATAGGCGAGGGCATCCCGCACGCCGTGCGCGCCGGGGAAGCTCGGCAGCAGAGCCGGATGGGTGTTGAGATAGCGGTTCGGGAAGGCGTCAAGGAAGCCCTGGTCGACAATCCGCATGAATCCCGAGGACACCACGTAGTCCGGTGCGTAGGAGGCGACCTTCTCGGTCAGCGCGGCATTCCACTCGGCGCGCCGACCGTAGGACGTGAAGTCCACCACAAACCCAGCGATTCCAGCAGCGGTGGAGCGCTCCACCCCATAGGTGCCGTGCCGGTCGGCGCCGACGGCGGCGATGGTGAGATCAAGAGTGCCGGTGTCGACGGCGTCAATGACCGCCTGAAGGTTGGATCCGGTACCGGAAACCAGGACTACGATGCGCATGGGTCAACCATAGGCTGCGCTCTACCCTAGGGTTAAACCATGAACGAGAGCCCCCGCCCCGCCAAGCCAGCGCCTGCCGCGCCCAGCCCCGGGTCGCCCGAGGAAAAAGAGTTGGCCCGGACGCGGAGCTACTTCAGGTGGTTCCTGCTGGCGATGCTCGGTGCCATCCTGACCGGAACCCTCCCCCTGCCGTGGAAAGTCCTTGGCCTGGTTTTCGGCCTCGCCGCTCTGGTGCTCGGGATCTTCGCCCTGGTCAGGGCGGTGCGAGACAAGCTCCCCGGGCTGCTGCGCATCACCACGGTAATCGGGCTAGTGGCCACAGCCTTCCTGGTCGTTGGGACCGGCGCCCAGGTGGCGTTGTGGCCGGTGACAGCCGACTATGAGGAATGCATGGGCACCGCGCTCACCAACGCCGCGCAGAGTGCCTGCCAGGACGAACTCAGCAACCTGGGCGGCCTGCTCCCGGGGTCCTGAGCCTTGCCGCATGGGAAAGTGGCGGACCTGCGCGTCACCTTCGGGAAAGTGGCGGACCCGCGCGTAAGTGGTGGCCCCACCACTTGTGTGCGGCTCAGCCACTTTTTTGGCGGTTGTCCCGCTCCAGCAGCGGCCCCACCGCATAGCCGATGACGACGCCGACAGCCACCTCAGCGGCAATCAAAAGTGCCACCCATAACGGGTTGGGGCCCAGATCCACCAGCCGGCCGAGGCCCAGGGACGCGCGGGACAGCCAGGCAACCACCCCGGCAGCGACGCCGGCGGTCACCCCGATCAGCAGTGCGGCGGCAAGCGTGGAAACACTCGCGGTGAACCACCGCGCCTCCATTTTGATCTCCAGCCACTCGTCGAGGTGGTTCTCGCCTTCCCTGAAGAACCACCAGCCAGCCAGCAGGCCCGCCAGCACTGGGATGGCGAGCGCCGCCAACCCGTACTCCAGAGTGCCCGGCGGCACCGCACCGAGGACCGGCAGTGCAGGCAACGGACCGGCGCTGGTGGTCAAGGGGGTGATGGCGCTGCCGGACCCGAGCGCGAACCCGGCGCCGGACGCCCAGGCGAGGGTCCACACCACCAGGTTGGGCACGAAGCCGAGCTGCGCGAGGGTCAGGGCGCTGCCACCGACAATCCCCGCGTCCAGGCGCTGGTACACCGCCGCCACCTCCGCCCAGCGCAGCCCGAACGTCACCGCCAGCAGCAGTGCCGACAACCCGAGGGAGACAGTCAGCGCCACAAAACCAGCGCGAACACCCGACCAGGCGTAGGATCCAGCCCAGCGGGAATGCTGGCTGGTCTTCGCGAGCCAGGCGGCGCGGTCGACGCCGATCAGCCTGCTCCACTCGCCAGCCTCCCGGTACGCACCAATCACCAGTCCCAGACCCGCCGAGAGCAGTGGGATCAGCGCACCGGCGGCCAGCGGGACCGACGCTTCAGCAGTCGTACTGAGGTAGGCGACGCCGGCACCGATCACCGCATAGCTGCCGAGTGCCCCGAGGAGTGCCTGCCACAGTTGGTCGGAGTACGACGCGCGGGCAAGACGGCGGCCCGCCCGCCACGCCAGCAGGAAGGGGATCAGGGTTAGTCCCAGCGGCACGATGGCGAGGAGTCCTGTGGTTCCGGTCCCCTCCGGGTCTGCCGGAGGGAAGGTCACTTCAAGGGGTACCCCGTGGATCAGGAGCCAGGCCTGCCCACCCAATTGCAGCATGGAGGTTGCTGTGCGCTCAGCGAATCCACCCGCCACCCAGACCGCGGCCAGGGGCGCCAGGATCAGCAGCCCCGAGATCAGTGCTGACTGGGCCAGCTCGAACACACCCTGCAGCCACAGTGGCATGGGCAGGGCACGCCGATCAGGCATACGAAGTGGAAGTTTCATCTCCTCCATGGTGCCACCGGCCGCAGCCTCCGAGGTTCAACGACGCGGTGCGACCAACAGGTTCGGGCGGTACGGCCCCGGGAGTTAAACCAGAAGGTCCAGCAATCCCTTGACCAATGCAGCGGCGGCGCCAAGGAAAGCGATCACAATCACAAAGAACCGGGCATGGTCGTCCTTAATGAACCGGGAGAGCTTCTCGCCGGCGAAAATTCCGGTCACGATCACGACGCCGATGGCAGCCCACATCCACCACTGCAGTGCGGGTGCGTCGGTGGGGTCGAGGCTGAGCTTCACCGTCAGGGTTACCAGCCCAATCACCACGAAGAACGGCTGCAGGGTTGCAGCGAAGGGCCGTTGCGGCCAACGAGACAACAGGGCGTACGCGCTGACCGCCGGACCGCCAACCCCAGCCATGGAATTGGTGAGTCCCGCAGCGAACCCCGCGACGGCTTTCGGCGCATTGCCGCGCACCACCACCGATGAGCGTTGCAGCACCAGTGACACCGAGAGTGCGACGAGGACGACGCCGCCCACCGTCACGGACAAGGGAGCGGACGGCAGCATCACCGCAGCGATAGACCCAGGAACCGAGCCGAAGACCGAGGGAATTACCATCCACCGGAACATGCTCCAGTCAATGTCCTTCCAGACCCGTCCCACGATCAGGGTTGAGGACACCACTCCGCAAATATTGACCAACACCACTCCCTCGTGTGGGCCCAGAATGATGACTAGGAACGGCGCGATGAGCAGGGCGAAGCCCAGCCCGGCAATCCGCTGCGCGATCGCACCAAGCAGGATGGAGAAGAGAACGATGAGGAAAATGCCGGTGGTCACAGATGACACAGTACGCCTGGGCAACTGTTTTCGGACTTTCCGTGACGGGCGCCCAGCACCGGCCAGTAGGCTTGGACGATGCCTACAGTTACCACAGCTCTCCAGACTGCTGACTGGCGTCAGCAGGTTTTCGACCTCTACGCACGGGTGCGCGACAGCGCCCAGGCCGGGTCGCCGTCGTCGGCCCATGCCCTGTGGCGTGCCGGGCGGGACAGGCTATTCGCCACCCATCCCGCATCGCCGCTCGATCCAACGGCTGCCGCCTCCTTCGATGGCCTCGCGGTGGCCGAATACCAGTCGGACTACAGGTTTGAGGCAGTGATCGACGACGACGGAGTGGGCGAGGAGATGACCGTCCCCACCGGGACGGACGGGACCGTGACGTTCCAGCGGCTCGGCACGGTGGGGCTCGACGGCGTGGGGCGGCTGGCGCTGTGGCGACTCGCCTCCTACGGGGGCGGGTTGTTCCTGCCGCTGCGCGACGGTTCCGCCGGGCAGCCCAGCGGAACCTACGGGGGCGGCCGTTATGTGCTGGACACCGTGAAGGGTTCGCACCTCGGAGTGGTGGACGACCGTCTCGTCATTGACCTGAACTTCGCCTACAACCCGTCGTGCGCCTATGACGAGTCCTGGGCCTGCCCCCTGCCTGGGGCGGACAACCGGGTCGGCGTCGAGCTCCGCGTCGGTGAGTTGTACTCCACCTATTAGGGAGAACGACGGCGACGCTGAAGGATCCGGCGCGGGACGCCGGGTGCGGGGCAGGCTTTATCATGGAGCTAAGACACCTGGTACCCCTCTGGAGGCTCACATTACGGATACTGCCGCCCAACACGATATTTACTTCGGCGCGCCCGAACCCGTTAACGAGGCCGAAGTCCTTGAGTCGGCGTCGCGCGCTGCAGTCGCACGGTTTAACGACCGCGCCGACATCACTACGGTCAAACGCCGGTTCACCCTGATCAACCAGAACGTCACACCGCATCAGGCGATGGTGGAGGATCTGTTGTTTATCCGCGCCGCGCTTGAAAGCGCCGACATTGAGTACCTGCTGGTGCGCGGCAATGACGAGCGTCCAGTGATCGCTATCGATCTCAAGCACCGCGAACGCCTCCGGGATGCCCTCGTTGCAGCCTGCGAGAACGAGCCGTTCTACTCCCGGACCGTTGACACGAAGCGCAAGACCACCCTTTTGGTCACCGACGGTTCCCTGTCACACAGCAACAAGGCCCGCATCTTCCGGCTGTTCCGCCCACGGATTGAGCCGATCGGCGGGCTGGCTTTCGGACCGTCCGCTGGCGTGCAGATTGAACTGTGGAAGCTCGGCGGCGACACCATCGAGCTCCCCGTCGAAAACTCCCTGACCCGCCGCACCCTCCCCTCCTCCGAGGTGGTCCGCGGGTCCGTGGAGCGTCACGGCTTGATGTGGCCCACGATAGACAACATGTTCGCCGATCACGCAACTGATATCGACTTCGAGATCGACCTGGTGTTCTCCTGGGTGGACGGCAGCTCACCCGAGTTCCAGGCTGCCCGCGCCGCACGGATGCAGGGCGCCGTGGTGGGCTCGGGCGATGACCATGAGGCACGGTTCCGTCAGATCAACGAGCTCAAGTACGCCCTGCGGTCGGTGTATATGTTCGCTCCGTGGGTCCGCCGGATTTTCATCGCCACCGACTCGGCGGCCCCCATCTGGCTGGCCGATCATCCCTCGGTCACCCTGGTTCGCTCCGAGGAGCACTTCAGGGATCCGTCGGTGCTCCCGACTCACAACTCGCAGGCCGTCGAGAGCCAACTGCAGCACATTCCCGGACTGTCCGAGCATTTCCTCTACTCCAACGACGACATGTTCTTCGGCCGCCCGGTGTCCCCCGACATGTTCTTCTCCCCGGGCGGGATCACCAAGTTCATCCAGGCGGACACCCGTATCGGGTTGGGCGATAACGACGCCGAGCGCAGCGGCTTCGAAAACGCCGCCCGGGTCAACCGCCGCCTGTTGCATGAGCGCTTCGGCAGGATCACCACCCGGCACCTTGAGCACACCGCAGCACCCCTGCGCCGCAGCGTGCTCCTGGAAATGGAGGAGGAGTTCGCCGCCGATTTCGCTGCCACCGCCGCCTCACGGTTCCGTGCAAAGGACAACATTTCGGTCACCAACTCGCTGTACCACTACTACGCGTTGCTGACCGGGCGGGCCGTCACTCAGGAATCAGCGAAGGTGCAGTACATCGACACCACCATGCGGTCGGGACTGAGCAGCCTGAACAAACTGCTCGACAAACGGCACACGGACTTCTTCTGCCTTAACGACGGCAGCTTCCCTGAGGTACCCGCCGACGAGCGGGCCAGGCTGGTCACCGACTTCCTGGAAAAGTACTTCCCCATCAAAGCGCCCTGGGAGAAGTGATCCGGAAGCCTTGACCCCGGGTGAACCCCCGGAGAATCAAGAAGCCGGAACCAGCGCGCGGGTCTTAGGCCCCGGTGAGCTGGCGCAGGGGGGTGGCGTCGGCGATCTTCACTCCTGCGGCATCAAGCCGGCGGCGTGTTTCCGCCAGCGGGACGGTCTCGCCCACCGGCCGGTATGCGCCGATCGGGACTACGGAGTGGACGATCGTGTCCGCGTAGACGTGCACCAGGTTGTACGCCTGGGCTCCGTCCCGACCGCGGGTCCCGCCGCCGTCGTACCCCAAATCCTGGGTGTAGCAGGTGGCCGACGCCACCGACACCGGCACCCCGGCGAAGGTGGCGGTGGTTGAGTAGTGCAGGTGGCCGGCCAGGATGCCGCGCACATCGGAACCGCGGACGACGTCGGCGAGCTGGCGTTGGCCGCGCAGTTCCACCAAAACAGAGAGATCCTGTACGCAGGGAATCGGCGGGTGGTGCAGGGCCAGCAGGGTGCCGTGTGGCGCCGGGGTGAGGAGCTCATTGGCCAGCCACACCAACTGCTCATGGCTGAATTCACCGTGATGGTGGCCGGGCACCGTCGAATCGAGGGTGATGATGCGCAACCCGTTGATGAGGTAGCTGCGGTCGATCGGGGCGGAGTCTGGAGCCTGATCGAGCAGGCCTACCCGAAAGTTGGCCCGGTCGTCGTGGTTACCCATCGCCCAAATCACCTCGGCGCCGAGCTTCGCCGCTGCGGGTTCAACAATGGCGCGGAGCTTCGCATAGGCGTTGGCTTCGCCCCGGTCGGCCAGGTCCCCGGTGAAGACCAGCGCTTCCGGCCGGGCCCCCGAGTCTTCCAACTCGGTGAAAATCTGGCGTAGCCGGGCTTCACTATCCACCGCCCCGTACAGTGGCCCAGGCCCACCGAGCAGGTGGGTGTCGCTGAGGTGGAGAATAAACTGCTGCGGCCGAGGATGTTCGGCCGTCCGGTAATTCATGGTGACCTTCTAGGTAGCTGGCGGTAACCGTTTACAACCTAATTGACCTCCATCAAAGCAGAGATCAAACCAATAGCTGGTGAACACAGCCCGGCAAGTCGGATAACGCTTGAAGAGTGTTCCCGCAGCCGGGGTGTCCCCGGCCGCGGGATCGCCCTGGACCTACTTACGGATCAGCGAGGTTTCGGTGAAGCCACCCGGCGCCACATAAACATTGCCCCGATCTTTGCCCCTGTTGTGATCCTTGCCCTTGCCCTTGTTGCCCGGCAGGGCAACCGGCTGACCGGCCGCATCGTAGGCCTGCTGTTCCAGCCAGTACCCGCTCGGCACTTTCACCGGATGCAGCGACTTCTTCTCGGCTGCACTCACATAAATGGTTGACTCCCCCGCCGGTCCGTCGACGGTTACCGAGGAGATCAGCGGTTGGAGCAGCAGCGCGTCGATTGAGGCGGCCCCGTCGACGGCGGCGCTCACACTGCGTTCGCCCCGCCGCAGGTCCCGCTCCAGGCTGAACGGCTGCAACAGCCCTGGCGCATCGGTGATGCCCTGCTCCCCCGCCCCGCCATTCGGCGTGGTGCCGAGCTTCCGCTTGCCGGACCAGGTGGTGGTCCCTGACTCCACGATGGTCCGGTTCACGATCGGGTACACGTTGCGATCCTGCTGATGCGCGGGCACCGGGATGCGCAGGCGCGCACCAGCGCTCAGCTGCGCGTACGCGCCACCGGAGATGTTCGCTTCCCCGGTCCACGCCGACTCGGCGGTAACCATGCTGCCGTCGCCCGTGATGGTTCCGGTTTCCGCTTCCACCACGGTGAGCCCGTCGGTGGTGACGGTCTGGTCAATGCCCAGGGCGTCCGCCTTCAGTTCGGGGTGGGCGTCCAGGACCAGCATGGACAGCAGTCCGTGGATGGTGGACTCGGCACCCGAGTTGACATTCACGGTGCCGTCGGCCTGGACGCCGTCGAAGGTGACTCCGGTTGCTGGGTTGTAGGTGGGTTCGCCGCTGCGGTTGGCACCGAAGTACCAGCCGCCCATCACCGCCGCCAGCTCATACAGCCCGATTGCCCCCGTCGCCTCAGCCGTCGACACGAGGCTTTGCAGCCGCGAGTCGACGCCGTAGGCGATCTGCACCCGTTCGGAGGGAGTCGGGGTCCACGCGTTGTCCGGCCCGCCGGCGGCAATCAGCTGCGCGGTGAACCCGGCGGTATCACGGACCGCTGCGTCGGCCAGTTCGGGCCGCCCCAGCACCACCGACGCGTTGGCGACGGCGGCTGGTGCCATCCCGCCCCAGGCGTGCCAGAACGTCTGCGACTTGGTCCACGGCAGGATGGCACCAAATGGCCAGGCCCGGGTGTCCCCCGCCGACATCTCGGCGATGCCCTCGCTCAACTGGGAGAGCGCCGTCCGGGCCACGCCATCCGCTGGTGCGGCGGCAACATAGGCCGACAGGCCCAGCACGGCCTCGGCCGAAGCGTCGGCACCGTCGGCGATCAGCCACGCGGGCACCGGTACGCCGTCGGCCAAGTCGTACTGGCCGTACTGGCCCAGCGACTGACGGTTGAGCGCGCCCAACGACAGGTGCAGTCGCTCCTGCAGGAAGGCAGCGAACTCGGGGTCGGCTTCGCGGAACGCGGCGTACCCTTCGCCGAGAGCCCACACCGTGCGTGCCACCCAGTACGATTCGGCCGAGTCGGAGGGGTCCGGCAATTCGATAGGTTCGGCGCTGGGATTCAGATCTCCGTCGGTCTGCTGCCAGAGCACCACATTACCGGCGTTGGGTCCGTCGGTGGTCTGCAGGTAAACCAGGGACCGGAGGGTCTGGAAGGCTGACTCCCTGCTCGCCTCGCTCCCGGTCTGCTGCCAGTGCCTGAGGTACACCACTGCGGTGCGGGAGATGTCGTCGGCGTTGTAGGCACCCTGGCTCCAGTCACCCTCGGCGTTCAGTGTCCCGCCGCCGATTTTCCGGTAGGTGCCGTCGTCGTTCCGGTCAGCGTAGGTCCACGGCGCCAACGCCGTGGGCTGATCGCCGGACCGGTAGGTGCTATGCCCGGCGATGTCCGGCACCGGCACGTCGTCCAGCAACCAGTCGAGGTGCGCAGTGTTGGTCAGGGGTGCCGTTTCCGCCGCCTCCAGCGTTGGGTTGGCCCATGCTGAAACCGCAACAGGCGGCGCCGCGGCCACCGGAGCCATCCCAACGCCGACGATCGCGAGCGAGACGCCCACAGCCAGGCAAGGGATGCGTGCCGCGCGGGCGGCGCTCATGATGCAACCCGATCGAGGCGGGCCACACCGATTTTGGAGTCAGCCATGCCGTAGAAGACGAAGAGTTGACCGTCGATTTCCTCGATGGCTGTCGGGAAGACCACGTTCGGCACGATTCCGGACTTTTCGTCCTCGGTTTCCGGTTCCAGCAACGGTTTACGACTGCGGGCGATCACCACGGAGGGGTCATCGGCGGAGAGGATCATCGCCGCGGCCGAATAGTTGACCTTCTGCTGGTGGTCGAATGCCGATTTTTCCAGCGCACCGGCCACCCCGTGATGGATGATCAGCCAGCCCTCGTCGATCCGGATGGGGGGTGGGCCCCCACCGATCTTCAGTTCCTCGAACTCGAACTCGCTCAACGCCACGAGGGTGTGCTTGCCCATGTGGACCAGGTTGCGGAGGTCCTTTTCGACATCCTCCACCGCCACATAGGAGATCCAGATGCCGGGCCGGTTGTCGGTGATCCCGGCGGGCAGGTGCTCGCCTTCGCCCTCACGGATCCAGCCCAGATCCCACATCGGGCGGTGCAGGAGCGCGTAGGAGAGGACGCCGTCGGGGTCCTTGACCGGCTCGGGGAAAAACACGCCGTCCTTATTGGGGAACAGGTTCAGGTCCATGGACAGTTCGGCTTTGTACTCGAAGAAGCACGGGCCGAGCCGCTGCCAGGACCGCAGCTCGGTGGAATGGGCGAACGCCATCCGCGGTCCCAGCGGGCCGTACGCTACATAGGTCATCAGGTGCAGGCCGAGCGAGGGCACCCAAGTGGTGCGGGGGTCCTCGGTGCCCGAGTTATTGGTGCCGCGTTCCCAGCCCTCGTCAGGCCCCAGGACGACGCCCATCCGCTCAACGCCGGTGGGTACCCCGTTCTCGATCACGATCTTGGCGAGCCCAACGCGGGACACGTTGCCTTTGGAGACCAGACGGGGAAGCAGGTACAGTTCCCCGTCCGGGCCGCGTCCACTGGCCGGGTTGAGGACCCCTTCCGCCTCAACGTCGTTGCCCTTCTCGGGGCTCATGATGACGCCCGCACGCGCCAGCGTGAACGGCACGGTGGGTAGCAGAATGGCGGGGGAAGCTGTGGTTGGAGAGTCTGTGGGGGACGCTGTGCTTTGCGAAGTCATGGAAGGTTAGCCCTTTGCGCTTGATCCGATATTGGTTGAGATGAACTGGCGTTGGAAAACAATGAACAGTGCAACGGCGGGAGCCGCGAGCACGCACGCGCCGGCCAGGATGGCACCGAACGGGTTGGCTGCGGTAGCCGCAACATTGGAGATGTAGTTGGCGAGTGACACGGCCAGCGGTTGGAAGTCCGCGTCCTTGGTGACCAGGAACGGCCACAGGAATTCGTTCCACGGTCCGATGAACACGAGTAGGACAGCCGTGACGATGGCGGGCCGCACCAGCGGGATAGCGATCTGGGTGAGGATCCGCAGTTCGCTGGCCCCATCGATGCGCGCCGCCTCGAACAGCGAGGTGGGCAGCTGCAGAAAGTACTGCCTGAAGACAAAGACGGCAGTCGAGTTTATGGCGAACGGCAGGATCATTCCCAGATAGCTGTCCGCCAGGCCGTAGTCCCGCACAATCAGCACATACAGCGGGATGAGCAGCAACTGGAACGGGACAATCTGGACCAGCAGCAGCATGCCAAACACCATCCCCCGCCCGCGGAACTCCATCTGTGCGAGGGCGTATCCCGCCGGGATGCCAAGCAGCATGGTGCACAGGATGACTCCGCCGGTGAAGATTCCCGAATTGATCAGCCCCCGCACCAGGTTGATCGACTCGTTGATCAGCACATAGTTCTGGCCGGTGATGTTCCCGATGTTGGGAAAGGCCCCGGCGACCGAGGTGTCCGGTTCGGTCTGTAACGACCCAATGAACATGTAGTAGAACGGAAACAGGAACACGAACGCGCCCATGGCGAGCAGGAGAAAACTGAACGGGCGCAGGGAGCGCTGCCTCGCGGTCGACGATGTACGGTCTTTCCCGGGCGGGTCGGCAGCAGGGTCCACGCGCGGAGGGACCGCCGTCGCCAGGGTTGGCTGAAAATCCTTGGTCATGTCAATCGTCCTTCCCGCCGATGAAGCGGCGTTGGACCAGGGCCAGCAGCAGCACGCCAAGCACCAGCAGAACGCCGAGGGCGGCAGCGGTGTCGGGGTTGCCCTGCAGGATTCCCTGCTGGTACATCAGGAACACGGGCGATGTGGACGCGCCGTCCGGTCCGCCGCCCCCGGTGAGTAGGTAGGGCTCGGTGAAGAGGTTCGCACCGGTGATGGTGGCGAGCAGGGTGACCAGGAACGTGGCTGGTCTGACGCTGGGGACGGTGATGCTGAAGAACTGGCGCACCTTGCCGGCGCCATCGACGGAAGCCGACTCGTACAGTTCCTCGGGGATGTTCTGCAGCGCGGCAAGGTAGAGCAGGATGGAAAATCCAAGTTGCTTCCACGTCACAAACAGCGCAACGGTGGGCATCGCCAGACCAGAGTTGACCAGCCAGGACGGGTCCGGGGCGAGCGGGCCGAGGACCGAGTTGACCAGGCCGTCCTGCGCGAAGAGGAACAGCCAGACCCCGACGACGGCGACGCTCGCCGTCACGTACGGCACGTAGTAGCTGACCCTGAAGAATACGCGGAACCGGGTGACCCGGTTGAGGGCGTTGGCGAGGACCAGCGACAGCACCACGGTAAGCGGAACGTTGATGACCAGGAACACGCCAACATTTGCGAAGGACCGTGCGACGTCCGGATCGGTGAGCACCGCGGCATAGTTGTCGAACCCGACGAACGGACGTTCGACGGCCACGCCCGGCGCGGTGAAGAAGAAATCGTGAAAGGAAATGTAGACGGCGTAGCCCAGGGGGAACGCAAGCACCGCGAAGATGAAAAGGACATACGGCGCACTGAACACGAGCCCAAGGGGTTGGCGTCCCAGCGGTCTGTTGTGCCGGCGGGGGGCGGGACCCGGGCTGATGCCCGGATCCCGCAGCTTACCGACGGTGGATGAAGGAGTCACCGTCGGTCCGCCTACTCTTCGGTGGCGAGGGTGCTGATTTCCTCGGCGGCGGTGGTGAAGGCGTCGTCGACTGTCTCATTGCTGAAGATCACCGACGCGCCATAGGCATCGCGAAAAGTCTGCCAGATTTCAACCGAATTGGGGACATTGGGGACCTCGACGGCCCGCGACGCCTGGTCGGCGAACTCGGTGTAGGCGGGGTTGGCTTCGAAGTACTCGGCGTAGGCTTCGGTCAGATCGGCGCGGATGGGCATCTGGCCGGTCGCTTCCAGCAGCGCCCCGTCCTGTTCCTCGCTGGTGGCGAACTTCATCAGGTCCCAGGCGGTCTGCTTGTTGTCGCAGGCAGAGTAGATGGCCATGTTTTTGGCGTCGGAGAACGTGTAGCTCTCGTCGCCTTCGGTGAGGCCCGGCACGGGTGCCGTACCCCAGTTGACGTCGTCGCCGTAAACCGGGATGGCCCACGGGCCGGAGATGGCGATGGCCGCTTTCCCGTCAACGAAGGAGTCGCCGGTGTACGCCTCCTGCGAGGACAGGCCCTCCTCGTACATGGTCTGCCACATGCTAGCGACAGCCTTGCCTTCTTCGGAGTTGAAGGCTGCCTCGCCATCGACCACCAGCTGTGATCCACCAGATGCCGCGGCGAAGAAGGGGTAAAAGTCGAACCAAGACTGGTAGAACTCGCCGGCTGGGGAAGGCCACATGGCGTACTCGGCTGCACCGGATTCAACGAGGGTGCGGGAGGTTTCGAGGAGCTCGTCCTGGGTGCCCAGCGCCGGGTTCTCGGGGTCGAGGCCCGCTGCCTCGAATATGTCCTTGTTGTAGTACAGCACCACTGGGTTGGATTTCCACGGCAGCTGGTAATACTGGCCGTCCGCCGACTTGTACTGCTCGGCGACCTCGCCGCTGCGGGATTCGACGTATTCGACGCCGTCATCGAAGGTGTCCAGCGGGACCAACCCACCCATTTCCTCGAACTGCGGGACCGCTACGGGCGCCGTGTTCATCACGATGCAGGGGGCGTTGCCGGCGGTGATGGCGGCCGCGATGACCTCTTCGGAGCTGGTGCCCGCGGGGATCTCCTGGGCGGTGACCTCCTGATCGGGGTTGTCTGCGTTCCAGGCTTCAACCATCGCTTCGCCCCAGGCGACTTCCTGCTGGTTGTTTGAATACCAGATGGTGATCGGGCCGCTGGTCAGCTCTCCGTCGCCGGCCGCGCCGCCGCCGCCCCCGCCGCAGGCGGCGAGTCCCAGACCCATGATGGCGGTAGCCGTGATGGCCAGTGTTCGCTTGGTGTATCGCGTCATTGCGTTGTCTCCTAGGTCACTTTCACTGTGGTTACTGAGTTAGTTACTGCCGGGGGGTATTCCGGCCGTGGGGCGCCGCGGTGGACCCGCGGGTGATTAGTCCTGGTGCAGGAAGGACGACGTCGTCGCCGTCGTGAGTGCCTTCGAGCTGATTCAGCAGTACTTGCGCCGCCGCGCTGCCCCACAGCAGCGGGTCGCTGCCGATGCTGGTGAGTGCGGGATTGAGGTACTGGGCGTATTCGGTGTTGTCGTAACCGGTGATCGACAGGTCTTTGGGAATCCGCAGACCTTGCTGCTGGGCGAAAGCCTGTCCCGCAGTTGCCATGATGTCGTTCGCGTAGACGATGGCGGTGGGCGGCTCGTCGCGCGCCAGGAAGTTGGCCGTCGCGGCCGCCCCCTCCTGAGCCCCGAAGTCTGCCTCGATGAACAGGTCATGGTCCAGCCCGTTGCGCCCAAGGGTGTTCGCCCATGCGTTGCGCCGGCTCAAACCGTGGATGTAGTGCTGGGACCCGCCCACGTGGGCGATCCGGGTGTGGCCCAGGTCGACCAGGTGCTGGACGGCGTGGCTAATACCCTCGGTATCATCCATGCAGACCGCAGGAAACGGTGAGGGTGTGTTGGGGCGGTTCAGGGTGACGGCTGCAAGCCCCAGTTCCAGCAGCAGGGCGATCCGGGAGTCGTCTGTGCGCATGTCGCTGAGGATCACGCCGTCCACCCGCCCCTCATGCGCCAGGCGTCGGTAGCTGGCTTCCTCGGCCCCCGTTTTGGTGGCGACGGTCAGGACCAGCGAATAGCCCCGGTCGGCGAGAGTGGTCTCAATGCCGGCAATGAACGATGGGAAGAACGGATCGGTCCCCAACAGCTTGGGGCCGCGGGCCACCACCAGACCAAGCGCGTAGGCCTTAGAGGAGGATAGGGACCTGGCCCGCAGGCTGGGTGTCCAGCCCAGGGCGGCGGCGGTGCTGAGGATCCGACGGCGGGTATCCTCGCTCACCCCGGCCTGCCCGTTAAGGGCATAGGACACGGCGCCCTTGCTCACCCCGGCGGCCCGGGCTACGTCACTGATCGTTACTGCCATCGCCGTCTCCGTTCTTCGCTTGATGCAGTGCCGGCGCTAAATACCGGCGGATAGGGTACCTTAAGGTGATACGCGTCACTTAACCGGTTAAGTATCCTCAACTTAACCGGTTCAGTGACCGATAGTCAAGGATGTCTCGAAATGAGAGCGGATTCAGCGGGTGGCACAACCATCTTTATTGACTCGCACGGCGAATATAGTTCTGAGTCGTTGAACTCAAAAACGGAAAGTTATGCAGGTTCACCGCCGAACACGGCGTAGTCAAGGAGATCCGATGAAATCGTTTGCATGTGGTGATGTGGTTCCCGGTTGCGACGCCAAGTGGGTGTGCAGCTCGGACGATGAAATCCTGGCTCAGGTGGGTGCTCACGCCGCCGCAGTTCACGGGTTGACGTCGGTGCCCGACAGCCTCGTCCAATCTGTCCGCGGTGCCATCCAACCGGTTAGTTGATCTCCGCACGCCCCTCCCGGTCCGGAGCCGCCCCTGCCCCGGACTGGGAGGAGCTGCTCGCGGTCGCCTGCCGGGGCGAAGGCCTGGCTACCGCGTACCAGCCGATCGTCGACACCTCACGTGGCACGGTGGTCGGCTACGAGGCACTGGCACGGTTTCCAGGGTTCGAGGAAAAGAACCCCGAGGTGTGGTTCGCTGCAGCGCGCCGCCACGGACGGAGCGCTGATCTCGAGTCGGCTGCCTTGCGAGTCGCCCTGCGAGCCCGTCCGGGCCTACCCACCAACTGCTTTCTGACTCTCAACGTCTCCCCCGAGCTCCTCACAACGGAAAGCATCCGCAGCGTGTGGCGGCAGGAGAGAGACCTTGGGGGACTGATTGTCGAGCTCACCGAGCAAACCCCGATCGACTCCTACCTTGAACTGGAGCCCGATCTGCACCAGTTGCGGTCCGCCGGCGCCCTCATCGCCGTCGACGACGCCGGTGCTGGCTACGCTGGCCTGCGCCACCTGCTGCAGCTGCGGCCCTCAATGATCAAGATTGATCGGGAGCTGATCCAGGATGTTGACCGCGACGAAGCCAAGCGTGCCCTGATTGAAATGCTCGGGATCTTCGCCAGCCGGGTGGACGCCTGGATCCTCGCCGAGGGCGTGGAACGGGTGGAAGAACTCGATACCCTGGTCAGCCTGGGTGTTCCCCTTGTCCAGGGGTACCTGCTGGCCCGGCCAGCACCACCGTGGGCGGGAATCGAATTTGAGCTCGCCCACCGGCTCGCCGCCCGGCAGACATCGGCCCGGAAGACCGTCCTGCGCGACGTCGTCGAACCGTCCCCTGCCGTCCTGGGCATGGCCGAGGCGATCGAGGCGTTTACCGAGGACCCTGGGCTGGGCTCCGTTGTCCTCATCGACGCCGATCTGCGGCCCATCTCGGTACTCACCCCCGACGCCGCAGCCCTGGGTGTGGTGAGCCAGGGAATGCGCGCCAACCTGGACACTCCCCTGGCGGACGCCCTCGATCGGTCCATGACCCGCGAGACCGCCTACCGGTTCGAGCCGCTCCTCGTCACCGACAACGCCGGACGGTTCGCGGGGATCACACGGCTGGAACGGATGATCACCGCGCTCACGGCGAGCGGCCCTCGCGAACCCTAGCTACCGGAGCCGAGCGCGCCGTCGGGCTCCGAGATGAAGCCCTGCTCCACCATGAAGTCGAACGCGACGTCGGCTGGTTCCTCGCCCTCGACGTCTACCCGCAGGTTCATGGCCCGCAACGCTTCGTCGGTCAGGGTCGGAGCAATCGCACCGAAAACGCCCTCGAGTTCCGGATGCTCCTCAAGCGTGTCCGTGTAAAAGACCGGCGCCGCGTTGTAGGCAGGGAAGAAGCCGAGATTATCTTCAAGGACCGTCAGATCCAGGGCATCGATCCGCCCATCGGTGGCGAACACCTCACCGAAGTTACAGTCCCCATTGTCGGTGGCCGTGTAGACCGCGCCGGTATCGAAGATGCTGATGTTGTCATCGGGTACGCCGTCCGGAGCACCACGCTCCATCCCGTAGTGGGCGAGCATCGGGTTCATGCCGTCGGGTCGGGAGTTGAACTCGGCTTCGACGCAGAAGGTCCTCTCCTCCACGGGCAGGTCAGCGATTTCAGCGATCGAACTGATCCCGCCGAGTTCCTCGACGGCCTCGGTGCGCACAGCGATCGCGTAGGTGTTGTTCAAGGGGGCCGCGTCCCCCCAGGTCAACCCATTCAACAGGTCGGCTTCGTAGACCGCGGCGAATTGCTCGTCCTGGTTGGGGAACCCTTCACTCATGCCAAGGTAGGTAAGCCAGGCGGTGCCGGTGTATTCCCAGACCATGTCCGCCTGCCCGGCGAGCACCAGCTCGCGGACGGGTTGGCTGCCGGGAACGTTGGTGAGGTCGGTGACGTCGAACCCCGCTGCCTGCCCCGCCAGGACGGCAATCTTGCCGAGGATCAGCTGCTCGGTGAAGTTCTTCGACGTGACGGTCAACGGTTCGCCGTCGACAATTTCCTCGATGCTGCCGGGTCCTGCCAGCGGGACGTACGAGGTGGCTGGCTGCAGTCCGCAGCCGGTGGCCAGCAGACCAGTGGAGAGCACGACGGCGGCACCTGCGACGCGACGCAATGCACGCCTGCAAGTCGTTGAAGGCGTGGCGCCTTTCCGGGCGGGGTGCGATGAGAGCATCAGAGTCCTTTCGGGCGGGCGACGTGTTCAACGACGCGCCCAATCCAGTCGACCAGCAGGGCGAGCAGTGCCACCAGGACCGAGCCAACGACCAGCACGCTGACCAGGTTCAGGTTCACTCCGGTGATGATGAGAATGCCGAGCCCACCGCCGTTGATGAACGCGGCGAGTGCGGCGGTGCCCACCAGAAGCACCAGCGCGGTGCGGATGCCGGCGAGCATTACCGGGACGGCCAGGGGCAACTCCACCTTGAACAGGACCGCCACGGCACTCATTCCCATCCCCCGCCCGGCTTCGACGAGTCTGCCGTCCACCTGGTTGATACCGACCATGGTGTTACGCAGCACCGGGAGCAGCGCGTAGAGGACCAGCGCTGTGATGGCCGCGGTGAATCCGAATCCCTGCCAGGAGGCGAGAAGCACAATCAGGCCGATTGCCGGGGCAGCCTGCCCGACGTTGACGACGGCGAGCACCGGTCCGGTGAGCCGACGGAACGGACCGCGGGTCAGCAAAATGCCCAGTGGGATGGCGATGACGAGCACGATGACCGCCGAGACAGCCGTCAGGGCGAGGTGTTCGAGCGTGTAGCCGAGCAGCGTGTCGGGGTTGAGCGTGTTGAGCTCGACCTCCGAGAGGTCCGCGGTCAACGCCCAGATAGCCAGGGCGGTGATCGCGGCAAGGATGCCCACCAGCTGGTAGACCAGCGGTCGCCAGGAGGTTCCGGCGACGTCGGCCCGCGCGGCGAGTACCTGAGGTGTCTGGGTGAGTGCGGCAGCGCTCATTGGCTGGACCTCGCAGCGGTGCCGGTCGAATCGCCGTCCGCGCCGTCGCGATTTGCGCCGTGGAGAGGGATATCCTGCTCCTCGACGGCCTGCAGCGTGCCGGTGTTGACGCCCACGGGACGTCCGGACGAGTGTGCTGACCGGGCGTGGGCGTGGGCGCGGCCGATCGCGTCCATCACGGTTTCGACGTCGATTACCCCGAGGAAGGTGTCCCGCATTCCCGTGACCAGGGCGGCGCCCGCACTGGACACGAGCATGGTATCGAGGGCGTCATTGAGGGTGGCCCGGTCGCCGACCACGGGGAGTTTCGCGTCCCAGTCGTCGCTGATCCGGTCGGTGCGGGAGAGCTGGCGGCGGGTCAGCCACTGGATGGGGCGGTTTTTCCGGTCGACGATCACCGCGTGGTCGTGCTGGGCTTCGTCGAGCCGGGACAGCACGTCGCTGCCCAGGTCGCCGATCTGCGCGACGACGGCGTCGGCCAGGTCCACCTCGTTGACCCGGGTGAGGGTGAGCTGCTTCAACCCGGCGCCCGAACCGATGAAGTTTTCAACGAATTCGTTTGCCGGGTTGGCGAGGATTCGTTCGGGGGTGTCGTACTGCACCAGCTGGGCACCGTCGGTGAAGATCGCGATCCAGTCGCCGAGCTTGACCGCCTCGTCGAAATCGTGGGTGACACAGACGATGGTCTTCTGCAGTTCGGCCTGGATGTTCAGCAGTTCGTCCTGCAACCGCTGTCGGGTGATTGGATCCACGGCACCGAACGGCTCGTCCATCAGCAGGACGGGCGGGTCGGCCGCCAGGGCGCGGGCCACTCCCACGCGCTGCTGTTGTCCGCCGGAGAGTTCCCTGGGGAAGCGATCACGGTATTGCGCTGGATCCAGGGAGACCAGTTCCAGCAGCTCGTCGACCCGTGCGGCGATTTTGTCTTTGCTCCAGCCGAGCATCTTGGGCACAATGCCGATGTTTGCTGCGACGGTCATGTGAGGGAACAGTCCGCCGGCCTGGATGACGTAGCCGATCCGGCGTCGGAGGCTGTCGCCGTTGATGTCGGTGACGTCGTCGTCGTCCAGGACAATGCGACCTTCGGTGGGCTCGATCAGCCGGTTGATCATTTTCAGCGTGGTGGTCTTGCCGCACCCCGAGGGGCCAACCAGCATGACGATCTTGCCAGCCGGGATCTCAAGGGTGAGGCCATCAACGGCCGGGGATTCCTGACCCGGATAGCGTTTGGTGACCTTGTCCAACAGGATGCTGGCTCCGGTGATACCGTTCCCCGCGTGGCCAGGGGTGGTAGTTGCTGTGGAAAGGGTCTCAGACACGGATACCTCGCGGGGTGGTTAGTCGGCCGAGGCCGATGAGCAGGACGTCGAGCACAAGGGCAAGAATGATGACGGCAATAACGCCGGTGGCGACCGACTCGATGGCGTTGGCGCCACCCAGCCGGGACAGCCCGGAGAAAATGAAGCCACCCAGGCCGGGGCCCAGCGCGTAGGCGGTGATCGCGGCGATACCCATCACCATCTGCGCGGACACGCGGATGCCGGCCAGGATCACCGGCCAGGCGAGCGGCAGCTCCACCTGTAGCAGGGTGCGGAAGCGGCTCATACCGATTCCCCTGGCGGATTCCACCACTGCGCTGTCGATCCCCGTCAGTCCCACTACCGCGTTTCGGAGTATCGGCAGGGCGGCGAAGAAGGTCACGACAATCACCGCAGGCGTCACGCCGAACCCGAACGGGGCGATCATGAGCCCGATGAAGGCGAAGGAGGGAATGGTGAGCCCCACGGCTGAGACGCTGTTGGCCAGCGATCTGAAGAGGCTGCTGCGATACACCAGTGCGGCGATCACTACAGCGATCACTGTGCCGAGGATCAGACATTGGACGACGAGGGAAAAGTGCTGCCAGCTTGAGAACAGGATTTGAGGCAGCCGGTCTCCAAGGAAATCCAACAAATCAATACCCTCTTCACATTGGTTACGTGTTAGCCCGGAGGCAATTGTCCGAAAGAGTTCGAGGCGCGAAAATCGGCCTCTTTTACAGGATACGCACAGGATTATCACTGGACCGTCACGCGATGGTCACGATTGGCAGTCGATACCGACTTCCGACGAGCCCGTTTACGCCGGTGATTATTGGTCCGGGAAGTCCATTTAGTGCCGTGAACCAGGCCAAGGTGATAGCAGCACAGAATGGCCGGTCAATGCAGCAGGAGTTGCGTCTGCTCGTCAATTGGTTCGTGAGCCTACCGGCCGTTCCCAGTTCAGGCACCTAGTGATGCCGGGGCGGGGTGAACGGAGTCGGGACTGGGCGGGGGCAGCCTGGATCCAGCTAGTGTTGCAGTCATGGACTCCCCCATTGAAAATTACCTCAAGCGCATCCACCAGGAGATTTCGGAGCTCAAGGACGGGAAGCCCTACAGCACCATCCCTGCCATGGCTAACGTGGATCCAAACAACTTCGGCATCTGCCTCACCACCGTGGACGGCTACATCTACGAGGTCGGGGACACCCGGGACGAGTTCAGCATCCAGTCCATTTCCAAGCCGTTCACCTATGGGCTGGCTCTCGCCGATCTGGGGATGGAAGCCGTTGACGAGAAGGTCGACGTCGAGCCGTCCGGGGATTCGTTCAACGAAATCTCGCTCGCCGAGGGGTCGGGACGGCCGTCCAACGCCATGATTAACGCCGGCGCCCTGACCGCGACTTCTTTGATCAAGGGGTCAGGGGGCAACGGCCGGTTCAAACGCATCCTCAATACGTACTCGGCGTTCGCCGGTCGGCAGCTCAGCGTGAACACCGAAATCTACGAGTCCGAGCTCAAACACGGTCACCGCAACCGCGCGCTGGCCCACCTGCTGCGCTCGTTCAACATTATCGAAGACGATCCGACGCCGGTGATCGAAGACTATTTTCGTCAGTGTTCGGTCCTGGTGAACTGCCTCGACCTCTCGGTCATGGCGGCCACGCTTGCCAACAGCGGCCGCAACCCGCTCACCGACCGCCAGGTCCTGGAAATCGGCCCGATCGAACGGGTGCTGTCGGTGATGACCACGTGCGGCATGTACGACGACGCCGGCGCCTGGATCAGCACGGTCGGCATGCCCGCCAAAAGTGGGGTGGGCGGCGGCACCATCGCCGTCCTACCCGGCCAGGTAGGGCTCGCCGTGTATTCCCCTCCGCTGGACGAGCATGGGAGCAGCGTCCGCGGCATGGCCACCAGCCAGCGTCTCTCCCGGGACATGGAACTGCACTTCGTCAGGGCCGCCCGGACGGGCAAATCAGCGATCCGGTCCACCTACGACATCTCCGCGTCGCCGTCTGGGATCCGCCGCAACGACGAGGCCATGGACATTTTGCGCGACAACGGCCACCGCGCCCGGGTGATCGAGCTTAACGGAGACCTGCTCTTCGCGGGCACCGAGTCGATGATCCGCGAACTGAGCTCGCTCGAGACGAACGTTGAACTGGTAATCCTGGACCTGCGCCGGGTTGACGAAGTGGCAGACGTTTCCTTACGCCTCCTGGCCGAAACCCGTGAAAGCCTGGTCAGCGAGGGCAGGGAACTGGTCCTGATCGACAGCGACGGCGCTCTCGCCGACACGTTCGAGCACGTGGATCGTCCCGTCCCCACCTTCGATACCCGTACCGCTGCGGTTGAATGGTGCGAAGATCGGCTGATCGCCGCCTACGGTGATGACCTGTACCTCCCCTCGTCCGTCACGGTGACCGACTGCCCGGCGCTGAGCCCGCTGACCGCCGAGGACGCGGCGGCCCTCGCCGACCGGATGGAAGAGCGGGAGTACGACGACGGTCATGTGATCCGCCGCGTCGGTCAGCGGTTTGGCGGCGTGTTCTTCATCCTGTCCGGAAAAATCACCACCTCGGTCCCGGGACCGACCGGGCACCGGGTGCGGCTGACCACGCTGAGCGCCGGCATGACCTTCGGGGAGCTGGCCCTCGGCAGCGACGACCGGCAGGAGACCACGGTGAAGGCCGAGGGTGGTGTCAAGGTCATGGTGCTTACCGCCGACGCCATCGCCGACCTCGAATCCGAGGACCCGCGGCTCGCCGTCGAACTGTGGAAGGCTCTCACCCGCGATGCCTACACGAGGGTGGATCTGTACCTGCGCGAGACCGCGGTCCGGGTTCGCGACTAATGACACACTGGAAGATATGATCTTCCCCGCTGCACGCCCCGCCGCCCGCGCACACTCCCTCCCGGATGTCGGGATCCACGGGTGAGTGCCCGGTTCGAGGAACTCGACTGGCGCAAAACGCGCCTGGGCGAGATCAGCCTGCGCCGCCGCTGGGACCCGACGTTCGACAAGGAGGTCTATGAGGTCAAACTCGACGACGACTTCCTCATGTCCAGCCTCTTCACCGTGGCGGAAATCGAACTGACCGAGCTGGCCCTCGCCGAGCTTCCCGGCGACCGGCTTGACGTCGTCGTCGGCGGCCTTGGCCTGGGTTACACGGCGCAGGCCGTGCTCGACAGTCCGCGCGCCCAGTCCCTGCTGATCGTCGAGGCGTTGGGCGAGGTCATCGAATGGCACCAGTCGGGGCTGATCCCGGCCGGGAAATCCCTGACCGCCGATCCCCGCTGCCGTTACGTCCACGGGGACTTCTTCGCGCTGGCTGCGTCGCCCGAGGGCTTCGACCCCGACGCGCCAGCGCGGCTGTTCCACGCGGTGATTCTCGACGTCGACCATTCACCCCGCCACGTGCTTCACCCCAGCCATGCCGCGTTCTACGACCCGGCGGGGACGCAAAGACTCGCCGGGCATCTGCACCCCGGCGGGATTTTCGCCCTCTGGTCGAATGACCCGCCCGACGACGATTACCTCGCCGTACTGGGCGGCGCGTTCACCGAGGTGCGCGCCGAGGTGGTCAGTTTCGACAACCCGTTGCAGGGCAGGGACTCCACCAACACCGTGTATCTGGGGCGCAAACCCCGATAGTCCCGCGGACCCGCTACAGTCTCGCGATCCGTTCAATGTCCTCGCGGAACTCCTGGGCCACCGACGCCGACACGGTGGTCCGCGTTTCGGCGATCGCCGCCAGGTAATCCTCGCTGGACGGGCCCGCGGCGGGCGTGCCGCCGTCGGCCGATCCGAAGACCGCCTGCTCCAGTGCCCGCTGGGACGCCTTGCGGGCGGCGAATTCGATGTCCGCCGGCGAGAATCCGTCGGATGTGTCCACCAGTTGGGCAATGTCGACGTCGGCTGCCACCTCGGACGGGATGTACCGCTGCCAGATGGCGTGCCGGGCGGCGTCGTCGGGCAGGCCAATGGGGATGACGTAGTCGAAGCGGCCGTGGCGGAGAAAGGCGGTGTCCAGCGCCCGGATGAAGTTCGTGGCGCAGACCAGCAACCGGCCGGGCCGCTCCCGGAACGCCGGAATGATCTTGAGCAGTTCATTGGTCACACCCTGCAACGGGGACGGCGGCTCTCCCTGCCGCTGGGCGGCAATCTCCTCGACCTCGTCGATGAAGACCACTGCGTGTTCCAGTTCGGCGATCTCCAGGAAGGTTTCCCGCAGTGCCCCCGCGAGGCCCTTGGAGTCGGCGGCAAGCCGCGACGGGAACACTTCGACGAAGGGCCACTCCAGCCGCGACGCAATTGCTTTCGCGAACGTGGTCTTCCCGGTACCCGGCGGCCCGAACAGCATCACTGCGCGCGGCGGAACCACCCCGTACTGCTCGGCGAGGTCGGGGTTCGCCAGCGGCAGAACCAGCCGGCGTTCGAGCAGTTCCTTCTCCCGTTGCATCCCGCCCACGTTGGTCCACAGGTTTCGCGGCATCAACCGTCCGCCGAGTTCGCTGAGCAGGCCCATTTCCTGCCGTTGTACGGGAATGTCCCGTTCGAAGTACCTCAGGTGTTTCCGGTCCTGGAAGCCCGAGTTGAGAAGCGCGGCCACCCGGTGCTCAGCGTCGGGCACCAGGGTGGAGAGCTTGGTCAGGCCATGCGGTGCCATCCGGCCCTCAATGGCAGCGAGCAGTGCACTGCCGATCCCGTGATTCCGCCAGGCCTCGTCGATGGCGAAGAAGACAATCCAGCCCTGATCGTGGGCGGCGCGGGCCACCGCTGTGCCGACCACCGTCTCGCCGTGGACGGCAACGACGGCGTGGTCCTTCTGACAGGAGGCAAGAACCTCCGCGAGGGCGTACACGGGTTCGACGCCGACGCTGCGGGATTCCTCCCACAGGTGCAGGATCGCGTCCATGTCGGCAGAGTGAAAGTCCCTGATTCTCCAACCGGTCATACGGGTGACTCCTTCGTCGTGTGCGGATCGTGTCGTGTGGCCGTCTGCGAAACGTGCCGTTCGCTGATCATGGCATACCGCTGGACGGGACCGGAGATTGTGACTGTCCGAGGCCGACGTCGCCGGTCAGATAGGCTCTTGATCATGCGTTTACACCACCCGAAGCACCTCTTTGGCTTCGCCCGGACCGTTGTTGGACGAGCCGCCCTAACGCTCGCGGGATTGCAGGCGGCCGTCGCTGCGACACTGGTGATCATCGACGCAGTGCAGAAAAAGATCAGAACCAGGCGTGAGGGATTCCCTAAACCGGGCATTTTCGAGGGTCATGTGGCTGGCTCGACGACCACCGTCTACACCTACGGTGAAGACCTGTATGAGGCGATGCTTGAGGCGATCAGGTCCGCCAAACACCAGATCCTGATGGAGACGTACATCTGGAAAGGCGACGACGTCGGGCACACCTTCCGGGACGCGCTCAATGAGGCGGCAGCGCGGGGCGTAAAGGTTTACGTGATTTATGACGGATTCGCGAACCTGGTAGTCCGACCGTCGTTCTACACATTCCACCCCGACGTCCGGGTCTTCAGGTTCCCCGTCCTGCGTCCCTCAGTGCTGTTCACCAACATCCGGGGCACCGGCTTCGATCACCGCAAACTGCTGGTGGTGGATGATGCCGTCGGGTTTGTGGGCGGATACAACATTGGCACCCTGTACGCCACCACGTGGCGGGACACCCACCTGCGGATCGAGGGTCCGTCCGTCTGGGAATTGCGGGAAGCGTTTGTCAGCGTCTGGAATTTGTCCGCTGCAAAGTCGCGGCCGCAGCTGCAAGATATCAGTGCCAACTTCTGGGAGCCACGGCTGCGCGCGGTCAACAACATCCCCGCGAACCTGGTGTTCCCCATCCGCGGTGTCTACCTCGACGCGATCAACCGCGCCAAGGATCACATCTACATCACCACCGCCTACTTCATCCCCGACCAGCAGATCCTCAATGCCCTTCTGCGGGCAAGCAAACGGGGGGTGGACGTCCGGGTGATCCTTCCCGAGGAATCCAACCATGTGCTTTCCGACTGGTTGTCCCGCGGATTTTATACCTCAATGCTGGAGAACGGGATCCAGGTGCTGCTGTACCAGAACGCGATGATCCACGCGAAAACCGCCACCGTGGATGGCCAGTGGTCTACGGTGGGCACCGCCAACATTGACCGGTTGAGTCTGACCGGGAACTACGAGATCAACATCGAAATCTTCGACGAGGGCCTGGCGCAGAGCATGGAGCAGATCTTCGCGATCGACAGCGGCAACAGCCGCATCCTTACGATTCAGGAATGGGAACGCCGGCACATCGTCGCGCGGGTCAGCGAAGCGATCCTCGCCCCCCTCCGCCCGCTTCTGTAGAACCGGGCACACCTTTGGGTGCCTCCTTTTTTCGCGACGCTGCAGGATCTGCGCAGCTGTGGCGGGTGTGCCCCAAAAATTGTGCAGCAGTGGCGGGTGCGGGCGCGTTCAACCCGCCACAGCTGCACAGAAGTTTTCACCGGCGCCGTCAACCCCGCGTTCGACCCGCCAGTGCTGCACAGAAGTTCCCGACGGGCCCGGCTCAGGGGGCGGCAAACCGGTCCAGGTACCCCACCCGGGACTGGTGGACGTGCCCGGCCATCAGTCGTTCGGCCTCCGCCGGGTTGCCGGCGTCGATTGCTGCCATGATGGAGCGGTGCTCGCCCCAGGACTGCTTGCCCCGATTGTCGACGTCGGTGGCGTAGAGCCACTCGATCTTGCCGGAAATCTGGCGCAGCAAAGCTGTGAGCGAGGCGCTGCCGCTCAGGTCGGCGATCCCCAGATGGAACCGGATGTTCAGTTCCGGCAGCAGCGCGAGGTTCCCTTTGGCGATGGCCTGGTCTCCGTCGTCGAGCAGGTCAGCGAGTAACCGCCGGGCCTTCCACCATTCGGCGCTCGGCTCCCCCGCGCTGAACTGGGCAGCCGCGCGCCGCGCCGCACGCCGCGCGGTGGCGACCTCGAGGGCCTCGCGCACGAAGAAGAGATCGTCGGCGTCGTCGAGCGGGATTTCCGACACCGTCGACCCTGCGTAGGGCTTGGACTCGACGAACCCCTCCGCCTCGAGCGCGCGCAGCGCCTCCCGCACCGGAATGCGGGAGACCCCGTACTTGGCGGCGAGCGCGGCCTCGGTCACGCGGGTGCCAGGCCGCAGGGAACCGAAGATAATGTCGTGCCGGATCTCGTCCTGCACCCGCTGCTTGGGCGCAGGATCCACCGGTTTCGGATCAGGCTGCAAAGGCGGCACCGGGGATCGCTCCCAGCAGTTCACGGGTGTACTCGGACGCGGGCCGGTTATAGACCTGATCCACTGTTCCCGCCTCCATTACCTCACCCGCCTTCATGACCACCACATTATCGGCAATCTGGCGAACGACGGCGAGGTCGTGGCTGATGAACAGGTAGGTCAGTCCCAGCCGGTCCTGCAGATCTGCCAGCAACCGCAGGATCTGGTCCTGCACCAGCACGTCCAGCGCGGACACCGCCTCATCGAGGATGAGCATCTCAGGTTCCAGGGCCAGTGCACGGGCGAT
Source organism: Arthrobacter sp. TMN-50 (assembly GCF_054511125.1). NCBI lineage: Bacteria > Bacillati > Actinomycetota > Actinomycetes > Micrococcales > Micrococcaceae > Arthrobacter > Arthrobacter sp. TMN-50. The sequence goes on along the minus strand of NZ_JBTNDG010000010.1, from coordinate 16,839 downwards.
GGCCACGCGTTGGCGCTGCCCGCCGGAAAGTTCGTTGGGCCGGCGCTGCGCCACCGAATGCGGCAGGCCAACCTGATCCAGCAGGTCGGCCACCCTGCGACGGCGGTCGTCCTTGTCCCCCACCTTGAAGATGCGCAGGGGCTCATCGATCAGCCGTTCAATGCTGAACGTAGGATCCAACGATCCGTAGGGGTCCTGGAACACCGGCTGCACCTTCCGTCGCAATGACCGGCGCTCCTGGCCCCGGCTGGCCGTGATGGTCTTGCCGTCAATCAGTGCGTTGCCCGACGTAGCGGTTTCCAGGCCGAGGATGATTCGGGCCACCGTGGTCTTGCCCGACCCGGATTCGCCCACCACCGCCGTCGTCGTCCCCCGCTGCACAGTGAAGGAGACGCTCTTGACGGCCTGCACCATACCGCCGCGCTGGCCGCGCAGTTTGAATTCCTTGAACAGGTCACGGATCACCAGGATCGGCTCGGGACCGGCGATGGAGGACATGCCGCCACCGGCGGGTTCCCGCCCCAGCACCGCCGCCACTGACGGCGCCGCGGCGACGAGGGCCTTGGTGTAGTCCTCCTGCGGGTTGAGCAGGATCTCGCGGGGCGTACCCACCTCGACAATGCGGCCCTCGGACATCACGATGATGCGGTCGGTCCGGTCGGCGGCCAGGCCCAGGTCGTGGGTGATGAACAGCAGCGAGGTGCCGCGGGCGTCGACCAGGTTCTGGAGGTGGTTCAGGATCTGCCGCTGCACTGTCACGTCAAGGGCCGACGTCGGCTCATCGGCGATCAGCAGCTCCGGCTCCCCCGCCAACGAAATAGCGATCAAAACCCGCTGGCGCATGCCGCCCGAGAACTCGTGCGGGTACTGCCCGTACCGGCGTTCGGCGTCGGGAATGCCCGCCTCTGCCATCAGCGCGACGGCGCGTACCTTCGTCTGCGCCCGGTCCAGGCGTTCGCTGCCCGGCGCCCGGTTGGACATCAGGGCGTCGGCGATCTGTGGACCCACCTTCATCGACGGGTTTAGGTTGGACATCGGGTCCTGCGGGACGAGTCCCAGCCGGGAGCCGCGGATGGTGCGCATCTGCGCTTCGGAGGCGTCGGCCAGCTCGACCGTGTCGCCGGCGGTGCCCAGACAGATTGACCCGCCGGAAACGTAGCCGCTGCCGGGCAGCAGTTGCAGGATCGCACCAATGGTTGTCGACTTGCCGGAGCCCGACTGGCCCACAATGGCCACCCGCTCGCCTTTCCGCAACTCGAAGCTGACGTTGTGCAGCACCGGAGTGTCACCGAACGTCACCTCAAGGTTCTCGACCTTCAGCAGGACCTCTCTGGATCCTGTGTTCACTTCATCGACCTGCTGCATAGCCCTGTGCTCCTCTCGGGTTGGCGGCGGCCTTCAGCACGCCGGTTGCGGGGTCGCTGACCACCGAGGAAATCCGGCCCAGCGCCCAGTCACCCGCCCGGGTGACCACGTGGCCGCGGGCCTCCAGATCGGCGATGACGTCCTCGCCGAGACGGTCTTCCACCACGGCTCCACCAGGTTCCCAGGTCCGCGGGAAGAAGGAGCCGGGGATCGACGTCGTGTGCAGGGACGGCGCGTCGATCGCCTGCTGCGGCGCGTAACCGCCCACGATCGTGCGCAGAATGTACAGCAGCTGCCACTGGTCCTGCTGGTCACCGCCGGGCGATCCCAGCGCCACCACGGGCACGCCATCCTTGAGGATCAGGGTGGGGGTCAGCGTGGTGCGGGGGCGTTTGCCCGGGCGAAGGGTCGACGGCGCTCCGCCCTCCAGCCAGGTCATCTGCAACCGTGAGCCCAGGCAGAACCCGAGCTCGGGGATGGTGGGCGATGACTGCAGCCAGCCGCCGGAGGGGGTGGCGGAGACCATGTTTCCCCACTGGTCGACGACGTCGATGTGGCAGGTATCGCCCCGGGTTTCACCACTGCGTGAGACGGTGGGCTCACCGACGCCTGCCATCGCGCCGATCCCGGCGAGCGCCGGCGGGAGGTACTCGGTGCGCAGCGGCGGGATGAACGGTTCCCGGCCCGGTACGGTGCCGGGGCGGAACTCGGCGGACGCCATCTCGGTGATCAGGGCGCGGCGTTCGGCCGCGTAGCCCTCGGACAGTAGGTAGTCGAGGGGAACATCGGCGTCGCCGTAGTACGCCTCCCGGTCGGCGATCGCGAGTTTCTGCGCCTCGAGGATGGTGTGGGCGCCGAGCGCCGTCGACGGGTCAAGGTGCTCGTCGTCGTACCCGGCCAGGATGGCGAGGGTCTGCAGCAGGGCCGGACCCTGCCCCCAGGCGCCGGTCTTGGCGATGGTGTGGCCGCGGAACTCGAACGTGGTGGCCGGTTCGTAGCTGGCCTGGCAGCCAGCGAAGTCCTCAAGGCTCATCACCCCGGCGTGGTCGGTGCCGGACGAGTGGCGGTGCGGCTGTGCTGTGAAGGCGACGGCGGCCTGCGCCACGAACCCCTCACTCCACTCACGCCGGGCCGCATCGATGCGTTCTTCACGGGTGGCCCCGGGTGCGCCGGCCGCGACCAGGCGGTCCAGCACTGTAGCGTAGGCCTCGTTTGCAATCAGCTCACCGGCGACGGGAGCCTTGCCGCCGGGCATCCAGAGCGCTGCCGACGTCGGCCAGTGGTCGTTGAAAAGGTCGGCGACGGCGGAGATCGTCGCGCCGACGCGTCCCACGATGGGGTGTCCGTTGCGGGCGTAGCCGATGGCGAAATCCAGGACGTCGCGGAGCTCCCAGGTGCCGTGGTCGCGCAGCAAGAGGAACCAGGCGTCGACGGCAGCGGGTACCGCTGCGGCGAGCGCACCCGACCCGGGTACCAGTTCCAGTCCTTCGGAGAGGTAGTGTTCCCGGGTGGCCGCAGCCGGGGCGGGGCCCTGGCCCATCAGGACCACGGGCTCGGACGGGTTAGCCGCCGTCGCAAACACGCCGGTCATATCGCCGCCCGGACCGTTGAGGTGCGGTTCCACCACGTGCAGCACGAATGCGCTGGCGACGGCGGCGTCGAACGCGTTCCCACCACGTTCAAGGACTGCCTGCGCCGATGCGGTCGCCAGCCAGTGGGTGGAGGCGGTCATCCCGAAGGTGCCCTCGAGAGTAGGCCGGGTGGTGAAGGAAGCGGGTGGTGTGTAAGTCATCGACGTCACTTTCGGTTCTTTGAACGGGACCGAGTTCGGGAACTCGAGGTACTGGTGGGGTCGAGCGCGTCACGCAGTGCATCCCCGAACAGGTTGAAGGCGAGGCAGATCACCGCAATTGCGACGCCAGGGAAGATGGCTGCCGTGGGAGACCTGAAAATGTACTGCTGCGCATCCGAGAGCATAATACCCAGGCTAGGCGTTGGCGGCTGGATGCCGAGACCGAGGAAGGACAGCAGCGCCTCGCCAATCACGGCGACCGGCATGATCACCGTGGCCTGCACAATGATCGCCGACGCCGCGTTGGGCAGCACATGCTGTGCCATGATCCGCAGCCCCGACGCGTCCATGGTGCGGGCGCCGAGCACAAAGTCGCTCTCCTTGATCCGCAGCGTTTCGCCGCGGACCACCCGGATCATGGTCGGGATCTGCGCGATTCCCAACGCAATGGCCGCGTTTGACAGGCTGGGCCCGCTGATAGCCGCCAGCCCCACGGCGATGATCAGGAACGGGAAAGCCAGGGTGACGTCGGTGAGGCGGGAGATGACGGCGTCGAACCCTTTCCAGTAGCCGGCCAGCAGCCCCAGGGGCGTCCCGACGACGACGGCGAGCAGCACGGACAGTGCTCCCACCTGAAGGGAGGCCTGCATGCCGAAGAGCATGCGGGAGAAAATGTCGCGGCCCAGGTCATCGGTGCCCAGCAGATAGCCCACGGTGAGCGGGTCTTGGAAGGGTGCGTCGAAGTGGACCTCGGTGGGATCGTAGGGTGCGATCAGTGGCGCCAGCACCGCTGCGAGCACCACCAGTGCGAGCATGAGGCCCCCGGCAATTCCCAGCGGGTTGCGGCGCAGCGAGCGCCAGATCCGGCCGCGGGCCGAGCCGAGGCCCGCTCCGTCAGGTCCGATCACCGGGCCGGTCCCCAGGGGTGCGATTTCAGTAGCGGCCATTAGTTGGCTCCTCCGACTCGGATTTTCGGGTTGACGACTGAGTACAAAATGTCCACGGCCAGGTTGATCACGATGTACGAGATGGTGATGATCAGGACAACGGCCTGGATGACCGGGTAGTCACGGGTGAACACGGCGTCGAGCGTGAGTTTCCCGAAGCCCGGCAGCGCGAAAATCCGCTCGGTCACCACGGCACCCGAAATCAGGCCGCCAAGCTGCAGCCCCACGATCGTGACCACCACGATCAACGAGTTCCGCAGGCCGTACCGCGTCAGCACCCGGCCCCGCCCCAGGCCCTTGGCCCGGGCAGTCCGCACATAGTCGGTACTCATGGTTTCGATCATCGATGCCCGGGTCTGCCGCATGATCACGGCTGCCAGCCCGGTGCCCAGAATGACCGCGGGGAGGGTCAGGTAGTACAACCCGCGCAGCGGGTCGGACGCCACATCCACATACCCCGACGCTGGGAACCAGCCGAGGGTCACCGACAGATACAGGATCGCAAGGATGCCCAACCAGAAGTTCGGCACCGACAATCCGATGAGCGCAAACCCGTTGGCCAGCCATTCCGGCCAACGCCCGCGGAACCGCTCGGCGATCACGCCGAACAGGATCCCGACGACGACGGCCACCACGATCGCGTAGGCGGACAGCCACAGCGTGACGGGCAACGTGGTGGCAATCAGTTCGGTGACGGGAGTGCCGGTGCGGGTCGATTCACCGAAGTCTCCGCGCATGATGTTGCCGATGAAGGTGAAGTACTGGCTGGTCAGGGAGTCGTTCAGGCCAAGCTGTTCACGGATTGTCTCCACCTGCTCGGGGGTCGCCTCCTCGCCAGCCATGGCCAGGGCGGGGTCGCCCGGAAGCTGCCTGACGCCGATGAAAACCACCAGCGACGCCAGGAGCAGGGTCAGTACCGACTGCCAGAGTCGGGCGCCAACGTAGCGGATCATCGGGTGACCTCCGCAGCAACAGGCGAGGCTGATCCTTCGACGAATGCCACGTTACTGAGATGCACCACGCCGTCCGCGAAGGTTTCCACCCCGGCAATGTTCGTGGTGTAGGCGGTGAGGCTGCGCACCCGGTACAGGTAGATGAGCGGGTTGTCTTCCTGGACCTTCTCGATCGCCTGGCCGTACAGGTCGGCGCGTTCGCCTTCGTCGATGGTCTGCGCGGCCTGCCGGAGCAGGGTATCAACGTCGTCCTCGCTGTAGCCGGAGTAGTTGTTGCCACCGCCGGTGGAGAGGAAGTTGAACATGTTCCCGTGCGGGTCAACGCGGCCCGACCAGCCCAGTTGCAGCATTTCGAAGTCGCCGCGGGACTGCACGTCCAGCAGCGTCGAATATTCCACCGGAACGATCGTCAGGGCGAACGCGCCCTCCTCGGACACCGCCGCCTGCAGAGCCTGGGCGAAGCGCAGCGTGTCGGGAGCGTTGGAGACCTGCATCTCGATCTTGTACGGGGTTTCGATGCCCGCCTCTTCGAGTAGTGCGACGGCGCCTTCCGGATCAAACGGTGGGCAGTCCTCACTGAGTTCTGAAGTGAAGGGGCTTTCCGGGGACACGGGCGAGCAGGCAGGCTGGTACCAGCTGTTGAAGACAGTGTTCACGAGGGCTTCCCGGTCAATTGACATGGACAGGGCCATCCGTACGGCTGCCTCTTGGGCGAGGGGCGTGTCGATGGTGCCCACCGGTTCGCCGACGCCGTCGGTGTTGCCGACATTGATGGTGAGGCCCTGATAGCCGAGGGACCCGACCTGCAGCACCCCGATCCCCTCCTCCCGGGTCAGGGCATCAATGTCCTGGGGCGAAATGGTGTCGGCTACGTGGACATCGCCGGACCGCAGGTTCGCAGCGCGGATATTCGCGTCGGTGATGATCCGGTAGGTGATGCTATCCAGGTGGACGTTCTCTGCGTCGTAATAGAGCGGATCCCGCTCGACGGAGATGGAGGTCTGGGGGACGCGGTCGACGAACTTGAACGGGCCCACGCACACCGGGTTGTCACCGAAGTTTTCGCCGGCCGTATCGAGGGCCTGCGGCGAGAGCATCATGCCCGCGCGGTCGGCGAGTGCCGCAGTCAGCGGGGCGAACGGTGTCTCATAGGTGATTTCCACCGTGTATTCGTCGGTCGCTTCGATGCCGGTGATCGGCCCAAGCTCGCTGGCCCTGGACGAGCCCTCCAGATTCAGGTGGCGGTCGATGGTTTTGCGGACCGCTTCGGCGTTGAACTCGGTGCCGTCGGCGAACACCGCGTCCTCCCGCACCGGGATCGAGACGGTCAGCCCGTCAGCGGAGACCTCGGGAAGCTCGGTGGCGAGCTGCGGGATGAGTTCACCCGCGGCATCGATATCGTACAGCTTCTGGCACATGGTCTGCATGACATAGCGGGTGTAGAGGGACGACGACGTCGTCGGGTCGAGGCGGTCGGGCTCAGCGGAGAGCGCCATCACCAGGTCCCCTCCCTCAACAATGGTCTTGCCTTCGAGCGACGCGGTAGTGATCTCTTCGCGTTCGGGTGCTGGCTCGAGGGCCTGAAGCGGCTGGCAGGCAGTCATCGCGAGGACCACGGCGGCGGCACTCGCAAACACGCCGGTGGTCTTGAGTGCAGACCGGGATCGCGAGTCCGGCCGGACCGGATGCATAGGTGGTGTAAGCGGCATTTCTATCCTTGGTTCAGGAGGCGGGGGCTGCATGTGGCGCAGGTCTCATGTGACCGATTGCATACAACGATAAACAGAAACGTGTATTTTGTATACATGCCGTTTGAAATATGACGGTTCGTATAACAACAGGTCGTTTAGCGCTGGTTCGAATAACCCCGGAGGATCCATGAACCGTCAGCCCGTCTCCACCGAGCGACTCCACCTGTGGCTGATGTTGACTCTCACGTTTTCGACCGGCGTCGTGGATGCCGTGGGCTTCCTCGGCCTGGACCAGGTCTTCACTGGGAACATGACGGGAAATGTTGTGCTGCTGGGCATGGCCATCGCCGGTGGGAGCGACCTGCCGGTGCTGCGCCCAGCGCTGGCGCTGCTCTTCTTCATGGTTGGCGCCGTCCTGGGCGGGCGGGTGTTGCGCAAGGCCCCCGAGGGGTGGAGCGGACGAACCTCTTTGACCTTCCTGATGGTGTCGATACTCATCGGTGGCCTTGCCCTCTTTACCGCCCTGGTCGATGTGACCGCTGACCACGCCCTGGGTAGCGTCACCACCAGCACACTTGCCCTCGCCATGGGCATTCAGGCGGCGACGGCGAAGCGCCTCAAGGTCGCTGAGATCACCACGGTGGTGGTAACGTCCACCATCACCGGACTGGCCTCGGACTCACGCCTAGCCGGAGGGAAGAGCCCGTTCTGGATGCGCCGCGCCCTCGCTATCTCGCTGATTCTGCTCGGCGCCCTCGTCGGGGCCGCGGCACTTCACATCGATCTCTGGGTGGGAATTGCACTCTCAGCGGTCCTCACCTCGGTGGTGACACTGATCGGCCAGCTCCGGCACCGCAAGGACGAGCGAGCCGCCGCTGCGGTCCGGACTGACGGGGTTGCAGCCTTGGCCGAAAGGCAGTGAGCCGTTCACCGGCAGTTCATTAACGAGCTGTCTTCCCTCCACCGGACTGGACGAGCATGGGCAAGCGGGCGCGGATTCGTGCCCGCGTTGAGCCGTTGCTGCCCATGCTCCGACGGCCAACGCGGCCGCCCGTTCCGAAACGACCAACAGGTCGCCGAGGGCATCGCGCACCGGTATCACCCCGCGCCCCGGCACCAAATCGCCAACCGCAAACGCAAAGGCGTCCGCAGCGGCCGACCGGTGGACTTCGACAGCGAGGCCTACAAAGGCCGGTCCGTCGTCGAGCAGTCCTTCAACATCTTCAAGCAATGGCGCAGCAACGCCACCCGATACGACTAACTCGCCATCGCCTACCGCTCCGGAGCCGCCCTCGATGCCGTTCTCATCTGGCTACGCCAATAGACACGTCCTAGCCTTGATCCACCGATGGTGATCGGGGCGCTGACGGCCGGGTAGTTCTGGACCTGGTATCACCGGATGAGGATTGACACGCCGTGGTAGCCAACCTCCGGCCCGACGCAAGGCTTCGGATGCGGAGGCATCAACCCGAGGCGCATCCTGCTCGTTGACGATGACAAAGGGAATGCCACCTTACGCGCAGCCAAAACACAGGACGCCGACCGCGTCCGCTTCGTTGCGTTGGGTATGTCGGGAATGCTCACCAAGCCGTTAGAGGCGATGGGCCTGAGTCACCAGGTTGCGGGAATTCTGGGATGGCAGGCCTAAAACGTGGGAATGGGCATTCGTCGGAGATACTGTTCACATGAGCGCTGTCGTCACCACCTGGCCTGAACGCATCCGCACCTGGCTCCCCTCAGGGGAAGGGCTGTCCGATGAGATCTGGGCGCGTCGCCACCAAGCGATGCTCTGGGTATTGTGGCTGCATATCCCGGTGCTGGCCGTCACCGGCGTCCTCTCCGGCACCATCCCCTGGCACATTGCGCTCGAAGTCGGTCTGCTGGCCGTCGGAGCGGCTTTGTCGAGCTTCCCCACGCTGAGCCGGCGCATGCGCATGATCCTGTCCGTGCTGACACTGATGAGCTGCAGCGCCGTGCTGATCCACTTCACGGACGGACTAATTGAAAGCCACTTCCACTTCTTCGCCGCGGTAGCGTTCATCACGCTCTACCAGGAATGGCTGCCTTTCGCCCTCACTCTGGCCTACGTGGTGATCCACCACGGGGTGGTCGGTCTGCTGTTCCCGCACGCCGTATACAACCATGAGGCTGCAGGCCTTGCACCCGTCCTGTGGGGTCTGGTGCATGGCGGCTTTATTATCCTCGCCAGCATGGCGGGCTTGATTTCGTGGCGGCTGGCCGAAACGGAGCGTGCCAACGTCCGGCGGGCCGAAATCGCCCGCAACCAGCTGGCCTCCATCGTTGAGGCGAGCCCGGATCTTGCCTTGGTGGGACATCCGGATGGCAGCGTCATATGGATGAACCCGGGCGGCCGGAAAATGCTCGGCGTGGACGAGTCAGCGACGGAGCTGGGGATCAGCTCCATCTTCGCTCCTGAGGAGCTGGAACGGATCTACGCGGAGGACATGCCGTCGCTGGAGCGCGACGGTATTTGGCAGGGCGAGCGGCAACTGCAGGCGATGGACGGCACTCCGATTCCCGTTCAGGTCACCTCCCATCTGCACCAGGCTCTGTCCGTCGGCGACTCGTACGTCACGGAAGTCATGCGGGACCTGCGGCCCCAGCTGGAGCAGGAGCGGGCCCTGCGGCTCAGCGAAAACCGCCTCTCCACCGCCGAAGGTGTGGCCCGGCTGGGCAGCTGGGAGTGGGATCTCGGGACCAACAAGGTGTCATGGACCAAGGGCATGTATCTCCTGCATGGTATGGCCCCCGGAGACGGAAACGAGGATGTGGACGCCTGGCTGGCTACGGTCCGGCCGGAGGACCGTGAACGGGCGCTCGCCTCGGCGATGCGCATCCTGGACGAAGTGAACGGCATCGATTTCACTTACAGGGGCCACCGGGCTGACGGAAGCGACATGGTGGTGCACAGCCGCGGCGAACTGATCATCGACGAGGGCGGCCGACGCTCCACGGTGGTGGGAACCCTGCTGGACATCACGGACCAGCATGCCTCCCTGGAAGCTGTCCAGCGCAGCGAGGAACTGGGCCGGCGGATTATTGAGTCGGCAGGAGAGGCCTACATCCAGTTCCGCGGGGACGGGGTCGTCACAGAGTGGAACGTCCAGGCTGAGAATACGTTCGGCTGGTCACGCCAGGAGGCTCTGGGACAGCCGCTCGGGTCCTTGGTAGCCCCACCTGAGCACCGTGAAACCGTGGAGCGGCTGTTCAGGCTTCGCAGCGAGGGCGGCGCCGACCGGGCACCCGCAGAATATTTTGAGCACGTCCTCAGGCGACGCGACGGCAGCGAATTCCCTGCCGAGGTGTCCGCATGGACCACCAACGACGGCGCCCGCCTCGTCCACAGCTCCGTCCTCCGGGATGTCAGCGAACGGCATGCCGCCGAACGGGCCAAGAATGAGTTTGTCTCCGTGGTGGGCCACGAGCTGCGCACGCCACTGACGTCCATCCACGGCGCCCTGGGGCTGCTCCGGGCCGGATTGCTGGGATCCCTCAACGAGCGCGGACACCAGATGGTGGAGATCGCCGCCCATAGCACCGACCGCCTGGTCCGCCTGATCAACGATATCCTGGACATCGAACGGCTCAACTCCGGCAAGGTGACACTGGAACTGCAGGAATGCGATATTGCGGTCCTGGCCGAACGGACCCGGGAGGTCATGCGCGCCATGGCTGAGACCGCCGGGGTGTCACTGGTGCTGGACGTCGAATCCGTCGAGGTGTGGGCGGACCCGGACCGGATCGAACAGACCCTGACCAACCTGGTGAGCAACGCCATCAAGTTCTCGCCCGCCGGCTCGCAGGTGCGCCTGATGATCCGCGGCGACCGCCACGGAGTTACCATCCAGGTTCGCGACCAGGGCCGCGGAATCCCGCCGGAAGACCTCGAGCGGATCTTCGAACGGTTTCAGCAGGTCGATGCCACCGACTCGCGGGACAAGGGCGGCACGGGCTTGGGCCTGGCCATCTGCCGCACCATCGCCGAACAGCACGGCGGCCGGATCTGGGCCGAGAACGCGCCCGGCGGCGGCGCCGTGTTCACCGTGGCGCTGCCTGGAGTGCCCGCCTCGGCGGCCCGCGAGGAACCGGCCGGCCCCAAGGTCCTTATCTTCGGGGACGATGCGTCCGTGCGCGGCACCATCCGGGACATGCTCCTGCCGCACGGCTACTGCCCCATCGAGGTGACAGAGAGCACCCAGTTGTCCCGGGCCGCCGTCGAACACCGGCCCTCGGTCATCCTGATCGAACAGCAGCGGCCGGACGTGGCCGGCTGGGACGCCGTCGTAGCTCTACGGGACGACCCGGAAACGAAGGACCTTCCGGTGGTCTTCCTCAGCTTCGGCGGTGACAAAATCGTCGCCGAGGCCGAAGGCCTCGTCATTGACGAGCCGGTGGACCTGGAGGGGCTGCTGATCGCCGTCGACGAGGCCATCGGCCGCAGCGAGGCCGGCCCGAAGCTGCTGCTGGTGGAGGATGACGAGGACCTGGCGGCCGTGCTGACCGAACGGTTCAGGCAGCTGGGTATCGAGGTGCACCACACGCCGACGGCCCGCCAGGCGCTGGCCCTGTGTGCGCATATTGTTCCGGACCTGGTGGTCCTGGACCTCCAGTTGCCGGACCAGGACGGCTACGCTCTGGTCGCCCAGCTGCGCCGTGATTCCCGGCTGCGGGGCGTGCCATTGGCTGTCTACAGTGCGCGGGACCTGACCGAAGCGGACCGCAAGCGCCTGCGCCTGGGCAAGACCGGGTTCTTCACCAAGGGCCGGGTCACCCCGGACGAATTTGAACGCCACGTGGTGAACCTGCTCGGCAGGCTCACCCAGACTGCGGAGGAACCCAGCCATGACTAACCCCCGGCGCATCCTGCTTGTGGACGACGACGATGGCATCCGCGAGGTGGCGCGGACGGTCCTGGAAATGGTCGGCGGCTACGATGTCGACACGGCCTCATCCGGTCTCGAAGGCCTTGAAAAGGCGCGGAACAGCCCTCCGGACGCCATCGTGCTTGACGTCATGATGCCAGGCCTGGACGGGCCCGGAACCTTCGTGCGGCTGCAGGAACACGAGGAGACGCGTTCGGTGCCGGTCATCCTCCTGACGGCCAAGACTCAGGAGGCAGACCGGGCTCGTTTCACCTCCCTTGGCGTAGCCGGGGTGCTCGCCAAACCCTTCGACCCGATGGCGCTGAGCGAACAGATTGCGGGGATTATGGGTTGGGCTCCGTGACCGCGCGCGACCCCGGCGCGGTCATCCGCGCCATCTGGAACAACAACCGTGAAGAGGCCCTGTCGCGGGTGGCGCTGATCGAGGATGCGGTGGCCGCCCTGATCGAGGACCGGCTGGGGGCCGACGAGCGCCGGGAGGCCGAACGCGCCGCCCACAAGCTCGCCGGCTCGTCCGGTACGTTCGGCTTCCATCAGGCGTCCGAGGCCGCGCGCCAGCTGGAGCATATCCTTAAGGGGGCAGCGCCGATCCCCCTGGACCGGATGCTCGCGGCCGCGGACGGGGTGGTGGCCCTGCGGACCGAGCTCAGCCGCGGCCCGGGCGCTCCGGCGCCCGCGGTACTGGCCGCAGCGCCGGCTGCTGAGCGGCCAGGTTCAGCTGCGGCCCCCGAGCCCGCCGGGTCTGCCTCTGCGGGGCCCGATTCCGCCCCGCGTACAATCGTCGTCTCCATGACCGATCGCGCCCGTCGCGAACAGTTGATCACGGCCGCCGCTACGCGGACATTCGAGGCGCTGGTCCTGGGCGCCCACGCCTGGCTGCCGGAAGGGGGGCAGCCCCCGGTGGCGGCTCTGGTCGAAATCGGCGCCGGCGACGTCGGAATTGACATCATCACCCGGCTTCGCACATTGGATCCGCCCGTGCCCACCCTGGCCCTCACCCCGCCGAATGCGTTTTCCGACCGGGTGGCGGCCGCGCGCGCCGGCGCCCTGGGGTTCATCGGCGCCGATTCGCCCCCGGAGGGGCTGGTCTCCGCCGTGCAGGGAATGCTCTCGCGCACCGATCCGGCAGGCAGCACTGTGCTCGCCGTCGACGACGATCCCGCCATCCTCTCCGCGGTCGATGCCGTGCTGGCGGCCGAAGGCCTGCGCACCGTCGGGCTCGGCGACCCCTTGCGGTTTTGGGAGGTGCTCGAGGAGGTCCAGCCGGACCTTGTGGTGCTCGACCTGGACATGCTCGGCATACGCGGCGACGAACTCTGCCGGGTTCTGCGCAGCGACGGCTCCTGGGCGGGCCTTCCCGTCCTCTTCCTGACCGGACGAGGCGATCCGGAGAGCGTGGCGAACATCTTTGACGCCGGAGCGGACGACTTCGTGACCAAACCCTTCAGTGGCCCCGAACTGGTGGCACGCATCCGCAACCAGCTCAAGCGGAACCGTCTGCTGCGCGAGATCATGAAGACCGATTCACTGACCGGACTGTCCAACCGGCGGCACGCCGAAAGTGAGCTCCAGCGTATGCTGGCGCTGGCCGAGCGGCACGGCCAGCCGCTTTCCCTTGTCCTCCTGGATCTGGACCGCTTCAAGGCCGTCAACGATTCCCACGGGCATACCACCGGCGACGACGTGCTGCGCCGCTTTGGCGCGCTGCTTCAGGAGTCCGCCCAGAGCGACACCGTCGCTGCGCGCTGGAGCGGCGAGGAATTCCTGCTCGGCATGTTCGGGATGGCCCGCGACGATGCCGTCGACCAGATGGCCTCCATACTGGAGCTGCTTGGCCGGGAATCGTTTATGACCCCGGACGGGCCGCCCATCACAGTCAGCTTCAGCGCCGGCGTCGCCTCTTACCCGCAGGACGCCCTCAACCTGCAGGAGCTCTTCCGGGCCGCGGACCGCACCATGTACCGGGCCAAGGAGGAGGGCCGGCGCCGGGTGCTCTCCGTCGAATCTGCCTCCGCCGGATACGACATCGACGTAGCGGTGGTCGAAGACGATCCGCTTCTGGCTGAGCTGCTCGGCCACGCGCTGACCACCTACGGCTACCGGTACCGGCATTTCGCCGATGGCCGGGCGGCAGCAGACCAGCTGGCCGGCAGCCCGGCCGCGCTTCGGGCGCGTGTGGTACTCCTCGACGTCGATCTGCCCATCCTCAACGGCCTGGGAGTTTTACGCGAGATGGCTTCCACCGGCAACCTGGCGGATACGCGCGTCATCATGCTGACTGCCCGCTCCAGTGAACAGGAAATCGTGGACACACTCAAGCAGGGCGCATTTGACCACGTTGCAAAACCCTTCAGCGTGCCAGTGCTGATGCAGCGGCTCCGCAGGGCCCTGAGCAGCTGAGGTGGGCCTTTACAACGCCCTGTTCACGGTCCTACTCGCTGAATCGGCGATTCTCGGAGCCGGCCTGAGCCTCGTATTCGGGCACGCGGCGTTCCGGCAACTGCGCGCTGCCCGGCTGCATGCAGCCGTAGCGGCCAGCCGTGACATCCTCGCCAGGGCCCTCGCCGGGGCCCGCGACGTGCCAGCGTTGCCGAAACTGCCACTGGACAAAACGGTGGAGTCCATGGCCGAGGCCACCCGCAGCGTCGATTCGGACGGGCGCGCCAGGCTCGCCGAGCTGCCGACCTACGGCCTGCTCCTGGAACGCGCCACGCGCTGGTGCCGCAGCCGAAGCTGGGCCCGGCGGTTGAAAGCGGTGCGGATGCTCATCATTCTGGGCGCTGGCGAGGATCTCGTGCCGCCACTGCTGGACGACCCCCGGCCGGAAGTGCGTGCCGCCGCCGCTGCATGGACGGCCAGCCATCCCGGCACGGCCGTTGTGCCACGGCTTGTACGGATGCTAAGCGACGACTCCCTGTCCTGCCGGCTGACGGCCCAGTCCACCCTGATACGCCTCGGCCGGCACAGCGTCCCGGCGATAATTGCACATCTAGCTGGCCCGGATCCGCAGGCACCGGCCACCACGCTGAACATCGGCGCCCGCCTGAACGATCCCGAGCTGCTCGGGCCCGCCCTGGCGTACCGGGACCACGCCGACCCGGAGGTGCGTGCCGCGGTCGCGCGCGTCGTCGCCTCCAGCGGCGGAGCAGGCGCCGTCCAGGCCCTCGAGGCCTTCCTGACGGACCCGGCGCCCGAGGTACGGGCGAGGGCCGCGTCCGGGCTCGCCGGACTGGGACACTGGCCGAGCGTGCCGCTGCTGTCGGCGAGGCTAGCGGATCCGGCATGGGAGGTCCGGCGTGCGGCCGGACTTGCCCTGGACGGGCTCGGCGGGCCCGGTCGGCTCTATTTGCAGCGGGCGCTAGCGAGCACGGACCGGTTCGCCCGGGACATGGCCCGACAGGTGCTCGACCTCCCCGGACCCGGCCGGGCGCGATGATCACCGTCGTCCTAACCAACGTCCTAGTGTTCTTTGCTTGGGCAGTCTTCGCCTACTTCATTGTGGTCAACGGCTTCCAGACCGCGCTGCTCGTCAGCGCAGTAACTGCAATGCGCCGCCACCGGCTACAGGTGTGGGAAGAGGACCGCATCGGCCTGCTGGGCTCCGAGGTTTCACCCACCATCAGCGCCCTGGCCCCGGCCTACAACGAGGAAGCCAACGTCGCCGAGAGCGTCCAGGCGTTGCTGATGCTGCAGTATCCGGCCCTGGAGGTAGTGCTCATCAATGACGGCTCTTCCGACTCCACCATGGAGGTGCTGATCCGCACCTTCGACCTGCATCCCATCCATCCAATCTTCCGCAACCAGGTGCACTCGCAGCCGATCAGGGGGCTGTACCGGTCACGGGTACACCCGCAACTGCTCGTAGTGGACAAGGAAAACGGCGGGAAGGCCGATGCGCTCAACGCCGGCCTAAACTGCGCCACCGGGGAACTGGTCTGCGCCATCGACGCCGATACGCTCATTGAGTCCGACGCCCTGCTGCGAATTGTCCGGCCGTTCCTGACCGACGATCGGGTGGTGGCCGCCGGCGGCACCATCCGCGTGGCGAACGGTTCCCGGGTCGCCAACGGGCGTGTGCTGGAAGTGCGGGTTCCGCGCGGGCTGCTAGCGGGGTGCCAGGCCGTGGAATACCTGCGTTCCTTCCTGTTCGGTCGCCTCGGCTGGAACGACCTGGGCGGCAACCTGATTATCTCCGGAGCGTTCGGGCTGTTCCGCCGCCAGTCCGTGCTCGACGTCGGTGGGTACGTTCACGACACCGTTGGGGAGGACATGGAGCTGATCGCCGACCTGCGCCGTCGCGGCCGAGACGACGGGACGGCCAGCCGGGTGGACTTTGTGCCGGACCCCGTGGCATGGACCGAAGTGCCCGAATCCCTGCGCGTGCTCGGCCGGCAGCGGGACCGCTGGCACCGCGGGCTGGCCGACGTCCTGCGCCGCCACCGGCGCATGGTGCTCAACCCGCGCTACGGATCGCTGGGCCTGGTGGTATATCCGTACTACGTCATCGTTGAACTGCTGGGGCCGGTGGTGGAGGCGCTCGGGGTGGTGGCTGTGCCGGTGGGTCTGCTGATGGGGGCAGTCGACGTCAAATTCGCCCTGCTGTTCCTTGCGGTGGCCTACGGCTGGGGCGTGCTGCTGAACGTGGCGGTCATGCTCCTGGAGGAGTTCTCCTACCGGCGCTACCAGCGGTGGTCGGACCTGCTGCTGCTGCTGTTCTGGAGCATCGTCGAAGGCGTCGGCTACCGCCAGCTCACCGTGGTCTGGCGGCTGCGCGGGCTGTGGCGCTACTGGCGGGGCAAGACCGACTGGGGGACTATGAGCCGAAAGGGCTTCGGTCAACCGCCCGCCTCCGAGCCACCGCACGTAGACTGACTTTACGTCAAGGCCTGGTTATAGGCAGTGCTGGCGGGAAAGGCCGGTCCGTCGTCGAGCAGTCCTTCAACATCGTCAAGCAATGGCGCAGCAACGCCACCCGATACGACAAACCCGCCATCACCTACCGCTCCGGAGCCGCCCTCGATGCCGTCCTCATCTGGCTACGCCAGTAAGGAGACACGTCCTAGGTGTATTGACCACAGAGGTTGGTGACGGTCGGCGTGGTGTGGTGACATGAAGAAGACCTCCGGGTGTAGTGGGGCTTGTCAAGAGCATCCACCGACCAGGAGGTCTTCAATGTCCCACCCTAAC